>CAYUWA010000038.1:389-1626 GCA_964448505.1 uncultured Gammaproteobacteria bacterium | reverse complement strand
CTCCTTTTTCATATTTATTGGCATAGCTTAAGGCTCTATTTGAAGTCTTATTTTCAGAGCCAACCAATATCATCCAAGTTTCGTTATCCAAAGAGCGACGAATAACCTCATCGGCATCGTCTTTGAACGCGGCAAAATTAACATGGGCGTGAGTATCTATAAACATAAAAGGCAAACTATCTAAATAAAAAACGCGAAAATTCGCGTTTTTTAAATCAAAAAATATTTTATTCAACTTTCGGCTCATTTTCAGAGCTTGTTTCCGGCATTTTCGGAGTTTCAACAGTCGGCTCTGCTTTCTTTTCTTGGCAGCAATTTTCTCCCTTTTGGCAACAACATTTTCCTCCAAAAATCTTTTTTAACCAATTACACATAGTTTTAATATTTAAATAATTAAGACTCTATTATTGTAGCATTTTTAAGGATAAAGTCAATAAAAACAGGCAAAATACTTATAATAAAGTGCTCTATCATTACAACCCTAAATCCTCCAGCCCCTTCTTTTGTTTTTTGCTTAGTCCGGTTGGTATTTTAACGATTATTTTAATAAATTGATCCCCTTGACCATGACCGTGAAGTTTATTTATTCCTTTCCCCTTCAAACGGAAAACTGTTCCTGATTGTGTTCCTTCGGGAATTTTTAGAGTTAGTCGCCCGTCAATAGAGTCAATTTCTATTTTATCGCCAAGCGCCGCTTGAGAAATACTGATTATCTCTTCAGTCCTGATATCATAATTATCCCTAACAAATTTTTTATGAGCAGAAACCTTTATTCTTAAATATAAATCACCCGCCGGGGCACCTTTTTCTCCGGCTTCTCCTTGACCGCTTAGCCTTATTGATTCTCCGGTATTTATTCCGGCGGGAATTTTTACTTTAATTTTTACAATTTCACGATGCACACCGGTTCCTGAACATTTAGAACATTTCTCATAATATATTTTTCCTTCTCCGCGACAGGATTCACAAGTAGCTTGTGCCTGGATATTTCCTAAAATTGTTCTCTGAATCTTAATTACTCGGCCGGAGCCATGACAAACTCCACAAGTTTCTATTTTAGACCCTGGCTCTGCCCCTTCGCCATGGCATCTACTGCAAACAATATTTTTGGAAAAACTTATTTCTTTTTCAGTACCAAAAACGGCATCAAGAAAATCTACATTCAAAATCATTTCCATATCGCGCCCGCGGGTTGCTCTTTTTGAAGTATTGCGCGCTCCGCCAAAACCAAAAATAT
>CAYUWA010000038.1:0-379 GCA_964448505.1 uncultured Gammaproteobacteria bacterium | reverse complement strand
ATCTCCGAATCCTCCAAACATATCACCTAAATCTTCAAAATCAAAACCGGCGCCGTTTTGAAAACCGGAAAAACCGGAGAATCCCCCGGCTCCGCCCGCTTGTCCATTTTGAAAAGCCGAACCAAACTGATCATATTGTTTACGTTTGGTTTCATTTCCCAGGACTTGATAGGCCTCGTTTAGTTCTTTGAATTTCTCCGAGTCACCGCCCTTGTCAGGATGATGTTCGTGAGCTTTTTTCCTAAACGCTGATTTTATTTCATCGGGAGACGCCGATTTAGAAACGCCTAATATATTATAATAATCTTTGGACATAATTATTTAGCCTCTTCAACCTCTCCTTCAACAACATCATCCTTTTTCTCCTCTGTTTTAGCGT
>CAYUWA010000037.1:0-1850 GCA_964448505.1 uncultured Gammaproteobacteria bacterium | reverse complement strand
GCAATTTCTTTCATCTTATCGTTTCCTTCCGGCAAACGAAGAATTGAAGCAATGACAATTGCCCCATAAAGAATGGCGACAATTGCGCTTCCTAAAACTAAAAATGTCGTTAACATAAAGTTTTTAGTGCCCCTTTAAAAATAAGCGGGCTTAAATTAATTTATTTTTTATTTTTTTTCTTTTTTAACTTTTTCCTTTTTTACTTTTTCCTTCTTTTCTTTTTTTTCTTTTTTCTCCTCAATAGGGGCGACATTTTCTTTAGCTTCTTCATTAACTTCTTCGCTAACTTCTAGGTTCACTTCGTTATTTTCTCCTTCCTCTAATAATTGGACAGCTTCTCCGTCGCTTTCAACAACTTTTTTCTCGCCGTCTTCCGTTGATTCAATAATATCTATTTTCCAACCTGTAAGTCGCGCCGCTAACCGGACGTTTTGCCCATTTTTTCCGATTGCCAAAGATAATTTATCCGAACTTACCTTAACAATCGCTTTATGCTCCGCTTCAACAAGTTCAATAGATAAAACCTTGGCCGGAGCCAAAGAATTGGCGACAAATTTAGCGGCATCTTCACTATATTCAATAATATCAATTTTTTCTCCGCCGAGTTCGCCGATAATAGTTTGAATACGAGAACCTCGTTGTCCGACACAAGATCCGACCGGGTCAACATTTTCCGCTTCCGTGTAAATTGCAACCTTAGAACGAGCACCTGCTTCTCGAGCCACGCTTTTAATTTCTATTAAACCGTTAGCGATTTCCGGAATCTCAAGATAAAAAATCTTTTTAAGAATTTCTTCACTGCGACGGGAAAGAATAATTTCCGGACCTTTATGTCCCTCTCTTACTTCTTTAACAAATACCTTAACCCGGTCGCCGACATTATAATTCTCGTTATAAATCTGTTCTTCGGCCGGTAGAAGACCAATCGCTTTCCCTAAATCAACAAAAACAAATCTCCCCTCTCTTCTTTGAACTATGCCGGAGATAACTTCCTTTTCTTTATTTTTAAACTCACCAAAAATCATATCGCGCTCCATCTCTCTTAGTTTCTGGATAATAACCTGTTTAGCTGTTTGTGCGGCCATACGTCCATAACTTTCCGGAATCGGTAAATCCGTAACAATTTCTTCTCCTACTTGCGCATCATGCTTTAAAATAACCGCTTCTTTGATTTGAATATCAGTTTTCGGATTAAATTTTTTCTTCTCCTCTTCATTAGCCTCAGCTTCAACAAAATCATCACGATGAAAATTTTCCTTTCTCGGTTCACGTGGCGCCGGATTATATAAATTCTGAAGCATTTCCGCTTCTTCTTGTTCCGGTAGATTATCCACGACCGTTTTTACGTCAAAAATTTCTGATTGACCGCTCGTCGGATCAAATTTAACACGGACATTTTGATTCCTCTCGCCATAATCTTTACGATAAGCCGCCGCCAAGGCCAACTCAATCGCCGAGATTACCGCGCCATACTCTAAATTTTTTTCTTCACATAACTGCTTTATGGCAGCACTGATATCAGACATATTTTTTTAAGTATTACCCTTTATTAAAAAGGGGAATAAACTATTTAATTACTTTCTAAAAAATAAAAGCTAATTGTAAGAACAACTAGCTTTATATATAGACTATACCATATTTATTAAATTTGTCAAAGTCGTCCGACATTTCTCCCCTTCTATATAATTCCGCGATTTAGAAGAAACTTTGACGATAATTCTGGTAACCCGGTACATTTCTTGATGCTTCGTCAGTCATTGTTAGTATAAATAGGGTAAGAGCCCAAGAAACTAAGACAATCACTAAACCAATAACCCGTTTTTAAGCAGTGCCATCGCTTTTTTTGCCTG
>CAYUWA010000036.1:0-2266 GCA_964448505.1 uncultured Gammaproteobacteria bacterium | reverse complement strand
CTCAGAATAATACCAAAATCAGGATGAAAGGTTATGGTGTGCCTGGATTAAAAGGAGCCCCTAAAGGAGATCAGTTCGTAAAGATCAATATAGAAGTTCCGCAGAAATTAACCGACAAGCAGATCAAACTAATTGAACAATTAGCAGCTGACGGCATTTAATAAAAGCTGAAGCTATTAGGCTGAAGACGGAAGGTTTATTTGTAGACCGGCAATATTATCTTTATTTAAAGAAGATATGCCGGTTTTTTGTTTTTCAGTGACCGTTACACCTTTTCGCCGATATTCATTTAACGTCTCATAATATATGTTATGTAAACTTAATGATAGTAAAATTAGTTAGAGGTTCTTAAATGAACTATACTTCGATAACGATTAGATTCTCTAAATAAAATGGACATCACCGATTGCCCCCATATCGTTGCTGCAGATAATAACTATCCCTTTAACGCCGGGAATTTTTATTCCATAATCCAGTGCTGTTTTTAGATCTTTTTTGCTTTTAACTTTATTACCTATGGCGGAGGCTGCGGCATCGGCTAGTGTGGCGGATTTAGAAATTACACAAACCGCATCGGCTTTACCGAAGCTCAATGATGGACCTACCGTCGCCGATGATGTGCAAATGCCTAGCGGTGTTTCCTCTGGTTTTACAAGGACATTGACCTTATAACTTAAAGCAGAAACTCCTGCGTAAATGGAAACGGTTAATTTGTTTTTGGACTTTAGAAAAACATCTCCGCCGTTTTTCAATAATGAGGTTTTCTGTCAGGTCGATTAAGTCATATCCAACAAATTCGGAAATAGCACCGGCAACCGAAGCCATCGGCCCTACCCTGCATATTTTTGATTTTGCAAGCATTTCCCGGATAATTAGCGGCGCTAAATTATCTTCCTGCAGCGGCAAAAGTGATGTGCGGAATTCCGGATGATTTTTGATGTATGCTTCTAACGAATTACGATGCTTACTTAATGATTTTAAAGCAACATCTGTCAGTTTGGAATCAGAGCTGATAAAGAGATCGCTCTCGCCAATTTTGACATTATACGAAGTTAGATTATCTTTATTTATTAATGATCTATAAGTTCTTTCTTCATGTATCATATTATTAATTAAATTATTCTCTTTGGCCTCTTTATTTTCAATTATACCACATAAAAATACATAAATAACCACACTTTTAAATAAATATATTGAAAAGATATCAAGTTTCCATTACAAATGATTTAGAGAAAAGTTGGAGGATTAAATTCATCAATGAAGATAATAAAATCGTTTGTCACGTTAATTGTTTTTACAGTTTTACTGTTTCTCTTTTCGTTAATGACATCATCGTTTGTTTTGGCATCGTCTGATTTGGACTTAAAAAGATTACTTTCTGCCCATGAAAACGACATCAAAAAATCAACCAAAGTGATTATAGTCATCGATAATAATTCATTATTTCCCAATCAGAGAAAAGTTTATGCTTTAGAAAAAAAAGGTGATGACTGGAAGGTCGCTTTTGAACCTTTCGATGCTGTAATTGGTAAAAACGGGTTTGCCGGGGCAGGAAAAAAGAGAGAAGGCGATGGTAAAACCCCTTCAGGCGCTTTTTCGCTGCAAATGACTTTTGGCTATGAAAAGTCAATAAATACAAAAATGCCCTATCGCCAGGCTTTTATTGACGATATCTGGGTTGATGATCCCAATGCCGATGATTATAATCGTTGGGTAAAAAAAGCTGAAACGAAAGCGGTTTCATACGAAAAAATGCGACGTGACGACAATCTTTATAAATATGGAATAGTTATTGAGTATAATACCAATCCGGTTGTCAAAGATTACGGCAGTGCTATCTTTTTTCATGTCTGGCGTGGAAAAGATATACCAACTGCAGGGTGTGTTGCAGTCTCCGAAGAAAATATCGTGAAGATTCTAGCCTGGCTTGATCCAAAAGCATTGCCTGTTATTATCATGGGGAATGATAATACGCCTGAAGGTTTTGTCGATATACAAAAAGTAATCCCCGATGCACTTCTGGATATACGATATTATGGTCCTCATAACTTTTTAGGAGAAAGAGTCTATGGCTATATGGCACCGAAATGCATGCTGACAAAAGAAACGGTTGATGCTTTGGCTCAGGTGCAGAAGGAACTTACACCCTTCTCTCTATCGTTGAAGATTTACGATTGTTATCGCCCCCAGCGGGCAGTTGACCACTTTGTTCGCTGGGCAAAAGACATTAATAACTCCAAAACGAAAAAAGAATTTTATCCGACTG
>CAYUWA010000035.1:1861-2517 GCA_964448505.1 uncultured Gammaproteobacteria bacterium | reverse complement strand
GTAAATCAATAATATAAATCCCGTTTCTTTCTGTAAAGATATAGCGATCCATTTTGGGGTTCCAACGACGTGTCTGATGACCGAAATGAACTCCCGCTTCTAATAACTGTTTCATGGAAATAACTGCCATATCTTTCACCTCCTTTGGTTTTTATCCTCCACCAAGCTCATCTTTAATTATTTCTGTCTCCAGAACCAAAATTAAATCCCTTAGTGTGTGTTTTTTTTCACCAAAATAATATATCACAACATGAGCTAAGATGCAACTTTAGAGTATTATTAAATAATTTAATTATCTAATTCTGTATTAGTAATCAATTCAATTAATTCTTGAGTTGATAAGTTTAGATTATATTTATAATCTCCAGCGATTATTCCTTTTGTTAAATGATTTTTTACTAAAATAGTATTGAATTCCTGTTTGTCCTCTAAAATACCAAAATTAAATAAAAGTTCTGTTACCTGATAGGTATCAAATCCATAAGGAATAGTAAAACTAATAAATTCCCCTTCAACTGAATTTTTATTTTCTTCATCGTTAACTGCTTTGTCTTTATCGTATTTGTTATTAGATACCTTAATTAGTTCATTTAACTCTTCTTCACTATAAATATAAAGGTTCTTTTCATTTGCTATCACCTTTAATTCTTCTAATG
>CAYUWA010000035.1:0-1851 GCA_964448505.1 uncultured Gammaproteobacteria bacterium | reverse complement strand
GAATTATTAGTTATGAAATAGCCTCCATATAACACAAGTAAAGTACCACACAAAATAAATCCCAATCCCAACCCTAGTATAAAGTATCTATTCTTAAACATATTTAAAATCTTTCTTACTTAATTCTATAACGAATTTAACTTCAGCATGGCTAACATGAGTATCATCCACGATGTCTTCAATACTAGAACCGGCTTTATGCAACTTTAATACTTCAATATATTTTTGATTTGCCGATAATATAGCTTCGTTTTCAATTAAATTATCACCTTTTAAAGATTTCGCATTATTCAATTCTTGCTCAAGTTTATTTATCTGTTGTTCTAATGAACTAATTCTAGTAACAATTTCATAAGGAACTTTATTTTGTGTTGTTAATTTTATTTTATTTATCATATCTTCGTTTTCCAAATCAACTTGCATTATAAAATCCTCAAACATTTTTTCAATTATTTCCTCAATTTCAGAATTTTTTTTAGGTCTAAATAAAGCTATAATTATTAATATAATGCCAACAGATATAAATATTAATTGTATTAAATAATTATCCATATTAAATCACACCAATTTTCTAATATTTATAATATTAAATTTCTATATCAACAAAATTACCTTTATATTCTCCTTCTAAAGATGATTTTGGTTTACTCATTGTGTTTTTTTCTTGTAAACTAGATTTCTCACTTTTTTGAGTTTTTTTCTTTTATATCACAAACGGTATTTCGCACTCTCAATCTCTTTTATGACCCCTTGGATGCCTCCATCTATCAGCTCAATACCCTCTGTGCCGAAGTCAAGTTTGTGTTTCCTTGGCCGGAGAGCACACATCCGCTGCTGATAAACCCCCAAGCAGACACGCGCTGGCACATCGATCGCGGGTTTGTGACAGGTTTTTTCGACGGTATTTTCATCGCTCAAAATAAGTTTTTCTTCATCGACTGGAAAACCGACTCATTAGCCTGTGGTGCCGAAGCTACCCAAAACCAAGAGGTGTGTGAGGCTGCCACAGAAGAACGCTATAGCATTCAAATCCTTTAATACTCCATCGCCCTGTGCCGCATTCTTTCCATCACCAGTGAAGACGATTACGATCAGCGCTGCGGCGGAGCTGTTTATGCCTTTGTTCGCTATGGTGTTCTTGTCCTAAAGAGACCCAGTTTTTCCTTTCTTCAAAGCTGGGAAGCTAGCCTCGCAGCCCCCGGCCCCATGCAACTTCCCCACTAGAAAACAGGAGTACATTTCTATGCCATTGCTTCGATACCACTGGGCACAATCTCCCCTCAGCCGTCAGTCCGAGTACGCCATTACTACCTCTATCTCGTCACTTTCTGGCTCTTTTCCAAAATCTGTGGCCACCTGCTCATGGCCCTCGAAGCCCTGGCCTTAGGGCTCGCTTGTTTTGTGATTCCTTACTCTTCAAGCCTCGTATTTCTCACGGTAATGGTGGTGTTTTACGGAATTTCGGAGTCCACATGGGATGTGGGAGCCAATACCCATATCGGTTGGCTTCACAAAAAAAATGCCGTTCCCTACATGAACGCTCTCCACGCCTTCTTTGGCTTAGGAGGCATTCTTGCCCCTCTGATTGTTATGGGAATTGGAACACAGTGGAGTTTTTGGCTGTGTGGCATTGCCATTATCGCCATCTTAGTACCTGCATACCTCAGCTTTCCAACACCTCGCCCAGTTATTGCAGAAGATGCCGTTAAAAAAGACTTTGATATCCTCTTAGCCCTAGGCTTTGCCCTGATCTTTTTCTTCGAAGTCGGCGTAGAGGTGGCCATCGGCGGCTGGCTCCATACACTTGTGGCTCAAGAAACCCAACTGCCCTCCAACACCATCGCAAAGATC
>CAYUWA010000034.1:0-2571 GCA_964448505.1 uncultured Gammaproteobacteria bacterium | reverse complement strand
AAGGAGATGTATTGAATGAGAAAAGTATTTTCAATTTTTATGGTGGCACTAATTCCTGTTGCATTATTTTTCTTTACCTCTTGCTCGGAAACAATAGATAGCAAATATCTAAAAATTGGTGTTGATGACAGTTATCCGCCGATGGAATATAAGGATGAAAAAAGCAATACAATCGGCTTTGATATTGACGTTGCTAAAGAAATAGCCAGGCGTTTGGGCAAAGAACCGCAATTTGTTTCAACGGCGTGGGACGGTATCTTTTCCGCTCTGAACACGAGGAAATTTGACTGTATTATTTCTTCTATGAGTATGACTACAAAAAGATTAGAGGAATTTACCTTTACAAAGCCTTATATAGCAACTTCTCAAATGATAATTGTTAACCCTAAAGACAATTCAATTACAAAGCCGGAAGATTTAGCGGGTAAAAAGGTTGGCTGCCAGGTATCAACTACCGCGCATGAAGCAGCTATAAAAATACAGGCAAAAGGAACGAAATTTGCTGAGCTTAAAATCTATGACCAGGTTATTCAGCCTTTTGCTGATATGAAAGCAGGCAGACTGGACGCTATTATAGTTGATGAAGTTGTCGGGCTGTATTATATCGGGATGGATAAAACTAATTTTAAATCCGCTTCTGCCAAGCTTACCAATGAACCAATTGGCGTTTGCTTAAAAAAGGGGAATACAGTTTTAGCCGATAAAATTCAAAAAGCAATTGATGCCATGGTCGCCGATGGAACAATGAAGCAAATATCTGTGCAATGGTTTAATGCAGATTTAACAAGCAATATTGATACAGTTTTAAAAGAAATGAATTAGGGAGCTAAATGTTTTGGGCTTTCAAAAGATTATAGTTGCTATGCCCGCATTATTGCAAGGTGCAGGGCTTACAATTCTGCTGACATTAGTTTCCATTTTCTTTGGGTTAATCTTAGGCTTGCTTTTAGCTTTGGGAAGATTATCAAAAAATGCGTTTTTTGATAGACTTTCTCAATTTTATATTTGGCTATTCAGAGGAACGCCTCTACTTTTGCAAATATTTTTTATTTACTATGCTTTGCCTACCTTTACCCCCATTACTATTGATGCACTGCCTGCCGCGTTTATTGCCCTTAGTTTAAATTCCGGGGCGTATCTTGCTGAGATTATCAGAGCCGCAATTCAATCAATAGATAAAGGGCAGATGGAGGCTTCAAAGGCGTTGGGTATGAGCTTCACCCAGGCGATGAGAAGAATTATTATTCCTCAATCTTATCGACGATTAATTCCCCCGACCGGCAATGAATTTATCGCTCTTTTAAAGGATTCTTCCCTGGTTTCCATTATTGCAATGACAGAGTTGATGAGAACCACTTCGCTTTTAGCAAATTCTTCCGGTAATGCCATCTATTATATACCTTGTGCTATATTATATCTGGCCATGACAACCATTTTCACCTTTGTATTTAGCAAATTAGAAAAAAAATATTCGGTTTATGAGTAGGATGGAACTTAAATGATTAAGCTGGAAAATGTCTATAAATCATTTGGCAAATTAGAGGTTTTAAAAAATATTAATTTAGAGGTGACTAAAGGGGACGTTGTTTGCATAATTGGGCCTAGCGGTTCCGGCAAAAGCACTCTTTTAAGGTGCCTTAATCATCTCGAGCGAATAACTGAAGGTCGAACTATAATTGACGGAGAATTAATAGACGAAAAAGTTAAGGGAAAAGACAGCTTAAAAATTTCTCCTAAAAAGGTAGCTTTGATTTGTGCTGAGCTTGGTATGGTTTTTCAAAGATTTAATTTATTCCCTCATTTAACTGCATTAGAAAACATAATGGAAGCTCCTTTTACTGTTAAAAAAATTAAGAAAGAAACAGCTATCGAACAAGGGAATCTACTTTTAAAAAAGGTAGGCCTTGAGGACAAAAGAGATGAATACCCGTCAAGGCTTTCCGGTGGTCAGCAGCAAAGAGTTGCCATAGCAAGAGCGCTGGCCATGAATCCTAAAATTATGCTTTTTGACGAACCTACCTCCGCTTTGGATCCTGAATTAGTTGGAGAGGTTTTAGAGGTAATGAAACAACTGGCAAAAGACGGTATGACGATGATGGTGGTTACTCACGAAATGGGCTTTGCCAGAGAGGTTGCCAATCGCGTTATTTTTATGGATAAAGGGGAAATACTAGAAGACTCCACCCCGGAAGAAATATTTTCAAATCCAAAGCACGAAAGAACAAAGTCTTTTTTGCAAAAGATTTTATAAAGGTATAAGTTCATTGGATGCTCTGTCACGTGTAAGTTGGCAGCAGATATCCGAATAATAAAGGAGTGTTGCCATGAAGATTATAAGTTTCTTTTCTGTAGTTGCGTTACTTTTGATTCCCAACCTTTCCTTTTCCGCGGACATCAAACAGATAGTGGTGCCTTCAAGGATTACTGCCGTGACTGTTTACGCCGACCGCGCACTTACCACCCGCAGCGCTACACTGCCTCTCAAAACCGGTAGCTATCTGATCGCTTTCAAAAGCCTTCCTGTGCTGATCCAGGATGATTCCATCCGGGTGGAAGGTAAGGGAAGCGCCA
>CAYUWA010000033.1:0-3349 GCA_964448505.1 uncultured Gammaproteobacteria bacterium | reverse complement strand
AGCAATTATGGGAGTTGGGAAATAAAATTTTGAAAAATAAGAAAACAAAAAAACACCCCTCAGGGTGCCTTTACAACCACCTATGGTTCGGTGACGAGAAACGTCACTTACTTATTAAAGCTCCCCATAGGATTTACGCCTATTAAAAGTATACGCCTACTCTATGAAATCGTCTATACTTTTTAAGTTCCCACTAATCCCAAACGAATAAACCGCTAAGCACCAATAAAATGCTGCTGCTTGTTTGTGAGCGAATAACTGTAGTCAAAAAGATAAATAAGAATAATTCAGCCTTATTAGACTTTGCCAGTATTTTTCCTCTCCGGCGACTCTAGATATTCAACCGCCCAAATGGCTAACGGCATGTCCCCGGGTAAATAGTGAACATTGGCATAATTGGGACCATTTTTAGTATAGTTCTCTCCATCGTATTCATACTCTCCAAAGAATAAATGTTCGTCCGTTTTGTTCGGCGCTAAGCCGGCCAAATGTTTTAATGACTCTCCTCGGTCAGACTTTGTATTCCGTAAATCTGAGGCTATAATATAAGATTTTAAAAAATACGGAATTGTACTGAGGCTGTCATGCTTCTGCAACATCTTATTACAAGACGATTGAAAATTTTTGTCTTGAGAGATAATACGCTCACGCTGTTCTTTTAGATTATCAACCTTTTTAATCTGCAAAATATATTGATTAAAGAGACCTTGTCCATTATTTTCAAAAACTTCTTCCAACACCTTGACGGCGTCCGGCGCTAAATCTTTGCTAGCATCTAGCCCGAATGTTGATAAGTCATTATATTTTTTTGTTTTTGCCGGAGCACTAGTTTTTATTTTTCTCCTTACTAAGGCTAGTTCATCTTCAAGAAATGATGTTTCAAAGATTCCATCCAATTTAGACTGAAGAGAAGCTAAAGAAGCTATTGAGTTTCTGAATTGATTATCAAGCGGCCCCGGATAAAAATCATTGATATTTTTATTTGTTAATAGTTTTTTAGCATAATCATTAGTACAGCCAATTATGTCCGGCCATGCCCTAAATATTTTTGCCACTTTTTCTTGAAAAGTATCATTATACCTTAAATAATTAATCCGCTGCAAAATTTTAAGAGATTCTCTTAATTTATCATTTAATTCTGAGCAGCATTTGTCCCAATCTTGTTTGATAAACTCTTCCAAGGAGGAAGACTCTTGAGAAATAGCCTTATCTAAATTGTCTTGACCATTCTTTTTTTTGTCGACTGCTTCTGGGTCGGTATATTTTTCAAATAGCTTATCATTTTCAAACTGCGAAACTTCTTTTATAAAAGTATCAAATTTTTCTTTATCAAACCCCTCTAAGTTTTTCTGCGATTGAAAAATTTTGGCTAAATTATTGAAGACAAAAGCCGCAGCCGCTGATGATTTATCATTTAAATGGCTCAACTTACCGCTATAAAAAGAGTCTTCTATTAAACGACAGCCTAGATTAATAATTTTTTGGTCCTGCTCGTTTAAAGCCCTGGGTTGGCGCTCGTTCTGGGCAGCAAAATTCTTTTCCGCGCGTTCATCAGAACGATACTGATAAAGGATGTTGCCCAAACGAACGGTCTCCTTGTCATTATCCGGCTTATTATTGTTTAAAAACTCAAAAAATCCCTGAAGTGTCTTTGGTCCAATTTGCTTTTTAAATTCCGGACTCGCCTCATCCAAAAGCATATTGGGGTCCATGGCAATCAACTTACGTTCGTCCTTATCCTTTATACCGACATCCTGAGCGGCACGGCTAAACATTTTGTATTCACTTAGACTCATATTATTAAACCAAATAGATAATTATAATTACATTATATCATTTTTAAATATACAACGTAACTTTCTCGCTCGTTCCTTGCCAGAATCACTAAATATCAACTATTAAAGAAAAAGACGGTTCTTTTGAACTGTCTTTTTCTTTATGAGCTTCTTCTGCGGTTTGGTTATAAATTTAAGCCTTTTTTAAAACTTTAACAACACCCCTGTTAGCATCTACCTCTATAAAGTCTCCATCTTTAACCGTTTTCATTAAGCCCTTCATCCCAATTATGCAAGGCTTATTGAGCTCCCTGGATATAATTGCGGCATGAGAAGTTATTCCACCGGTTTCTGTTAATATAGCCGCTGCCATTTTCATGGCCGACAAGTATTCAACTGCTGTATAGGCGGCCACCAAGATATCTCCTTTACGCATTTTTTTATTAGCTTCCTGACTATTATTTGCCAAAACAACTCTAGCTCTCACAATTCCCCTACATGCAACTTGCCCCTGGAGTTTAATTTTTTCTTTTACTTCTGAAAAACCACTCTTTTCTAAAAAGTTAATAGCTTTTTGACCTTCACAAACATATAACTTGTTATTAAGATAAAATAAAATAGTTATTGCTTTTCGCTCTTTTATGAGTTCAGGCTTAATCTTTTTGGGTGTAAGGGCTTTTTCTATTTCACCTATCTGTAAATAATTTATTTCGGCCCCTGTGCATTTGATTCTCTTAGCTATTTCTAAATAAAGATTGCGCGCCATCTTATTCCTTAAATCTAATAATTCCGAAACATCATCTTTAATAAAAGCTCCGATTCTAATAATATAACTGAAATTTGAATCTCTTTTACTTAATTTTAATAAGGTGCTTAATTTTTTAATATTTATCCTAGCAAAACGACTTTCTTTAATAGGTTGTGTATAATAAGTAAAATTATCATTTAAAATGTTCTTATCTTTTGTATATGTTCTTAAGTTATTAAGAAATTCTTCACCTTTTAACAAGCTAAACAAGTACAGAAGATTGCTCATCGCATCTAAAACAGCCGAGTTTTTTCTAATTTTTATTAAATCTTTAATCAACCCGTCGGCTCTCTGATTAGAATATTCTTTTTGGGCTATTTGGGATAATAATCCTCTTAATTTTTTTGATTGGGCTTCATATTCTTTTAATATTTTTGGTGCCCATTTATAATCATTAATTTTTGTTTCAAAACTTTTTCTTAATAATTCCAAATCAGAAATCAGACCATACTTTTTTTGCCAACCACGCTCAATAACCGATAAAATTCTATAGCTTTTGCCAGACAACCGTTTAAATTCTTTAAAAAATAATTCATCAGCATAATTCAAAGCTTGAAGTGGCGCCAAGTTATTGCTAAAAAGTAATTCGTATTTTTTATGTTTAAAATTAATCATATTTTACATAGACTAAATTATAACTATCATGCTTAAATAATAGCATATTAGAATGTGCTGAGCCTAATTTATAAACCATTGCTTTAAGGGTTCTCACAAAATACTAGACTATTAAAGAAAAAGACAGAATTCTATTCTGTCTTTTTCTTTA
>CAYUWA010000032.1:4192-4813 GCA_964448505.1 uncultured Gammaproteobacteria bacterium | reverse complement strand
ATTTTATTTTCAATTTCTTCGTCAAGTTCTTTTTTGGTTTCAATTAATTTAAGAACCTCATCATTTAAATCAGCATACTTATATAAAGCCGCTTCAAATTCGCGAACTTTTTCAACCGGAACATTATCTAAAAAGCCATTAATTAAGGAATAATAAATTATAACTTGCTTGGCAACTGATAAAGGCATGTACTGATCTTGCTTAAAAATTTCGTACAATCTCTTTCCTCTCTCTAGTTTTTTCTTGGTATCTTCATCTAAATCTGAACCAAATTGAGCGAAAGCCGCCAGTTCTCGGTATTGAGCCGCTTCAAGACGCATCTTCCCGGCAACTTTTTTCATCGCTTTAATTTGCGCGGATGATCCAACACGAGAAACTGACAAACCGGCATTAACCGCCGGACGATTTCCTTTATAGAATAAGTCCGGTTCCAAAAATATTTGACCATCGGTAATTGAAATTACGTTAGTTGGAATATAAGCGGATAAATCGCCCGCCTGTGTTTCAATAATCGGAAGAGCGGTAATAGAACCGCCGCCGTATTCTTTATTTAATTTACAAGCACGTTCTAGTAAACGAGAGTGGAGATAGAAAACGTCTCCCGGGTAAGCCTCTCGTCCC
>CAYUWA010000032.1:0-4182 GCA_964448505.1 uncultured Gammaproteobacteria bacterium | reverse complement strand
CGGTCTTCGAAGTAACAAAGAAATTTCACGATAAGAAACGGCGTGTTTAGACAAATCATCGTAAATAATTAAAACATCTTCTCCTTTATCTAAAAAGTATTCGGCCATCGCGCAACCGGCATAAGGGGCAATATATAATAACGAAGCGGAGTTAGAGGCACCGGCTAAAACGACCGTTGTATATTCCATCGCTCCATTTTCCGTTAATTTTGAAACAATATTAGCAATCTTAGATTCTTTTTGCCCGATAGCGACATAAACGCATTTCATGTTCTGTCCTTTTTGGTTAATAATCGTATCAATCGCTAAAGCAGTTTTTCCAAGTTGACGATCACCAATAATAAGTTCGCGTTGTCCGCGTCCGATAGGAATCATCGCGTCAATCGCTTTGATTCCGGTTTGAACCGGTTCTTTAACTGAAGCACGAGTAATAACACCAGGAGCAATTTTTTCAACCGGATAAAATTTATTTGTTTCAACTTTTCCTTTGCCGTCTAACGGTTCTCCTAATGGATTCAAAACACGTCCGATAACCGCTTCGCCAACCGGTACTTCAAGAATTCTTTTAGTTGCCTGTACTTCGTCTCCTTCTTTAATCGCGGTAAAATCTCCCAAAATAATCGCCCCAACTAAATTTTCTTCCAAATTTAAAGCCACGCCAGTAACGTCACCCTTTTCGGTTTTAAATTTTAAAATTTCCGACATCATCGCTTCGGTTAAACCGGAAACAAGGGCGATACCATCAGAAACTTTTAAAACTTTTCCGACTGATTTTTCATTTACCTCGGCCTTAAAACCGGATATCTCCTCTTTAAGCTGTTCAATTATGAAATCCTTTGTGCTAGACATATATTTTAATTAAATTACTAATATTTTAAGCTTTAATTTTTGTTTTTAATTCTTCAAGCGTATTTCTCAAACTGCCATCAATAATTCTGTTGTCATATTTTAAAATAAAGCCGCCTAATATTTCTTTATTTTCTATTTCATTTAAAATAATTTTTTTAGCACCGCTTTTTTCTTTCAAATAATCGGTAACGGCCTCTTTCGCGCTTGGGCCAAGTTCACGCGCACTAATTAACTCCGCGGCTAGCTCTCCGTGCGCAAGACTCCAGTTCTCCGCAAAAGCCGTAATTATCTCGTTAGCTTTATTTAAATCTAAATTTTTATTTAATAAAATAACAAAATTCTTTAAAATCTTTTTTACTTCGCTTTCCGACTTGCCTTCAATTAATTGGTAAAGGCTAACGGCATATTGTTTAACGGAAATCTTCATAACTATTTAACCAATTTCTTAATTAACTCCCTGTCTTTATCGCTTGTCATTTTTTCGTTCAATACTTTTTCAACAGTCAAAATAACAAGATCGGCGACTTCTTTCTTTATCTCTTTTAGAGTTTCCTGTTTTTCTTGCGCCAATTTAGCTTTTTCATTGTTAATTACTTGAGCAATTTCTTCTTTGGCTTTAAGAGTCAGTTCCGCTTTTCTTTCCTCACCGCGTTTATCGGCTTCCTCAACAATTAAATTAGCTTGTTTTTTAGCCGCGCTAATAATTTCTGTTTTTTCAGTTTCAGTGAGTGCCAATCGTTTTTCAATTTCATCGGCATCTTTTAAACTTTTATCAATTTTCTCCGTTCGCTCGCCCATCGTTTTGACAAGCGGCTTGAAAGCAAAAAAGTATAAAACGCTAAAGACAACGGCAAAATTTACTAATTGCGCGATAAACAACTTAAGATCAATATGAAAGGTAGAAATTAATGATTCCATATAATTTTGTTACTTGAATAATTTTCTAGCATCTTCCCCTAAATTTATTAGAGGAAGCCAGTCAAAAAACTATTTGATACTAAAGGCGATAACAAGCGCGTAAATAGCGACCGCTTCGGCAAAAGCCGCGACTAAAAGCATCGGCACTAAAATTTTGCCAGCTGCTTCCGGATTACGTCCGATTGCTTCCATGGCTTTGGCACCAATAAAACCGATACCAAGAGCCGGACCGATTGAACCCAAACCGATGGCAAGGGCTTTAGCTAACATAACATTTTCCATAATTTTATTAAGTCTTACACAAAAATTATTTTGTGCAAAACTATTATTTATATCTTTTTAATTAATGTTCTTCTGCGGTCGTGTTAATAGTTAAATATGTTAAAATTAACATCGCAAAAATTAAAGCTTGAATCAATCCAACTAGAACTTCTAAAAACAAAAACGGGATCGGAATACCATAAGCAAGAATCGCTGACATAGAAGCAAGCAAAACTTCTCCGGCAAAAACATTACCGAACAAACGAAAGGAGAGGCTCGCGACTTTTGCCAACTCACCGATAATTTCAATAAGCCCAACAAAAGCTTTAATCGGATTAACTAACAAAACCATCGGATCTTTTATTACTTTACGCGGAATTTCAAGAAAAGCCTTGATGTTTATAAACTTATTTAAATATTTCCACCAACCAATACTTAGTATTCCGATGATATGGCTTAAAACAACCCCAATTGTCGCCAAGGCGAGAGTTGTATTTAAATCGGCTGTCGCTCCTCTTAAATACGGAATAAACAATTTTTCGCCGCCATGTTGAGCGATTTGGCCGATTGAACCGACGCCCGGCAAAATTCCCATCCAATTATTAATGAGAACAAAAAAGAAAAAGGCTAAAACGAGCGGGGCAAATTTCATTGATTTTTTTCTATCTCCTGTTACCCCGTCAAATATTTCCAAGAATCCCTCAATAATTATTTCCATTCCATTTTGTAATCCGGTCGGGACTTTTCTTATTTTTCTTCTCACCAAAATTCCAAAAGTCAAAATAATTAAAAAAGCAATTCCAGAGGTTAATAAAGAATTAGTAATCTCAAAACTTCCGACATGAGCAATCGGTTCGGCAAATAAAGTATTCTCATGAATTATTTCTTCATGAGTCTCTAAATTGCTTTCTAATAAAATATTATTATTTGTTTGTTCGGCAGAGTTAGCTACGGTCTCAATAGAACTATTTGTTTGTTCAACAGTTTTTGACATAATTTATTTTTTTTCTTTCTCTTCTCTTTTATTATCTTTCAAAGATTTAGCATCGGCCTCAATTTTTTTAAATTCTTTTAACGCATTAGTAACTAGCCCGTACATAGAAATCAGAAAAGCAAAGCCCATGGTTCCTAAAAACAACCAAGGAGCTGTATTGTACCTTTCGTCAAGCCATCTTCCCAAAAAAAGAGCGATAATAACCGGTCCGGCTATCCAGGCTGATAAGTTAACCATTACCCGCAAAGCCAAGGCCCAGGAATCATTTTTCATATATTTTTAACTATCTCTCTATATAGCGCAAAAATGCCTAAGTGTCAACCCTCCAATTTTTACAAATCTCAGCTATTATCCGGCTTTAAATTCTAAAAAAAGCTCGTGCGGTAGCCGTCGTAATCTCAGCTACTTTTTCTATCTTAATATTCTTAATATCCGCTATCCTTTTAGCGACATATTGGACTAATAATGGTTCATTTCTCTGTCCCCGATATGGTTCTGGTGTCATATATGGGGTATCTGTTTCTATCATTATTTTTTCTAGCGGCGTTTTTCTTATTAAATCATCCCATTGTTTGCTAAAAGTAATTAAACCGGTAAAAGAAATAAGTAATCCTAGCTTAAAATATTTCCAAGCTAGGTCTTCATCGCCGGAGAAACAATGAACAACACCCCAAGGATGATTCAAGGGGATCATATCGCCATATTCTTTCTTAAATTCTTCTAATATAAGCATTAAATCATCATGGGCCTGCCGACAATGAATAATAACCGGCAAATCTAAACTTCTGGCTAAAAACAATTGCTTGGCAAATACCTCTTGCTGTCTTTTCTTGATAGCCAAAACGTCTTTAGTCGTATCTAAATGATAATAGTCTAAACCTATTTCTCCAATCGCCACCACTTTCTCAAATTTGGCTAATTTTTCATAAGTTCCATAGTCAAACTCTTCCGCTCTAGCCATAAAACTATATTCACCGTTTTCATCATTATTAGACAAGGCCTGTTCTTCAAGATGAATAGGATGAACACCAACTGCGGCATAAACTCCCTTTTCATATTTATTAGCATACGTCAGGGCTCTATTTGAAGTCTTATTTTCAGAACCGACCAATATCATCCAAGTTTCGTTATCCAAAGAGCGACGAATAACCTCATCGGCA
>CAYUWA010000031.1:0-5325 GCA_964448505.1 uncultured Gammaproteobacteria bacterium | reverse complement strand
GTTTTATCCGCTCCGCTTTCAATTAAGACTTGGCGTAAAGTTGTGGCATCGGTTACTCCGTTTAAAACATTCTTAAGCGCCTCCTCGCTACTGCTGGCCGCATTCAAATCGGTTGATAAAGTAATTGTCTCTAGGCTGGAGGTCGCTTGATTATTAATAATTTCTAAACTTGTGGCATTATTACAATCCTTCCCTTCCGGACAATTTGGGTCGCTTTCCTTATCAACTTCCTGCTTATCGCTAATCCCGTCACTATCTGAATCTTCCAAATAAATTGAGGTTTGATAGACGTTAATCTCATCATAGTCGGTCAACCCGTCCTTATCGGTATCTTTATTAAAATCAAAAACATCGGAAATTTCCGTTTTAGTCCCTTCAACCTTAAACGGGTTATTTATCCGATATCTAAATTGTAAAACCGATAAAACGATAATAGAAACGGCGATAAGCGCCAAGGCGATTACCGCTATTTTTTGGGTTTTAGGTAGGTTTTGAATAACTTTATTCTGCTCATCTTTTCCGTCCGTATTTTGAGTCATAAAAAAATTCAAAAAATAATAAAATTAATCTAAGATTAACTTTATTATATCATAAATTTCTCTAAGCTGGCAAATAATTTCAGCCAAGCGTCAAGACCTAAATCTTCCGCTCTCACCTTATAATTAAAGTTATTGCTCGCCAGTATATTTTCAATAGTTTTAGCGTCTATTTTAAGACCGCCGACTAAGTTATTTTTAAGCATTTTCCGCCTCGCGCTAAAGCCTACCCGGACTAAGCGAAAAAACTTCTTTTCTTGGTCGGAGTTAAGCGGTTGTGTTTGCTTGGTATCCATTCTTATAACAACACTGTCTATTTTCGGTTCCGGCCAAAAATTACCCGCTTTAACTTCCTTAATAATTCTCGGTGCCGCAAAGTATTGGACGGAAATAGCTAGAATACTCATATCGGGCGGCACAGCGGCGATCCTCTGCGCCACTTCTTTTTGAAGCATCAAAACAACTACTTCCGGCTTATTTTTAAGCGAAAAAATTAAACGTAAAAAAATTGAAGAAATATTATAAGGAAGATTGGCGACAATTTTATATTTCTTTGGCAGATTTTCAGAAATATTGAACTTTAAAATATCAGAATTAACAATGTTTACGTTTTCTACATCTTGAGAGTCAATAGCCATCTGTAAATATTTAGCCAGCGTGTCATCAAGCTCAACCGCTACGACTTTTTTAGCAACCGCCGCCATTTTAGCTGTTAAAAATCCCAGACCGGGACCGACTTCTAAAACAGTATCATCGGAATTCAAATCCGCCGCCTTAATTATATCATCATAAATTCTTTCATTTATTAAAAAATTTTGACCCTTGGAACGTTTGGGATATATTTCAAACAAACGGCAAATCTCGCGAGTTTTCTGCAATAAATCAGGCATTTTTATGTATTTATTTAATAACAAGATTAAGAAGTTTTCCGCCGACAAAAACTATTTTAATAATTTCTGCTCCCTCTAACCATTTCGCGACTGCTTCATTTTCTTTGGCTAGTTTAAGGGCTTCTTCTTCACTTATCCCCGCCGGTACTTCAAGTGTCGCTCTCAGTTTACCGTTGATTTGGACAACTAAATTGACGACCGAATCTTTAATAAGTTCTTTATTATATTCCGGCCAAGCAGATTTAAAAATACTTTCCTGATTACCAAGTTTCTGCCAAAATTCTTCGCTTAGATGCGGCGCGAAAGGAGCGAGAATTTGCAGTAAGTTCATTAGGCAGTCTTTGTTAATCGGCAATTTACCGTTCTTGTTTTTAAAATCGCTAATTTCGTTAAGAAGAATCATCAGGGCGGAAATCGCCGTATTAAAATGAAATTCTTCAATATCTTCACCAACTTTTTTAATTGTTTTATGAAGTAGCGACTCTATTTTTTTGTCATTTTCGCAGTCTTCTCCCTCAAACAAACTAACTATTTTTTCTAAGAATTTCTTGGCGCCGATAAGGCCATTAGTATTCCAAGCGCAAGCTGAATCAAAGGGCCCCATAAACATCTCATAAACTCGCATTGAATCCGCGCCGTAAAGGGCAACTATATCGTCGGGATTTATAACATTGCTCCAGCGTTTTGACATTTTGCGACCGTCTTCTCCCATAATTAAACCAACATGCTTTAATTTCGTAAAAGGTTCAGGGTAGGAAACTAAACCGATATCATATAAAAACTTATGCCAAAAACGAGCATAAATAAGATGACGAGTCGCATGTTCCGCTCCGCCGACATAAAAATCAACCGGCGACCAATATTTTTCTAATGATTTATCTATTAATTCTTTATCATTTTTATTATCAATATACCTTAAATAATACCAGCAAGATCCCGCCCATTGCGGCATAGTGTTTGTTTCGCGCTTTGCATCTCCGCCACATTTCGGACATTTAGTATTAACCCAATCGGAGATTAGCGCTAGTGGCGATTCGCCTGTTCCGCTTGGCTCATAACTTTTAACGTCAGGCAAAACGACTGGCAATTCATCCTCCGGGACCGGAACGACGCCACATTTTTCGCAATGAACAAGCGGTATCGGCTCGCCCCAATATCTTTGACGGGAAAAGACCCAATCCTTAATCTTATAATTTATTTTTGCCCGCCCTAGCTTTTCCTTCTCTAAAAACTCAATCATTTTAACTCTTGCCTCTTCCGATTTTAATTTATTAAATTCGCCGGAATTAACTAAAATACCATCATCTACAAAAGCGGACTTCCCTTCGTATTCGCAGTGTTCGCATTCGCGAATGACTGACTTAATTCTTAGCCCGAATTTTCTGGCAAATTCGTAATCTCGCTCATCATGTGCCGGAACTGCCATAACCGCTCCCGTACCGTAGGAATTTAAGACATAATCAGCAATAAAAATATTTACTTCCTCGTTATTAAAAGGATTAATGGCTTTAATCCCTTTTAAGATAACACCCGTTTTTTCTTTATTAAGACCGGTTCTTTCTATTTCAGTTTTATTCTTAACTTCTTCAATATATTCTTCAACTTCCGACCAATTAGAAATCTTCTCTTTTAAAGATAAAATTAAATCGTGCTCAGGCGCTAAAACAACATAAGTACAGCCGAAAATTGTATCAACGCGAGTTGTAAATACCGTTATTTCGTCGTTAGTCCCGGAAATTTTAAAATTTATTTCCGCTCCGATACTTTTCCCTATCCAATTCCTTTGCATCTCCTTAATTGACTCTTCCCAATCGGGAAGTGTTTCTAAATCGTTAAGCAATCGTTCGGCATAGTCGGTAATTTTAAGAACCCACTGGCGCATCGGTTTCTGTTCAACCTCGCTGCCGCATCTTTCGCAAGTTCCGTCCTCCAAATCTTCATTAGCTAAACCGGTCTGGCAAGACGGGCACCAATTAATCGGCTCATAAGATTCAAAAGCCAAACCTTTTTCAAACATTTGTAAAAATATCCATTGCGTCCATTTATAATATTCCGGATCGGTCGTATTTATTTCTCTCTCCCAGTCATAACAAAATCCCAATATTTCCAATTGTTTCTTAAAAATGGCGATATTATTATCCGTGCCCGCCTTAGGATGAACTTTATTTTTTATCGCATAATTTTCCGCCGGTAAACCGAAAGCATCCCAGCCCATCGGATGAAGAACATTATAACCTTGCATTAAACGCATTCTCGCCAAAATATCGGTCGCAATATAACCTTTAGGGTGACCGACATGAAGCCCGGCGCCCGACGGGTACGGAAACATATCTAAAATATAATATTTCGGTTTAGTTTTATCCTGACCGGTTTTATATAAGCCGTCAGAGGCCCATTTTTCCTGCCATTTTTTTTCTATTTCTTGAAAGTTGTACATATTGTATTAATTAATTTCTAACCCGACAGGAGCATGGTCGGAACCGAGAACTTTATCTAAAATATAGGCTTTCTTTATGTTTCCCTTAAGTTTATCGGAAAGGCAGAAATAGTCAATGCGCCAGCCAATATTTCTAAAACGAGCACCGGCGCGGTAGCTCCACCAAGAATATTGAATTTTTTCTCCGTTTATAAAGCGAAAGGAATCAATAAACCCCGCTTTTAAGAATTTGCTCATAAAAGAGCGTTCTTCTGCCGTAAACCCCGGGCTACCAATATTTTCTTTCGGTCTCGCTAAATCAATCGCTTGATGCGCGACGTTAAAATCTCCGGTAATAATTACCGGTTTTTTCTTTTCTAATTTTTTTGCATATTTTAGCAAGGCTTCGTTAAACTCCATTTTGTAATCTAAGCGGCTAAGCTCATGATTCGCGTTTGGAAAATAAACATTCAACAAATAAAAATTCTGATGTTCTAGCGTCTGTACTCTTCCTTCAATATCAAACTTCTCTATTCCGATTCCGTCCTTTACTCCAACAATTCCTTTGAGTCCCTCTCTTGTTAAAATAGCCGTTCCGCTATAACCGGGGCGCTTGGCCGAATTGAAAAATTCCTGGTACGCGGCGAAATCAAATTCTTCTAAGTTTCTGGCACTTTCCGAGATTTTTATTTCCTGAAGACAGATAATATCGGGTTTTTCTTGTTCTAAAAAAGACTTGAAGCCCTTCTTGCTTATTGCTCTTATTCCGTTAATATTCCAAGAGATTATTTTCATAAATTATGTTATAATATAAGCATACTTTAAACTTAGCATTTTTTCAATTTTTTTATTTTACCAATATGAGTTTAGCCGAACGCTTGAAGTACGCCGAAATGAAGGCACGACACGCGCAAAAATTAAAACCCTGGTACAAAAAGTGGTGGGGCGTATTAGTATTATGTATTGTCGCCCTTTTACTTATTTTTCTCATTGCTTCCGTCTTTTATGTTATAAACAAGGTTAAAGAGATAAAACTTGAGGAATCGCAGAAATCGGTTAGCGCCGAACGCGAGGCCTACCAAGCAGCCATAATCGGGGGCGGTAATTATTCAAGCGGAACAAGCGCCCCGCAAATTACTATTGTTGAGTTTTCCGACTTTGCTTGTCCTTTTTGTCAGCAATCTTCAAATGTTATTAAAAAAATTACCGAACAATATAAAGACAAGGTTAAATTCGTTTACCGCGACTACCCGCTTCATGATAACTCAATTGAACTCGCTCTTTCCGCTCGTTGTGCTGGAGAACAAGGAAAATTCTGGGAGTTTCATGATTTACTTTTTGTAAACCAAGATAAACTAACGGCGAGCGGCGCCGAATTAAATACTAGTCTTCTCACTATCGCCGAGAGTTTGAAAATAAATACCGAACAATTTAATAGTTGTATAGAAACCAAGAAATATTATTCGCAAATTAAGCGCGACTT
>CAYUWA010000030.1:0-5619 GCA_964448505.1 uncultured Gammaproteobacteria bacterium | reverse complement strand
CAAAATACTAGACTATTAAAGAAAAAGACAGAATTCTATTCTGTCTTTTTCTTTATGAGCGGGTAACGGGAATCGAAACGAAAATCGGGTTTTTACGAATTTCTGTAAAAGTAGTGAAATTTATTTAATATTAAATATTATTTTAACTTTTTAAGTAACCAGTTTTAACCCGAAATTTTCACAATTTACCACCTTTCGGTCACAATAGCGTCACAATTTCATTTTTGACGCGGCAATATAAGGAAAGGTGTCATTAATTAACTAATACCAAAAGTATGGCTAAAAATGACACTGAGGCTAAAAAGTCTTCCGCATTCAGAACCGAGACCATTTTAAATATGGCCCAGGCGCTTAACGAGATACGGATAGATTTTGGACTGCCTGACGAACATCTCGATCGTGAGTCTAAGATAAAAATCTTGAAAGAAATAAGAAACGATTTAATCAAGATTTACTGGAATTACAAACTGGTTAAAAGGGATAATGGATAAACTAAAAAGAGGCGCATTATGCGTCTCTTTTTGTAAATAATATAATACTATTTTTCGTCATCCCCAAAATCTAACTCCTGTTGCCCACCGAAAGCTTTAGTAAAAATCTTTTTAAATGCGCTCCAATTAGGAGATACTCGCATAAGTACTATGACTTGTTGCAATTGGCCCTTTAAAGTCGGGTGACCGACATCTTCCGTTAAGCTTTGGTGGAATCGGGCAGTATAATTACCTTTTTTGCTTTTTGGTGTTTTAGTTTTTAATTCTTGCAAAACCCCAGGAGGAAGTTGATTATATATCAGTTCATTCGTTAATTTCCCAATTATAGCTGGTCGTTTTACACTAGCTGGATCATACGGCCAATTCTTTAGACGAAACATTTGCTGATAAAATTCGTCAGGAAATCTTTTAGTCCAAGGCAAAAGCTCTTCTCTTATATAGGCCTTTAAAATTTGTTGCAATTCATCTCTCTTTCTAATATCCTGATATCCTGTTGCCTCATCAACTAATGCGACAATACCAACTTTTGATAAACTTCTAACTAATATTTCCGCGGTCTTGGCCAATAGCTGTTGTTGCGCTAATAAGACCTTGGAATCTCTTGCCTGTAAATAGGTATCACAAAGTAATGGTAAAATTTCAGCTTTATATCCTGTAGCCTCTCTCCCATTACTTGCAATATAACTAAGAGGTTTGAGCACCTGCATTAATTCTGGTGAAACAAAGGGCTTAAGGTTCTTGGCATCAATAAAAGCGGGCATATTGGGCTCCCGGCTTTCATTCTTAGCTCTACCTCTTTTTGTTCTTTTAAACGCTCTAAAAATAGCATTTCTAGAAATAACGCGTGACCCATTTTCAAGCACAGAACAATTTAACTCAGTATCTCCAATTTTCAAAACACCATGATGTGTTGCCCGTAAAATTTTATTTTCCATAAAGTTAATTATTTAATGATTCATAATAATATCCCCTTAAAGATCCATAGCAACTATCATAGAGCTCTGCATTTTTTCCAATAGCATTTGGATTTTTGTCATTAACATTGACCAACTTATAGACTAAGCTTCTTCCATCCGCCTTATTCATTCTATCAAACATCTTCTTAGGTTCTGTTTTAAAATCATATTCCCCATCTGTCTTACTAAGAATAGACCTAAAAGCGCTTAAAACAGGATAAATAAACCCCCCAGGGCTAAGATACGCCACCTCGTAATCGGAGAAGTCGAGCTTTTCAGATCTCTTTAATTTTTTAACCCCAGGTTGGTCTACGTATCTTCCTGATATTTTATTCCAGACCTTAGGCATTTCAGACTCTATATAGTCTCTTAACTCTAAAATTTTAGGAAGAATTTTAACAAATGCTGCTGTATCTTTTTCATTTTCATTAAATTTTTCTTCAAACCAGCTTAATACCTTCTTTTTTGAAGAGTAGGAAGATACCGGATGCTTATTTTCATTAAAGTAATTAATATCAAAGCACATTAAATATGACAATACCGAGCTAATACCAATTTGTCTGTACCCTGAT
The DNA here is from genome assembly GCA_964448505.1 of uncultured Gammaproteobacteria bacterium. GTDB lineage: Bacteria > Patescibacteriota > Patescibacteriia > Patescibacteriales > UBA12465 > UBA12465. Next base: position 3,600 of record CAYUWA010000030.1, on the reverse strand, counting down.
TCTGGATTTTTATCATCGACTAACTGGTTCTCATAATAGGCAATATCATGTTCATATGTTTTGCCTTCCAACGCTTTTTTAATTGCTTTAAAAACACCCTTATAATCCAACATACTTTCTTCTCTGACGGGCATAGATTTGTTTCTTGAGTCCACCATGGCAATAATCTCATCTCTATCATTTTGTCCTGTTATTATGTCCAGTTTTACTTCTGCTGATATTTCCTTTCGCTCCGTTTCATCAATTTCACCTATAAATTTTTTTATTACGTCATAAGTATGCGCTCCATCAGCCAAACCATTAATTTGGAATTCTTGATTAGGATAAATTTCGCATGTTATTTCAAGAACTTCAGTTTTATTGTCCCATAATGCTTTTTGAGCCATAAAAGTTAAACCTCTGTTTCTAAAAACAAACAGATCTGGCGCCTCTCTTAACGTGTCTTGCATGGCTTTTGATGGGGCGGAAGTAGATTTCTGATTTCTTGGATTAATATCCAATACTTTGTCTAATTGTTCTTTAACGGCATAGATACTGAGAATGGGGCATGTAGCTCCATACATTAAACCGTTATTTTCTGAGTCGTAAACTTTCCTAAAATTGTGTACATTAGGAATTTTGATAATAACTTGTTCCATAGTTTTGTAATTTATTTATTAAAACGCAAAAAACGCGTTGTCGCGCGTCTTAATAAAAAATACTCCAATTATGGTCGACCAAGTATTTCTACTTAAGATTTACGGAAAATTATTTATTCCGTTTTCATCACAGCATATGCTAGTGACTCAGGTAGCCGCGACTGGGCTAACCTTATTACTATTTTAACAAATATTAACTCTCGGGTCAAGTTAGCTAATATTAAATAGTTTTATATCGTGTTCCCAAACTCTAAAAACGTTCCACTTCTCTTTTTTATAATATTTATTAACCTCTTTGTCTCTCTCTATATTCCGTTCAATCTTATCTTTCCAGAATTTTTTATTTGTTGCTGGCAGCTTACAGTGTTTTTTGCATCCATGCCAAAAACAAGAGTCAACAAATATTACTGTCTGATATTTTTTCAAAACGAAATCTGGGGCACCAAAATATTTTTTTGAATTTTTTCTGTATCTAAATCCGTTGCTCCAAAGAATCTTTCCGAAAGCGATTTCCAGTTTGGTGTTTTTGCTTCTGACCTTGCTCATCATTTCGCTTCGTTTTTCCTTGGAAACTCTGTCCATAATTATTTCAAAAATCTTATCTGCAAATTAAGATTTATAAATAAATCTCCGTCTTTTTCATAAATTTTTCCAAATCCGTGTCTCCTGGTGCTTGCAGTGTCAAATTTTGTATTCCTAAAAAGTTATTCTTGAAAAGCATCCATATTATGCAAATGATAACAAACTACGTCTCCATTCTCTTTAACTATCAGATAGCCGCCATGTGCCGCACTTAAACCGTTCCATCCTTTGTTAGGCACCATGCCCAGGGCAACGGCCCGTAAAAAAGCTTTAATCTTATATTCGAAATCACTTTGGCTTAAATCATATTTTTCTCTCAACTCCTCGTCATTCGGCAAAGAAGAGCATGTATCAGAAATTGCCGAACCGTTTCCTTTATAAAAACTCAATAAAGCCTTAGCCATTATTTCGGGAAAGGCTATATCAATCATTCTTAAATTGTTTTTAAATATGACCTTAGCCAAAGAATTAAAAGATATTTTTCCGCCCGCATCTTCTATGGCCTTAATTCTATCTCTTACTTTCGAGCGCCCCTCGATAGCATTAACCTCTTCAATATTACCGTTAAAATTTTCTATCTTATAAACAAAGTTTGTCGCCCCTGAAGCGTTTAAAAGAGTTGCGGCTCCGCCCACCATTGATTTTATGCTGAAACCCAAATCAATGACCATGGGCGATCCCTGTTCTTTTACTTTGGCGGTTAAATCAGCCTTGTCGGCATTACCAGCTTTTATTTGCGTACAAAATAAATCAGACATCAAATCTTCCGCAATCGGAACGGAAAAAGAACCGTCGGACTCGTTCATCGCTTCAAGAATTCTGCTTACGCAAGATCTTATTTTTATTCCTTCTGCCGTCCCGAGCAACCTGCCGTCAAGATTAACTACTTCAACGTTATCGCCGTTAAACCTATAAAATTTTCCGGTCTGTGCTCTTTCTTCCCTGAGAACTCCGACAACAGGATAATATTCTTCTAATCTGTTTAAACTCGCGTCGGCGAAAAAAAGTTTCCTTTCATCGAGAACTTTTAAAAAAGTATAAAATTCGCTCCATTCACCCTTATTCCCCGTTATCATATTTTTTAAGCGTACTTATTATTTGTTTGGCGTAGGCGGTTATGGCAGGAACAGCGACCGCATTGCCGAGCTGTTTCATCGCTTGCGCGTCCGTAACCGGCAAACCATCGTCCTCGGGAAATCCCATCATTCTTTTTCCCTCTTCGGGCATAAGTCTTCTTATTTTTCCATCGACTACATAGGCATCCCAATTATGTCTGTCATCCAACCTCGAACCGCGACCGCCGACTCTTAAAGTAAACCCAATTTTTTTATCGCATTTTCCTTTAAAAATATCAGCTATCGTTTTTTCTAATTTAATCGACTCGGGAAACTCAAACTTTATTTTTTTGTCTCTAAATCCGACCATAAACAGGCGTGGCCTGTGTTGAGGCACTCCGAACTCGGACGCCTTTACTATTTTGTAATAAAAAGAATAACCCAAATCTTTTTCGATTGTCTTTTTTATGGTCTCAAATGTTTTTCCACCGTCATGGTTCAATAAATGTCTGACATTTTCCAAAAAGAAAGCTTTCGGTTTCTTTTGTTTTATGATCTTGGCGATATGAAAAAATAAATTTCCCCTGTCGTCTTTAAAACCTTTTTTAAAACCTGATTGGCTGAAGGGCTGACAAGGAAAACCGCCGCAGATAATATCGAAATCCGGCATATCTTTCGGTTTAACCTTTGTTATATCCCCTGCGAAAAGACCGTTTTTAAATATTTTTGGCGATTTTTTTTCAAAATTTCTCTGATAAGTTTTTCTGGCCTGTTCGTCCCATTCCGAGACAAAAACGCATTCCGCCCCGGCATCGTCAAGGGCCAAATGAAACCCCCCTATTCCTGCGAATAAATCAATAAATTTATAGATTTTTTTATTTTTTATGGTTTTTCTCATAATATTTTTTATAAATTAAGTATATCATCTTTTTTATTTTGTGACTATTTTTTGCTTGTTGTGCCCTTTTAATCTGACTATTCTTTTTTGTGTTTAATATTAGCTAAATTGCTATGACGTCGTAAAAAATCATAATACCTAAATTATAAATATTGGTATTTATTATGATTCGATTATTATAAAACAAAAAACAGATCCTTTGAGCTGGATCCCGTTTAGTGGATGCTAAGAATATCTCGCTCGCTGCTTGTTCGCTTCCCAAAATACTAGACTATTAAAGAAAAAGACAGAATTCTATTCTGTCTTTTTCTTTATGAGCGGGTAACGGGAATTCCGCGCTCGCTTTTCTTCCGAAAAGCTCACTTGTCCTGGGTTAGCGCTAAGCGCTGCGCCTGCTCGCGCTTATCGACGCTCGCCTAAATTCTCG
>CAYUWA010000029.1:3676-6171 GCA_964448505.1 uncultured Gammaproteobacteria bacterium | reverse complement strand
AAAAATACGCAGTCTTCAAATAATATAATAAATATAAGCAAAGTCTAAATCATTTAGTGTCGCCAATCCTTTTTTTGAGTCTTGCTATCATTAACTATATATTTAATCAACTTATTTATATATTTTACGACTCTCCTCTGTATGTTATTCCGCTAGGTCAAAATTTTCCAGGTAGTCCTTTCGTCACGGGTGTAGGTCTCTTCTTTGAACTATTAAATATGACAGTCGCTGTTTCCTTGTCTACACTAGCTTCATTTAAAATATTAGAGTTTAGCAATAAGAAGGTGATATTTTTTGTAATTTTGGTTGCCTATTTGTTTCTCCCATTACCTAAATATGTTACAATTTTATTTTTTAAAATGTGGCCAGCTATGTATTCTTTAGTATTTGTAGCAATCGCATTCTTGGTTACATGGTTTGTGACTTTTCACCCGATAAAAGCTTAAATAATTAACTAAAATTATTATTGCGTGATTAATTTTGAAATCAATCCCGGATTAAGATCTATTTTTTATTGGTATTCACTGAATATTTTAATTAGTAGTCCCTAGGGGAATTTCGCCTCACGACGCCTTAACGGCGTCGTTCGTTGTCCAAGGACGGACCCGCTCCGCTCATCCTCATAGCTCGCTCGCCGTCTGTTCGATTCTCCTAGTTGCAAATATAAATCAAAAGAGACTCTGTATTCACAGAATCTCTTTTGCTTCGTAGTCTTAAAGTCTGAAATTTCTCAAAATTTTAATGAGCTTATTGGGGAAATTGAGAGGTGGGTGGAAATTTTAAGATAAATAGTTACACATCTTTAGTTACTCTATCAATTATCTTTTTAGCAATTGGGGCTATCTTAATTTTATTCAACTCCTTAATATCTATAAATTCAGCCCCCAAGGAATCTTGGCCATCGGAATCACTTTTTATACTTTCAAAAGAGGCTGTCACTTTATAGTATAAACCTATATGATGTAGTTTTCTCGGTTCGCCCGATTCATTCATATAATCACAAAAATATTCGTTATTACTAAAGAATGAATAACTGCTTAAAGTGACCCCCGTTTCTTCAATAAATTCTCTTTTTAAAGCTTCTTCGATTTTTTCACCGAATTCAATGCCGCCTCCCGGAAGATCATACATATCCTTATAAGCACCCCGAGACTTTTTTATTAGAAGAATCTTTTTATTTTTAATCAAAATCCCATAGACGCCAACATGAAAACGTTCATTTGATAAATTAGTCATAAAGTTTAAAATTTTTGTTAATATTTATTTTAGCCATTTTAGATAAATTAATTATTGTGTCTCGGGCTGAAAGCTTCATTTCATTATAATCTTTAGTACCAACTAATTGCGCTTTAAAAAGAGAATTTACTAAATCTATTTGTTTATTATATAAAAAACCATTACGCCCATTAATTATAAGATCTTTATGCCCTTCAACATTGGAAATAATAGGCACAACCCCGAGAGCCATTGCTTCTATTAAAGAATATGGTAGGCCCTCCGTTACGCTATTTGATACAAAAAATTTCGAAGCGGAAAGAAAATCAAAAACCTTTTCCGGGGATATTCTCCCGGTAAAATTAACTTCGGGATAAATATTTTTTAGAGTATTAAGCTCCTTGCCGTCTCCGACTAATACTATTTTATCAAGAATTCCTAGTAATCTAAAGGCATTTAGCAATCCATAAATCCCTTTATCTTTTACCATTCTGCCAACATATATAAACTCGTATTTTATTTTTTTGGAAGAAATTTTTTTTACAGTTCTAAGATTTGGCAAAAATATAATTTTTTCAATCGGTATCTTATACTTATCTTTTAAGATAAAAGCCTCTGAAGATCCACAAGCTAAATAAGCACTCGCATCCTTTGACAGGATTTTTTCAAATACATATTCAATAAATCCTGAGAAACATTTTTTTCTTTTAATGCCGACACAGCTGGGGACGTGAAATAATCTTTTAATATAACCATACCTATACAGAATGCGACAAATTTTACCGGCATATTCCGTATAACTAATGACTGTAGCATCATTATTTGATTTAAAAAATTTTTTAAAGCATATGATATCGCCAAGTATATATTGATATTTTCTTCTTAGTGGTTTATGTATAATATTGCCGTATTTTAACAATACATTTTCGTGATCTTTTTGTCGTTCTCCATATCTATTTCTATGGTTACTTGGAAGAATATAGTTTATTTCTATACCAATTTTTTTTAATTCTTTGGATAATTCAATTATTGCACGAAAAACTCCAACATAAGGACATTCGGTTATAATATAAACCCTATTTTTTATCATCATACAAAGTAGTGATAAATGCTAAATCTTTTAAAACTTCCTGTTCAAAACCGGCAGGCTTTCTTTTAACAAAAGAGGCGCAATGTTCCAACGGAATGATTGGCAGAAAAGTCAAAACTTTTCTTTCCAATTCTTCTTTGGAAATTTTTTTCTCCGTGGCATAATGATCAATGACTTTATTAAAAACTAA
>CAYUWA010000029.1:2680-3666 GCA_964448505.1 uncultured Gammaproteobacteria bacterium | reverse complement strand
CATGATTAACCACCCCATCATAAATCAATTTTGCCAAATCCTGGGCCGGCTCGCTGATATTAGAAAATTCCCAATCAACTAAAGTTGGTTTTTCTGATTCGGAAAAAAGTAAATGTCTGCAACGTAAATCCCTATGAACTACAGAAAAATATTTGACTTTTAATTCTTTAACCTGCTTATTAATCCACTCCGAAACTTCTTGGGAAATTAAAAAATCTTTGTTAATTGAATCGATTCTTTGTTGGGCAAAATCCTCCAAATATGGGATATAATCATTTTTTGTAATCCTTGTTCTTAAATGCGGTTTGTTTGATTTAATTAAAGAGTGGAGTTCAACGGCACAACCCGTCAAATAATCAATAATCTTTTCTTTATCCGGATTGTCTATAATATTAATATAATTCATCTTCACATAGCCACCATCAACAGATGCTTCTTTTATGTCTGGAGTTCCAAAAGAGCTACACGATTTAATCATTGTTGATGTTAACCAACTAATTTCATTGCGAATTTCATAACTTCCTGGCTCGTAGTGTTTTAAAAAATAAGAAATACCGTCATCTTCAATTCTGTGAGTTTCGTGCCACTGTTTTAAGGGATTTTCTATTTGAGACATAAATTTATATTTATGCGTCTATTATACTAAAATTTCTTAAATTTTACAAAAAAACATACTTTTTTAGTATGTTTTTTAACTAGTAGTCCCTAGGGGAATTATCGCGCTCGCTTTTCTTCCGAAAAGCTCACTTGTCCAGAGTTGGCGTCCGAATATCCCCCGGATATTCGTCCGACATTCGTCTGCATCCCCACCGCTCGGAATAGCGGTTCGGATTTGACTCATTTCCAACTAGTTCGATTCCCACGCCTACGGCGCTATAAATAAAAGGAGCATACTTTCGTATGCTCCTTTTATTTATGTAGTCTTAAAGTCTGATATTTCTCAAAATTTTGATGGGATTATTGGGGAAATTGAGAAGTGGGCGGAA
>CAYUWA010000029.1:831-2608 GCA_964448505.1 uncultured Gammaproteobacteria bacterium | reverse complement strand
TTTTAATTTTGGGATTATTTCTTTTTAATTTACTAAAAAATAATAACCAGAAAAACACTTATAATAGGAACTCTAACACTCAATCGAACAACACTTCAAAATCCGAACCCTTAATAAATGAAGAATGCACTGAAGACGATTCATCTTTTAAAATAGGACAAAAAAATTGGGATTTTGTTGTTTCTTCAGGGGACGGGCTTAAATTAGCCGCGATTGAAGCTAGCGGAGGTATTTTCCTTTCTAAAAATGGTGGAGAAACTTGGGTTAAATTAGATGGACCGACACCAATAAGTTATTGGCGGTCGTTAGCTATATCATCTAATGGTGATGAAATAATTTTTATCTTTTAAATAGTGGAGAAGATAAATGGTCAAAACAAAAAATATCCGAAAAAGGTGATTTTGCAAAAATTGCTGTGTCGGAAGATGGCATGAATATTGCTATTGCTATTTCATCCGGTTATATTTATACGTCAGCAGATGGCGGAAAAACATTTATTGAAAGAACTAATGCTGGTTTAAGAGATTGGACATCAGTGGCTTCTTCCGGGGATGGTATAAAAATTATAGCAACCGTTTCGTCCGGATATGTTTATATGTCATCAAATGGTGGCGAAACTTGGGTAGAAAGAAAAATAGATGAAAAAAAATATTTGTCGGGTGCATCTATGTCAACAGATGGTATGAAAATCACTTTTTATTCTGTTAACATAAACTGTTCTTTGTGTGAAACCGGTCCAACTTTAAGCCAGGGATTTTTATATATTTCAGAAAATGGTGGAAATACTTGGAGAAGTATAGAAGATTTAGGTGAAAAAACATGGTCTAGTATTTCTATGTCAGCTGATGGCATGAAAATAGTGGCATCTGTCGGCTACATTAATCTTACCGGTTATATTTATAATTCGTTAGACGGTGGAAAGACTTGGATAGAAAGAAGAGCTCCTGGAAAAAGAGGATGGAGTTCCGTGGCGATATCTTCTAACGGTACTAAATTATTAGCGGCGGCTAGTGATTTTAATAGTTATGAAAATGGTGGTGGTTTTATTTATACTTCAATAAATGATGGTGAAACTTGGATAGAAAGAAGAAGTGCAACAAAAAGAGGATGGAGTTCCATTGATTCATCTGATGATGGCGATGTCTTAGTGGTTGCTGATTGGGGTGATTTTGACATTGGTGATGGAGGTTATATTTATTCATCTACAGACAGCGGAAAAACCTGGGTAGAGCAACAAGCATCTGGTCAAAGACGATGGTCGTCTGTTTCATTGTCAGCTGATGGAAAGAAAATTGTTGCCGTTGTTGAAGATGCCCGTTATAATAATGGTGGATTTATATATACTTCGATGGATGGCGGAAAAACCTGGGAAGAAAATAATGCTTTAGGTAAACAGAATTGGAAACAGGCTGTTATTTCTGGGGACGGTTTAAGAATGGTGGCTATAACTACTGATAAAGTTTATATTTCTATTGATAACGGTAAAAATTGGAAAGAAAAAATAATGCCGGATGAAATATATGTTCATGAAAAAGTAGCTATTTCAGAAAATGGTTTAAATATATTTTTGTTAGCTTCAAAATCCGATGATATTTTTATGGATGGTTCAATGAATGCTTATGTTATTGTTTCAAAAGATGGTGGTGAAACTTGGAATGAAAATAAAATAGAAATAAATGGCTATGGTACAAGGATGGGTGTCTCTGTTGATGGCAAAAACATAGTTTTATTAGTTTCAAGATGGGATGAATCAGGTTTTTATGATGAGTCTGGGTTA
>CAYUWA010000029.1:236-821 GCA_964448505.1 uncultured Gammaproteobacteria bacterium | reverse complement strand
GTTATATAAAGCTTCGGGCGGTGATTATTTTATAATATCTAATGATGGTGGCAAAACTTGGATTGAGAAAAAGAGTGATAGTAAAATACCTTTAGGTTCCTTAATACTATCACCAGACGGCTTGCGCTGGATTGCTGAAGACTCTGAAAATAATATATATATTTCATCGAACCAAGGAATATCTTGGATTTCATATAAATTACCATTTACTGATTCCGGGGTCAGAACTTTATCAAGAGATGGAATGAAACTAGCAATTGCTGGTGATTCCGATTATATTCATTTATCATTAGATGGAGGTAAAACTTGGATAGAAAGAAGTATGATTGTACAAAAAGAATATTCTTGTAAAGTTATTCTTGAACCATTAGATGAATTTGACGAGGACGGAGAAGATATTAATGATAGAGGTGGTAGAATAAATGATACACTAATTCAATATCTTGAAGAAATTGTAAAATATATGGAGGATTATGATTATAAAGTAATTATATGTGATAGCGATCAGTATGTGCGTCAAAACACAATAGATTTAGAAAACTTAGAAGAATTTAAAAAATGGATAAAAAAAGAAATCGGCTATCA
>CAYUWA010000029.1:0-226 GCA_964448505.1 uncultured Gammaproteobacteria bacterium | reverse complement strand
GTTATTAATTAAAAAAATAATAAATTCAATGAAATCTGCAATTAACTAATAATTAAATAATTTTCCCCCTTGATTTGTCCTCTAATTTCTGCTATAATGCTCTCATAGACTTATAAAATAATAATAAAATAATCTATGGCGGGGAGACAAAACCTAGCATAAGCTAGTCAGATTACGGACAATAATTTATAAATACGCAGTCTTCAAATAATATAATAAATATAAG
>CAYUWA010000028.1:4360-6432 GCA_964448505.1 uncultured Gammaproteobacteria bacterium | reverse complement strand
TCATTGCTTCAATTCTTCGTTTGCCGGAAGGAAACGATAAGATGAAAGAAATTGCCCGTGCTATTCAAGCCGGAGCTAAAGCTTTCTTAAACCGTCAATATAAATCAGTAGCGATAGTTGCCGCTGTTTTATTCCTAGTGATTGGTTTTATTCCATCGCTTGGTTGGATGACCGCTTTAGCCTTTTTGGCCGGCGCGATTTTATCCGCTTTAACCGGTTATATCGGAATGTTTGTTAGTGTTCGCGCTAATGTCAGAACTACCGAAGCGGCGCGTGGCGGATTACAAAAAGCCTTAACAGTTGCGGTTCGCGGAGGAAGCGTTACGGGAATGTTAGTTGTCGGTCTTGCTCTTCTAGGAACAGCCGGTTTTTATTTTTTAACTCATGATTTACACGCGTTAATCGGATTTGCTTTTGGTTCTTCTTTAATTTCTATTTTTGCCAGACTTGGCGGAGGAATTTATACTAAAGCGGCTGATGTCGGGGCGGACTTAGTCGGAAAAGTTGAAGCGTCAATTCCGGAAGATGATCCAAGAAATCCGGCTGTTATCGCTGATAACGTCGGTGATAATGTTGGCGATTGTGCCGGGATGGCCGCTGATTTGTTTGAAACCTATGCGGTTACTTCTATTGCCGCCATGGTTTTAGGGTCTCTGACATTTATTGGAAACGAAAAAATAATTTTATTTCCTTTGATTTTGGGCGCGGTTTCTATTATCGCTTCTATTATCGGAATTTTCTTTATCCGTTTAGGAAAAAAGAAAAATATTATGAGGGCGTTATATAAAGGACTGATTGCCGCCGGAGTTTTATCGGCCGTTGCTTTTTATTTTGTAACTAAATCTTTTATTGCTCCAGAACTTAGCTTAAATATATTCTTAGCCAGTTTAATTGGTTTAGCAGTAACCGGATTATTAGTTGTTATTACCGAGTATTATACTTCAACTGCGTTTAATCCGGTAAAAAGTATTGCCGAAGCATCAAAAACCGGGCACGGTACTAACGTTATTGCCGGGCTAGCAGTTTCTATGCAATCAACCGCTTGGCCAATTATAGTTATTTGTTTAGCTATTTTCGGTGCCTTTTCTTTAGCTGGACTATATGGAATTGCGGTAGCGGCGATGGCCATGCTTTCAATGGCAGGAATTATTGTTACGATTGATGCTTACGGACCGATTACTGATAATGCCGGCGGAATTGCCGAGATGGCTGAGCTTGGAGAGGATGTTAGAAATATTACCGACCCGCTTGATGCGGTTGGTAATACGACTAAAGCGGTTACTAAAGGATATGCGATTGGTTCAGCGGCTTTAGCGGCTTTAGTATTATTTGCTGATTTTACTTTTAAGATTAAAGCCGGTGGAGGCAACGCGGAATTTTTAATTGATAACCCGTATGTTTTAATCGGTTTATTTATTGGCGGACTTTTACCATTTTATTTTGGCGCTCTCGCTATGAAAGCGGTCGGAAAAACAGCCGGTTCGGTTGTTGAGGATGTCCGCGCTCAGTTTAAAGAGAAGCCGGGGATTATGAATAATACTGAAAAACCAGACTACGGACGTACCGTTGATATTGTTACTAAAGCGGCAATTAAAGAAATGATTTTTCCGGCGTTGATTCCAGTTGTTGTTCCGATTGCGGTCGGGTTTGCTTTTGGTCATCACGGTCTTGAGGCCTTAGGCGGACTGCTTGTTGGTTCAATTGTGACCGGAGTCTTCGTTGCTATTTCTATGACTTCAGGCGGTGGTGCTTGGGATAATGCCAAGAAATATATTGAATCAGGTTTCTTTGGCGGCAAGGGTTCAGACGCTCATAAAGCAGCGGTTACTGGAGATACTGTCGGCGATCCTTATAAAGATACGGCTGGTCCAGCGATTAACCCGATGATTAAAGTCTTGAATATTGTTGCCCTGCTTATCGTTGGTTTATTGCTATAAAGAATAAAAAAACTTCAAATAAAAGAGCCCTGGAATTTCCCAGGGCTCTTTTGATATTTGGCGACTCTTTACATAAAGAGAAAAATCAATTATGATAATTTGTTAGTAAAAATAGTAGTAATTTAAAAATTGGAG
>CAYUWA010000028.1:0-4350 GCA_964448505.1 uncultured Gammaproteobacteria bacterium | reverse complement strand
GGTCTGGGTCTCCGACAGACGGGAAGAGCACGGTAACCAACCATTGAGGAAGTAATGTAAAGAAAATCACTTTAGTGTGGTTAATATAAACACTTGATGGGCGATAACGCGTAATCTATCGCCTAAATCCATCGAGGCCCATGAGGCCATTTCCCCAAAAAATTGGAGGGAAAAATGGAGAAAATGGACAAGTCAGAAAGGATTAGAATTCTGGCCGATCAGTTACATGATGAGTTGTCTGGTTTAAATACCGAGCAAAACGAAGTAATTGAGATATTTCGGTGTGTGGTGGGCAAGTTGCCTGGAGCTATCTTCGATAATGAAAATTTTGAGAAGAATTGTCTTTTTCGCGGAGTTATTCGGCTTTATTCTGAAAAAGAGGAAAGTACTCTTTCAGAAACATCAAGAAGAGAACGAACAATCACCTTTCGCTTTATGAAAAATAACAAAGCGATTATAAATTCGTGGGATTATTCAGGGAAAGAGCTTTATAACAGCTCATGGGCCAACATTATAAGGTTGGTTGCGATAAGGATAAAGAACGTCAATGTTTCTATGGACAAAGACTCTCATCTTAAAATCAGGCAAATAGCCAAGGTCTTTAGAATCAACGAAAAAGAAGGAAGGGTCAGAAGATGGTTGAAGTTACTGAAGATTTAAGAAAAGAGAAGATCAATGAGCTAACAGGGCAACTGTTTGGTTTGTTGAAAGAAATGAACGCAGAAAAAGATTATTCAATAAAACTTTTTTTGTTTATTATTAGTAAGCTACCACGGACCATTTTTGTGGAACCAGCATACAGGACTAAGGGTTGCTTCATTCAAGGCTTTGTTCAGATGTTTACCGATAAAGAAAATTATTTTCTTTCTGAACAAGGGAAAACGACGAAGCAATCATTAATCGAAGTTTTCATACCGACATTGAGTTGTTTCGTGGACCGTGGATTGAAGCTCTGAGATTCTTGTTGGCGAAGATTAACGAATCTAATTCGTTTCTGAATCGCAAACAACAACAGCAACTAAAAAATGCCGCCAGAGCGTTAAGCACTTAACGGCATTTGCGAAGATATTTAAGGGGGTAGCAGTAAGTTACCCTCTTTTAATTTGCCTTTTTTTGCTATTGACAGAATAAAAACAATGTGATAACATTTCTTGAATTTGTAAATTAACATTTTTATTAACCACTAATTTTTTTAGGATGAAAAATCTGGTACTCTTTGTTATTGCAGTAATTGCAATGTCCTTTGTAGCGCAAGCTCAGGATCGGAAATTCTTACAGGACTTCAACAGTTCTGTTAACTTGAACAAGCCATATTTGGCCGATGTTAACCTGGTGCATCCGGGAAACAATATTATATTGTTTAAAAATGGTTCTTTGGTGCCAGTGACTATTAAGTCTCCCGGAGAAATGCCAAAAGGACAGTATGATAGCCTGTGGCGAGCACTAAAAAGAGCTGAGCCCTCACCGCTTATGCAGAACGCGACTCCGCAGGTAAATGTACTAATGCCACCAAACAAGGATGAAACCAGACCGTTTCTTTGGGCAATGATTGCCCTTGTAACAATAATGGTTATTGGTTTGTTTGTAATCATCTTTGTCCTTTTAGGGCAAGTGGGGAGAAGACGAAGAAGAAGGAGAACAACCTTTGTATTTGTTCCTCTGCCATTTGCTGTTCCACCCGCACCTGCAGCCCCAGTAGCGCCAGCCCCAGGAAACCCGGTCGCTTAAAAATACTCAGCAATCAAACGATTGCTAAAGCAAGCCTTGCAAGTAAGCAGGGCTTCTTTTTTTGCCTTGATTTTTCCTTAGAATTTGCTACAATAAGCTTGTTAATGAATTATTTAAGCGGCCGATAAGTCCGCTTATTAAATATTAAATAAAATATGCAAGTAACAACCAAAGATTTGGAAAAATCACAAATTGAGTTATCAATTGAGCTAAGCGCTGAGGAATTTGCGCCGTATATTGAAAAAGGAGCAATTAAAGTTTCTGAAAGCGTAAAAATAGAGGGATTTAGAAACGGAAAAGTTCCGTATGAAATCCTAAAACAAAAAGTCGGCGAAATGACTATTTTAGAAGAAGCGGCTCATCTAGCGATTAATAAAAGTCTGGACGAAGCGATAGAAAAATATACTATCGGCAAACAACCGGTTGGACAACCGCAAGTTAATATTACAAAACTGGCACCAAATAATCCGCTTGAATATAAAGTAATTATTTCTCTTTTGCCGACCATCGCGCTTGGTAAGTATAAAGACTTAAAACTGAAAGCCGAAGAAGCAAAAATTGAAGATAAGGAGCTTAATAAAGCGATGGATGATTTAAGGGAAATGAGAGCGCAGGAAGTAATTGTTGAAAGAGAAGTAAAAGATAACGATAAGGTTATTGCCGATGTCCATATGTTAGTTGATAAAGTTCAGCTTGAGGACGGGCATAATCATGATTTAGCAATTTTGATGGGGAAGGGATATTTTGTTCCAGGTTTTGATAAAAAATTATTAGGCGCTAAAAAAGGCGACGAAAGAACATTTGATTTACCGTATCCAGATGATCATCATCAAAAAAACTTAGCCGGGAAACTCGTAACTTTCGTTGTTAAGATTAAAGAAGTCTATGAAAGAAAATTACCGGAAGTAAATGATGAGTTTGCAAGTTTTTTCCGCTTGAAAGATTTAGAAGAGTTAAAAAAGAATTTAAAAGAAAGTCTGCTTCATGAAAAAAAACATAATATTGATTTAAAAAATGAATCAGAATTATTAGGCAAGATAATTGAAGATACTAAGTTTGGTGATTTTCCTGATGTATTAGTTGAAAGCGAATCTAGAAACTTAATGTTGGAGTTAGAGCAATCAGTAACCAGACAAGGCGGAAAATTTGATGATTATTTAAATCACCTAAAAAAGACTAAGGACGAATTGATGTTAGAGATGACGCCGAATGCGATTAAAAGAGTTAAGGCGGCTCTCGTTATCCGTGAAGTAGCGGTTATTGAAAAGATTGAACCAACGGCGGAAGAAATTGATGATAAGGTAAGCGAATTAAAAAAGCAGTATGAAAAAAATCATGATATTTTAAAGATGATTGATGAACCGGGTTATAAAACATATTTAAGAAATATTTTAACTAACGAGCAAGTTATTGCTCAACTTAAGAAATGGAATTATGCCAGTCCTGGCGATAAACAAAAAAGCTAGTTTTGATTTTCAGCTTCTTGAAAAATATGAGGCGGGCTTAGTTTTGTTCGGCCATGAGGTAAAAGCTCTGCGAGGCGGGCAGGCGAGTTTGAAAGGATCTTTTATCAGCATTAGGACTAAAAATGGAATATCGGAGCTTTATCTTATCGGAGCGCAAATCTCGCCGTATAAGCAAGCCGGTCCTATGCCGGACTATAATCAGACCAGAGAAAGAAAATTATTGTTAAAAAAGCAGGAAATTCCTCATCTACTCGGAAAGAATAAGGAGGAGGGCTTGACACTAATCCCTCTCAAAATATATACTAATCATAGTTTTCTAAAGCTTGAATTCGCTATTGCCAAGGGAAAGAAGCAGTATGATAAGCGTGAGGCGATTAAGAAGAGGGACGTTGAGAGGCAACTCCAGTCTTTAACAAAAAGAAGCAGGTAGGTTTAATTGGGGATGCCAGGCATCGACAATTGGATCTTTTTTAAATATTCAAAGCGCGCTTAGCTAACGCGTTAAACTGGCTAAAAAACATAAATGCCAAAACGGCAAAAGCATTTACTTGGTTAACTCCGAGTTATGCTCCAGTTCTAGCTTAATAAATAAGGCTAGGGCCATCGGCGGTAAGTAAGTCTTCATAGCTTGCAACCGGTGTCATAATCATGAAGATAGATATTATTTGCTCTTTCCGAATAATATTGAAACCAAAGAAAGATCGCTTTAAACGCTTTTGCCTAGTTTTTGATGTTTAAAGTTAAACAAAATAAATTAGGATATCTATTGTAAATATATTTAGAAAAACCGATTGGACATGGGTTCAAGTCCCATCATCTCCACAGAAGTAGAAAAGCCGCGGTGGCGGAACTGGTAGACGCGCTGGACTTAAAATCCAGTTGTAGCGATACAGTGCGGGTTCGATTCCCGCCCGCGGCACGTTAATAATATTGCGGGTATCGTATAGTGGTTATTATGCGACCTTGCCAAGGTCGAGAGACGGGTTCGATTCCCGTTACCCGCTCATAAAATAAAAAACAGTTCTGTTAAGAACTGTTTTTTATTTTACTAAGTTGGAAGGGGATCGAACAGGTTGGAAGCGAGACAAATTCGAGCCGCTGTTTTGAGCGGCGAGAATTTAGGCGAGCGTCGATAAGCGCGAGCAGGCGCAGCGCT
>CAYUWA010000027.1:2558-7110 GCA_964448505.1 uncultured Gammaproteobacteria bacterium | reverse complement strand
TTCCCTCGGAAATCCTTTCCGCACCCGGTCTAGTTGATCTAATCTTATCAATTAACATTATTAAAAAAGAGAGGAAATTGATAACGAGGAATAGGATTGAAATAATATACAATTCTATAGACATAATATAAATTTTAATATGAGATAATTCTAACTCATTCTATCTTTAATTACAACAAAAACAGACGTTTTAACGTCTGTTTTTAAAGTGAAAATTTACTAATGTTTTATTGTGCCATCCAACCGCCATCAACATACAAAACTGAGCCGGTCGCATATTTAGATTCATCAGAGGCGAGATAGACGGCCGCATAAGCGATATCATCCGGTTCACCCATTTTACCCATAGGTACTGTCCCCATTAAACTGGCATTAGCGGCTTCATTGTCTTGAATTCCTTTAGTCATCTGCGTTTTGATAAAGCCTGGAGCGATAGAATTTACTCTAATATCAAACGGGGCTAATTCAAGCGCGGCAGTTCGACTTAATTGGTTAACGCCACCTTTTGAAGCGCTGTACGCGCCAGCCGTTCTAAAACCAACCTGACCTAAAATAGAAGCCATATTAATAATTGAGCCTTTGATTTTCTTTTCTTTCATATAAGCGGCGGCGGCGCGAAGGCCGTAGAATACTCCACTTAAATTTATGGCGATAACTTTATCCCAAATTTCGTCCGTTAAACTAGCTAACTCACCGGTCAAACCAATTCCGGCATTATTAACCATAATATCTAAAGAGCCAAACTCCTTGACGGCGAAATCAACTAGGGCTTGGACTTCTTCTTTCTTGGAAGTATCGGCTTTAAGAAAACGAGCATTTTCTGACAGCTCGCCCAGATATGGATTAATATCGGAAAATACAACTTTCGCCCCCTCTTTAATAAACATCTCGGCAATCGCTTTTCCTAAACCGGACGAAGCGCCGGTTACAATCGCTATTTTTCCTTGTAAACGCATATATTTTAATAATTAAATAACTTAGACTTATATTATAACACGTGATTATTTTATTATAAACTAAGACTTTAGAAACGGATTAAACCTAGTTTTCAAATCATAAAAATCCTCGTCCTCCCTTTTCTTTAAAAATCTGACGACTTTATAAGTAAGCGGAGTAAAAATAATTTCAATCGCTGTCTTAAAGATATAATTAGAAAAGATTAAAGTAAGAATTAGTGAATTCGGCAGAATGCCGGCAAAAGCAATAAGCACAAAAATTAAAGTATCAGCAAATTCCCCGACAATCGTTGAGCCTATAGTTCTTATCCAAAGCCATCTTCCCTTAGTAATAATTTTTAATTTTGCCAGAACGAAAGAATTAAGGAAACTTCCGCAGAAATAGGCCGCAAGACTAGCAATAACAATTCTCGGAGCTAGACCTAAGATTTTATTATAGGCATCTTGATTATTCCAACCGACGGCGGGCGGGAGTTTGCCGACGATAATAAGAACAAGCGCCATTATTAGAGCCGAGAAAAATCCGAGCCAAATCGCTTGTTTTGATTTTTTATATCCATAAACTTCAGTTAGAATATCGCCGAAAATATAAGAGAGGGGAAAAAGTAAAGTTCCACCGTCAAAAACGAAGAATTTTAAATCAACAATTTTGGTTGACGCAATATTGGAAATTAACAAAACCGAAACGAAGAATACGCTTATCGCGTTTAAATATTTATATGATTTTTCCATAACTAATTAATAAAGGGATTTTTCATCTTAAAAGTAATAAGTGGCATATTATGATTTATTTTTTCTATATCAGTCCCATATTTGCGGTTGTATAGGATATCGACTGAACAAAACAGAGCAAGCGAGTAATCGAATCCGAGTATTTCTGACATCTCTTTAACTCTTTCCTCTGATTTAGCTTCTACCTCAACAAAAGGCTCTAAAAACGGCCATTCATCAATCGTTATTTCAATCTCGTCAAATTTCCATAATTCTCGTTTACTTTCTTGAAAGGCCTTCTTCTTGCAACCGATAGAAACTAAAATCTTTTCCGCTTCTTCAAAACTATTAACCTCAACCATGGTTTCTTTTTGATTATGAATCTTGTCGCCATCAACGACTTTTAAACTCATTGTTATTTTATCGCCCTCGTCTCTAACCCTAAGCCATCCCCCTTTTATCTCGTGCCCTTCCGGCAATTCAAAGACTACTCTTTTTTGCATAAACTCGGGCTTAACTAAAACCGCTCCGGCGTTTTTAAGCCTAGACCTTACCTCATCTTTATTTATATTTTCGTATGTTGCTTCGTATTCAATATCCATATTTAATTATTTCAATATTAAATATTATTTAATTTCGCACTTAGGCGGTCCTTGGCAACCACATTCATTTTTTTCACCGGCAATAATTTTGCCGCTTGGACAAAATGATGGGCTTGGAGGAGTAAGCATCGGACATTCACCACAATCTATTAGCACACACTTAATTGACGACCGCAGACATTGCGGAATATTTTTGTAACAATTTGGATTGCACGCCTCGCCTTCCAAATAATAACCATCCGGGCAACTACAAAATTCTTTTTTTACTGCCGGACAAGTTGCAAATTCGCATTTAGGTCCGGTCCGGCCGACATACGATCCATCGGGGCACTGTTTGGCATCCGCAGGGCAAGCAACGGGATCTAACTTGTTCGGAGAAGAAGTTTCTTCTAAATCATTTTTCAAGTCCGAGATAATATCTTCATCGCTACTAGTAACCGGATTATTGATTTCGTTATTTGCAATTGGTTTCTGAGACTTCAGCGTACAAGCTGAGGTTAATAAGAACAAGCTAAACAAGATTATTGAAATTCTCTTCATACGTTTATTTTCTATTAATTATATCAAAACCCTTAAATACCGCCTCGCAAATAAAATTTTCTAACTGGCTATAGTCCCCTTTTAATTGAGCCTTACTTAAACAATTATAATATTGATGTTTAATTTCTTGTTTGATAACGGCGGGTGGAAAATTAAACTTTATTAACATAGCAACCATAATTAACCTGCCAATACGACCATTACCATCGGCGAAAGGATGAATCTGCTCAAAATGAGCGTGGATGTTAGCCACTAAAGCAATAGAATCTTTATTTTTTTTATTAATATCATATATTAAATCATCCATTAACTCCGGTAACTTTGGATAATTAGCCGTTGGCACGTTAGATCCGACAATGCGAACACCATGATTTCGAAATAAACCAGCGTCGTCTCGAATGCCATTTAGTAAAATTGAGTGGAGCTTTAAAATTATATCTTTATCAATTTCTTTGTTTGCCTGTAAATAATTAAATAGGTATTGCAAGGCAGTTTGATGGTTTTTAACCTCCAATTGCTCTATTAAACTTTTATTAGGCAGGGCCCGATTGTTAAACATGATGTCGGCTGTTTCATTCTCCGACAAAGTTGATCCTTCAATCTTATTAGAGTTATAGGTTAAAGACAAAAGAAATTGCTCATAAATATCCGGGCTAGAAATAATAGTCTTTAAAATATTAGGATACTTCTTGGCTTCTTTAATAATTAATTCCTTCTTTGCCGTTAAAATATCATCAGGAATTATTTTCTGACCGGTTAATTCTTTATATAAATTATCAATAATAAATAATTTATTTTTATGCGGCTGAGATTTTCCTGTCCACCAGTTGTTAAACGCCACAAAAGACACCCCAACTTTAGCAGCTATTTCGGTTTGCGTTAATCCAGATAT
Source organism: uncultured Gammaproteobacteria bacterium (assembly GCA_964448505.1). GTDB lineage: Bacteria > Patescibacteriota > Patescibacteriia > Patescibacteriales > UBA12465 > UBA12465. The sequence goes on along the minus strand of CAYUWA010000027.1, from coordinate 3,409 downwards.
TTTTTGAATTATTTTTAGTTTTTCCTGTAAAATCATATTATATTTTAATAATCTTAATTATACTAAACTTTATAAGGTTAGTCAATATCACAAGACTTTATAAAGTTTACCTTAATATTTCGGATTAAAGATGATCCTTATTTTACAACAGAAAAGTTGACTTTAGATTCCAACCTGTTCGATTCCCTTCCAATAAATAAAAATAAAACCAGACTAAGTCTGGTTTTATTTTTATGCACGGGATGAGGGAATCGAACCCCCGCCAGCGGTTTTGGAGACCGTTATACTACCACTATACGAATCCCGCAATCAGCTTCTTAAACAAGAAGCTTGAACTATTTTTCTATTCTTCACTATCGCCCTCTTTTTTAATCTGCATTTCTTCTCCGCAACAAATTATTTTGCCTCCTCCGTCTTTAACGAATTTTACTTCGTTGCCGCAAATTCGGCAAAAATATGTTCTATCAATACGATTACTCATATAATTATAATTAATAATTCTCAGCTAAAATCTCAAAATGGGCTTGAGGATGAGAACAGGCAGGACAAACCAAAGGCGCTTCTGCTCCTTCGTGAATATGACCGCAATTATTACATTTCCAACGTTTTACTTCCGCTCTCTTAAATACCTCGCCGTTTTCAATATTGGCTAATAATTTCTGGTAACGGGCCGCATGCGCCGCTTCAACTTCGCCAACTTCTTTAAATAATTTGGCAATATCCTCATGACCTTCTTCTAAAGCTTCTTGCATCATACGCGGATACATAGAATTTGTTTCGTGAAGCTCTCCTTCAATTGCCGCTTTTAAATCTTCTTTAACATCTTCACTTATATAACCCAATAACTTAGC
>CAYUWA010000027.1:0-2548 GCA_964448505.1 uncultured Gammaproteobacteria bacterium | reverse complement strand
GGCATGCTCCTTTTCGTTCAGAGCGGTCTCGGCAAAAATATTGGCAATTTGGACATAACCGGCTTTTCTAAAAACCGAAGAAAAATAATCATACTTGTTTCTCGCCATAGATTCTCCGGCAAAGGCTTCTTCTAAATTCTTTTTTGTTTTTTCTCCTAACATATTTTTAAAAGATTAAAAAATTATTTCTTTTTGTTTTTTGGTTTGCCGATAACTTTTTCTAAAATTTGCTGAGTAATTTCTCCTCTCTCCGGCTCCTCTTTTTTTTGGTCACAATCTTCAAGATCGTCACAGAATTCTAAAGAGTAGATATGAAAAATAGTAACAGCCAGAGCAATAATTAATGGACCGAGGACAACGCCCCAAAATCCGAACAAAGTAATTCCGCCAAGTATTGAAAACAGAACAAAAATCGGATTGACTTCTGCCTTGCCTTTAATCATATACATCCTGATTATATTATCAACTACGCCAATTACTAAAAATCCCCAAAGCAAGACGAATACCCCCTGCCAAATATCTCCGACCAGTAAATAATAGATTCCGACCGGAATATAGAAAATCATTGAACCAAGATATGGCAAAAGAGATAAAAGGGCGACTAAAACACCGGCGAGAAACGGCGGGAAACCAACGACGGCAAAGCCAAGTGCTCCAACAGCTCCTTGGGCCAGAGCAGTTACAAAAGTTGAAACAAAAGTCGTATAACTTACCGCCCTAAACTTGGCAAAAATTTCCTTATCATATTTGTTGGGAAGCGGCGAAAGGTACATCAAAGATTTTAGCATTCTCTTACCGTCAACAAAGAAAAAGAACATCGCTAGAATTATCATGACTAGAGAAATAATAAAGTTAGCGGTCTCTTTAACAGCAATTGTCGCTCCCGATATTAACCAGTCGCTTGAACCCTGAAGGACGTTCAAGAAAATTCCTTTAACCGTTTCATTTTTTTGTCCAAAACTTATAATATCAAAATTTTTGAAATAACTATTACCGAAAGCTTCATTTTTAAAAACATCATTTAAGTCGTGCCCATCAAAGAACTCAACCGTCTGAGAGTAAGCTTCAATTGATCTCTCCCCGGCATAAGCTAATAATCTCACAACCGGAACGATAATAACGATGATTAAAAATAGACACATTAGCAGCGCCGCTAAATTTCTGCGCCCTCTCAATTTTCTACTCAACCATTCAAACGGCTTATAGAAAATAGAGGCCATAATAACCGCGACCAAAATCTCCGTTATAAACGGTTTGAAGACGAAATAGCAACCGACAAGAACTAAAAGAACCAAGATTAATAAAAATGGCTTGGTCAAATTTTTAGGCATATTAATTATTAAGTTCCGCCCAGTTGATTAAACAACAGGCATGGAGGCCGGCGGAAATTTAATTAAATAACTTATTTTATTTTGTTTCTTTATGAAGAGTATGCGCTTTGCACTTATTGCAGAATTTTTTCATTTCTAAGCGCTCTTTTAGAACTTTTTTGTTTTTATGAGAATGGTAGTTGGTAGTTTTACAAACAGTACATTCTAGCTTCATCATGTTATCTTGGCTCATATTGGTTTTAAATTTATAATTTACATCATTAACAATATATAAAAAGCGGTAAAAAGTCAAATATTACCGCTAAATTTCGGCTTATTTTTGGCAATTTTGGCAATAATGAGTTCCTCGACCGGCAAGCTTTATCCTTATAATAGGCTTTTTGCAGTAAAAGCAAGGGAGCCCTTTGCGCCCATAAGCCTTAAGCTTAAGAGAAAACTGCCCCTTCCGACCGGAAGAATCAACATAATTGTTAAAAGTCGTTCCTCGGCTCTTTATCGCCTGAGAGATAATTCTATTAATCTCCCGAAAAAGCTTTTTTGCTTCTTGCTCCTTAATTTTACCGGCTATTCTTTGCGGCGATATTTTAGCCGCAAAAAGCGATTCGTCAACATAAATATTACCAAGTCCGGCAATTAATTTCTGATTTAAGAGCAAAGGCTTAATCTTAGTTTTTCGGTTCTTCAGAATATTTTCAAATACAGAACAGGTAAATTCCGTAGAAAGTGGTTCGGGGCCGTAATTATTTTTTAAAATATTTTTAAGCTCTGTTTCGTCAACTATTTTTAAATAGCCAAATTTTCGCAAATCATTAAAATACAAGAAAGCATTTTTACTAAATTCAATTGCGACTCTGGTATGCCGATTCGGTAATTCTCCACCGACAGCCTTAGAAAAAGACTGAGGGCTTAAACTATGCCCGCCTGCCAATTTACTCTTCTTATCAATATAAATAAGCTGACCGGTCATCTTTAGATGAATTAAAAGATATTTCTTTTCTTCTTCCTTCATCTTCTGGCTACCTAATATTTCAAAATACAATAGCTTCCCTTTTCGTCCGACATTTTTAAATTTATGTCCGACTAAAGATTTTATAAAAAAAGCCGCCTTGTTCTGAACGGTTTTGGGATTAAATATGATTAGCGCTTTAATTTCTCGCCCTAAAATACTAAGCGATAAATCACGCCGTATTGTTTCTACTTCTGGCAATTCTGGCATA
>CAYUWA010000026.1:0-8524 GCA_964448505.1 uncultured Gammaproteobacteria bacterium | reverse complement strand
AAAAACAACCCAAATAAATTTGGGTTGTTTTTGTTAGTGGACCCTAAGGGACTTGGTCACGGTTGCTAAGTTTTCCGCTTTCGCTACGCTCGGCGGAAAACAAGCACCCCGACCCGGCCTCGGCGGCGCACAAGTGCGCATCGCCTCCGGCTTTCAAGTCCCTTAGGTAAATCAACATAAACAAAAACAACCCAAATAAATTTGGGTTGTTTTTGTTAGTGGACCCTAAGGGACTTGGTCACGGTTGCTAAGTTTTCCGCTTTCGCTACGCTCGGCGGAAAACAAGCACCCCGACCCGGCCTCGGCGGCGCACAAGTGCGCATCGCCTCCGGCTTTCAAGTCCCTTAGGTAAATCAACATAAACAAAAACAACCCAAATAAATTTGGGTTGTTTTTGTTAGTGGACCCTAAGGGACTTGAACCCTTGGCCTCTTCCATGCCATGGAAGCGCTCTAGCCAACTGAGCTAAGGGCCCTTTATATGTTCTGCGCAGAACATTATTTGCAATGTTTAGCAATATCTTGTATTATGAGTAATAATAAAGAAAAATAACGAATCTAATAATATTATACTGATAATATAGAAATAGTCAAGAAGCAGGTAAATATTCATCTTTCACTTGACAGAATATCTGTTTTATTGTAGTAATGTACTAAGCATTTCTTCATTGTGTCCTCACCAGGAGTCGAACCTGGATCTAGAACTTAGGAGGCTCTTGTTCTATCCATTGAACTATGAGGACAAATCGTATTAGAAACAACTACTTTTTCGCTTATATATAAGCAAAACCTAATCTTACTTTGATATCATAATGATATACTAAAATTGAATCTATTTCAATCACTTGTTTCTTTGACAAGCCCTAAATATTGAACTAAAATAAAAGCATATTTATTCAAGTATAATTCACCTATTTTAAACTATATGTTCAACAAAGACAACAAGCTTGAAAAGCTAAAAGACGCGGAAACAATTATTGGTGCTTCAATTAAAGTAAAAGGGAATTTCCATGGACAGGGAAACATTATTATTGAAGGCTCTTTAGAGGGTTCTTTAAAAACAAATGCTAATATCTATATTGGCGAAAGGGCAAAAGTTGTCGCCAATGTTGAATCTAAGGATTTAATTGTTAACGGGGAAATAAGAGGGAACGTTAAAACAAAAAATTATTTATCCTTAGGCAGTACCGCTAAAATATTCGGTGATATTCAATATTTTGAAATATCGGTGGCTAAAGGAGCGACAATCAACGGACAATTAATAGCGACGACCGAAGACAAAAAATCTGAAAATAAAAAGCCGGAAACAGCTGAAAACGAAGAAGCAGAGAATGAGAAGTAATTGATTTGAAACAAAAGATTTTTATGCATGTCTATATTTACGATGATTATTTAAGCCGCAGTAAATACAATAAAGCAATCAACCGGATGGAGATCCGACTGACTGATTTGGGTTTAAACGGAAAAATAATAAGGCTCGGAGGAATAAAAAATATTAAGGGAGCGATACTTAACGAAATAAAGCTGGGAGCGAAGACTATTATCGCCGTTGGCAATAATCAAACAATTAATAAAATCATCGGAGCGATAATAAACACCGATGTTTACGGTGATTTTCAGAAAAAAACCTTGTTAGGGATAATCCCGATCGGCGAAGATAATTCTATCGCCGACTCTTTCGGGATTAAGAATGAAGAGGACGCTTGTAATGTTCTGCTCGCCAGAAGAATAGAAAAAATAGACCTCGGCCTAGTTGATAAATATTATTTTTTAAATCAAGCAACTATTTCCAGCCAAGGAACTATTTTAGAAATTGATGATTATTCTTTAGAAATAGAAGAGAAGGGGGAAATAAAAATTATTAATTTGTTAAGCGAAAAAATTGAAAATATTAAATCAAATCCTCACGACGGAAAGCTAGATATTCTTATTAAGACGAGAAAGAAAGATCAAACTTTTTTAACAGTTGATTCAATTAGAATAATTAATAAAGAAGAAAAACTTTTAGTAGACGGCGTGGTAGAAGTAAACACCCCGGCGGAAATTCATGTTATGAAAGACCGGGTAAACGTCATTGTCGGAAAAGATAGGATGTTTGAATAACAAAAAGACCGACTTAAACGGGTAGGCAAGAAAACTTCTTCTAGGGACTTGCGAGCATAAAGCCAGAAAATCCTAGGAAGAAAATCCCCATGCTTGTCGTGCCTGACCCGTTTAAAACGGTCTTTTTTATTTCTACTGTTTTTTAAACAACTGTCTACTATATCATAGACATAAACCCCTGTCAAGAGCCCTTATCCACAAGCTAAACTAAAAAGGACCGCGTATCAGTACCGGTCCTTTTTTGTATCTATTTAAACCTTTATAACCACGGGGAGGACCATTGGTCGTCTTTTGGTTGAATTAAACAAGAATTGGCCGACATCGTTTCTAATCTTGTTCTTAATATAGTCATCATCGGCAGGAGTCATCGGATTTTTGTCTTTGACAATCTTTTTAACTCGCATCCTAGTCTTTTCTATTAAATCACGGTTTTCTTTCATATGAACAAAGCCACGAGAGATAAGGTCGGGATTGCCAATAATTGCCCCCGTTTTAGCATCAATGGTCGTAATAATGACAATCATGCCATCGTCAGCCATTAAGCGTCTATCTCGTAAAACAATTTCAGAAACGTCGCCTATTCCCAACCCGTCAACCATAACATAATCAGTATTGGCTTTTTCCTTAAGGAGCATCGGTTGACGATCTTTCTGAAACTTAATAATTTGTCCGTTATCAAGAACATGGACTTGCCCCTCGCGAAAACCTTCTCTTATCGCCAATTTCTTCGCCTCCACTAGCATATAGTGATTGGCATAGACGGGCAAAAAATAATCCGGCTTAATTTGTTTAAGAATATTCTTAATATCTTCAACGTTGGCATGGCCGCCGGAATGAACATCCATTATACTGCTATGGATAACATTATCGCTTAAACGATATAATTGGTCCTTAACTTTTTGAACAGAGCGTTCATTCCCAGGAATTACTGAAGAAGAAAAGATAACTACATCGGATTTTTTTATACTAATATAGCGATGGTTGCCATTAACAATTCTAGAAAAAACCGCATTTGATTCTCCTTGCGCGCCGGTGCAGATTACCACAATTTTATTTTCCGGATATTTATCAACTGCTTCAACCGGTATTAAAGTATTCTTGTGCGCTGGAATATACCCAAGCTCTTGAGCGATCTTCACATTCATTTTCATCCCATATCCATCAAGAGCAACTTTCTTGCCAATTTTTTCAGCATAAGCTAAGAGACTGGTAACGCGCTCTAATTGAGAGGCAAAGGTGCCGATAATTACTCGCCCTTTGGCTTCATTAATAAGTTTTTCCAGGTTTCCTTGGCTTGTTTTGATCGGGACTCTTTCTTTTGAATAGGCGACACCGAGACTCTCCAGCATTAATATACGAGGTGATGGCAACTTAGATAAGTGCTCATAGCCGACAACAGCGCCTTCTGCCGGATCGTTTTCAATCATCCAGTCGCCGGGATGGATAACGGTACCGTGGGGCGTTTGGATAATTACGCCAATTGCATCAACTACTGAGTGCTCTACTTGAAAAAAGCTAATTTGAAATTTACCCAGATTTATTTTTTGATTTACCGAATCAATAGTAATCGTCTTTAAGCTCTTAGTTGTTCCTTTTTTATAATCTTCTTGACGATGTTTTATCATCGCCAAAGTTAATTTACGCCCAATAATCGGTGGGTTGCCTAATTGTTCTAATAGAATAGGGGCGGCACCGATATGGTCAAGATGACCATGACTAAAAATAACACCGCGAATATTTTTCTCTCTTCCGCGAAGAAAAGATACGTTAGGAACAATATAATCAATTCCCGGCATATCTTCATCGGCAAACTGGAGGCCCATATCCAGAATAACTATATCATTATCATACTCAAATACGGTACAGTTACGACCGACTTCTTCTTGCCCACCAAGAGGACATATTTTTAACCCCGGTCCGCTCGCAACCATCCGAGGATTGGAATCAAACGTCGGACGATGTAACTTTGGTCGGGTTTCTAAACTGGCAACCGGAGCTTTTTGAGGTCCGGCGTTTTTATTTTGAGTATTGCGCCTGACAGTACGATTAGGAAAAACTTTCCGAGGCGTAGACATCGGTATACTTTGATCTTTTACAAACATTTTTTTGTTATTAAGTTTTATGAGTTATATAAATATGAGAAAAATCATTCTAAAAAACAATTTTTACCACATTATTTTTTTCTTAGTTTTAACATACCACTCAGAAACGGAGGTAAATCTATCGGCAGGCTCAATTAATACTGAACCGCTAAATCCCCTAACTTTCTTGCTCTGAATATAGGTATAGGTCGGCGCGTATAGGAAAATAACCGGAATATCGCGCGCGATAATTTCTTGAAATTTATTATATTTTTGGATCCTTTCGTTTAAGTCAACAGAGCCTCTGGCTTCCGATAACAACAAATCAACTTCCTGGTTATTATAATTTGATAAATTTAACCCTTTAGTTCCAGCTTGAGTTGAGTGCCAAAAAGCAAAGACATCCGGGTCGCCTCCGACCGACTCTCCGTAAATTAAAGCTTCAAAATCACGATTGCGTACAACGGTTAGCGCTTGTTCAGACGGAATAACTTTAACACTAACTTTAACACCGACTTTCTCCCAATAATTTTTTATATATTCGGCGACATTTAAATTTAATCCAGAATCAATTACGGAAAGATTAATTTCTAGATTTTTGTTTTTTAAATTTTCCGCCGCTTCAAGCGGAGAATAAACTACTTTTTTTGTCTCCGGATTATAGGCAAAATTATTTTCTAAAATTGGTCCGTCGGTTTTTTGGTATACTCCGGAAAATATATCGCTTATCATTTGATCTTTATCAATTGCTTGAGACAAAGCGGTTCTTACTTTTATATCATCTAGGGACTTGTTCTTTTCTTTATTGAAAAATACGGAAACTATTTTAGGCAATACTAATTCGTGCATCCAAACAGAATTTTGGGCAAGCAATTCTTTGCGCTCATTAAAAGGCAAATAACTTAGGCCATCTATTTTGTTTCCGTTAAAAGCCTTTATCGCTTCGGGATAATCAACAAAAAATTTAAAAATAATATTTTTTAAATAAGGAGCGTTTTTATAATAATTATCGTTAACAACTAAACGATACTCCTTTAAATCTCCGTTCTTATTCTTTAGTAATGATTTAAATTTATAAGGCCCGGAACCAACCGGTTTTAAGTTTAGGTCAGATAAAGTAATAGACACCGGACTAACGTTCTCCCAAAGACTCTTTGGTAAAATTCCAAAAGTGAGAAGCTCTAAAAAAGGAGCGTATGATTCAGACAAAACAAATTTTAAATTTAAATCATCAATTTTCTCAACTTCTATTCCCGAGAAGCTTGACCGAAGAGGAGAGCGATAATCAGCACTCTTAATTAAATTAAAGGTAAATATTATATCATCTACACTTAAGGGGTCACCGTTGTGAAACTTAACACCCTCTTTAATTGTTAGATAATATTCTTTGCCCGAATTCTCAATTTTATAATCACTTACTAAATCATCTACCAAAACTCCGTCCGTATTATAGACAAACATACTTGAATAAATCAAACGACTTAAATCAGCATCAACATCTCTATTAAAAGCATAAACCGGGTTTATGGTTCGTGGATAACCGACTACCGCCTCAACGTAATCGCCGCCCGGCAAAGGTAGATACTGAACGTGCTTTTTAATAAAAACATTTAAAAGATAAACTATATTGATTAATAAGAGCAAAGCACAAATCTTAATCACTAAATTCTCCCTGGGATTTAAAAATTTTTTTACATGCTTGAATTGATTTTTATTGGGAATCTTATGCGGGGAAAGAGAATAAACCAATTTTTTATCTAAATCTATTTGATTCAACTCTTTTTTTCTAAGGACATTAACAAAAGATAAGACCTGTTTCGCCCTTTTAACTAATAAAAAAATTTTCTTTTTTAATGAGATCACAATAACTTTAAGCTTTTATAAAGAAGATTCCTAAAGATAAACCGATGAAGATAATAGCTAACACAATAGTGGCTATATATAGTTTTTTTTCTAAACCGCGCTTAGTTAAGTAAACACCGCCGGATCCGCCGAAAGCGCTTCCTAAACCGGTTCCTCTATTTTGTAATAAGATAGAAACCATTAATAAAATGGAAACTACTAACTGTCCTATTTTAAACCAAAAAATCATATTATTCTTTTATTTTTAAAACAAGAGCTTCAAGGGTTTTTTTATTATTAACGGCTAAGTCAGCCAATATTTTACGATCAACTTCAATTTTATTAGCTTTTAAGGCTCCAATAAAGCGGGAATAGGAAAACCCGAATTCTCTAACAAAAGCGTTGATTTTAATCTGCCATAAAGCACGCATTGTTCTCTTCTTTTTTCTTCTATCAACAAAAGCATGGGCTCCAGCTTTAGTCCGAGCAGTTTTAGCTAGTTTTATTAAATTCTTTCTTCCCCATTTAAAACCCTTAACGGCCTGTAATAATTTTCTTCTTTTTTTAACATGGGTAGTACCGCGTTTTACTCTAGGCATATATTCAATTAGAAATTTAAATTAATTATAAGGAGTCAACATCTTAACAGTCTTTTCCAAGGTTTTTGTTGTTGAAAAATCCAAACGCTTTGAACGTGTTGTATTTCCTGTTTCACGAGCATTAAAATGATCCTGCCCAGCCTTTCTTTGAGTAAGCTTGCCGGCGCCAGTTTTCTTAAAACGTTTAACAGTTGCTTTGTGTGTCTTTATTTTTGGCATAAGATACAGATTAAAAAAACAGGTATATACCTGAATTCAAGGTTTTTTACTTTTTATTTATCAATATTATAATAAATCTTCCCCCCTGATTTGTCAAGGGCTGTTCAAATTCAACTTTTAACTCCGGCTTGGCTTGTAATTTAGCCACAAAACTATTTACTATATCGCGCGCTTTATTCGGATACTGTTTTTCACGTCCTTTTAAAACTAATTCCACTTTAATTTTATTATCTTTGGCTAAAAACTTCTCGGCCTGAGATAAGCGCAAGTCAAGATCATGATCGCTGATTCTGAAAGAAAGCCGAATATTCTTAGTTTCTACTTTTTTTTGTTGCATTTTTTGTTTATGCGCCAATTTCTCACGTTCATATTTTAATTGTCCGAGATTAACAATCTTTACGACTGGTGGGTTAGCCTTGGGATTCACTTCAACCAAGTCTAATTCTAAATCACGCGCTCTTTCTAGGGCTTCCTCAATAGTAACTTTCCCAATGGCTTCGTCGCTTTCATCAATTAAAAAAACAAAAGGATCTTTGATCTGGGCATTAGAACGAAATAGCGGAACTTCCTTTCTCTCTACTCTATGAAATTTAATACGCATTTTTTTATTAAAACATTCCTATAATATACAGGATTTAAATAATATTAGATTTTTATTATATTTAATTTATATCTTAAAATAAGACAAAAGTCAATTAAATATTGGCCTAAACCTCAGCTATGTTCCACCCCTTGACAAGGCTATATTAATAATATAAAATGTGATTATTAAAAATAAAACAGAATAAGTTATAAAAAACAAGATAATTGATTATCTCTGTTTTTTTCTGTCTATTTCGGACCTTAAAAATCATATAAATAAACAATCATGGTGATGGTTAAATTTTGATGCTAATTGGCATCAATTCGGAAAAAAAATTTTTATCTGTTTAAAACAGATTAACATAATCAAGAAAGCTTTTAACTTTCTTTGAGTCAATCAAATTTTAGAGAGTTTGATCCTGGCTCAGGATGAACGCTGGCGGCGTGTCTAAGGCATGCAAGTCGAATGTCTAGTTTACTAGGCATGGCAAACGGGAGCGTAACACATTGATAACCTACCCCGAAGACGTGAATAACCTTGCGAAAGCGAGAATAATACACGATGGTATTAACAAACATAAGTTTGTTAATTAAAGCTACGACGCTTCGGGAGGGGTCTATGGCCTATCAGCTTGTTGGTGAGGTAAAAGCTCACCAAGGCTACGACGGGTATGGGGCGCGAGAGCGTGACCCCACTCACTGGGACTGAGACACTGCCCAGACTCCTACGGGAGGCTGCAGTCAAGAATCTTCCTCAATGGGCGAAAGCCTGAAGGAGCGACGCCGCGTGTATGAAGAAGCCCCTCGGGGTGTAAAATACTTTTAACTGTGACGAAACAATGACGGTAGCAGTTGAATAAGGGGCTGCTAACCTCGTGCCAGCAGCAGCGGTAATACGAGGGCCCCAAGCGTTATCCGGATTTATTGGGCGTAAAGCGTCCGTAGGTGGTTTATCGCATCTCCTGTTAAATCTCGAGGCTCAACCTCGAGTCAGCGGGAGAGATGGACAAACTAGAGACTGGAAGAGGCAAATGGAATTGCTGGTGTAGGGGTTAAATCCATTAATATCAGCAAGAACACCAAAAGCGAAGGCAATTTG
>CAYUWA010000025.1:0-9207 GCA_964448505.1 uncultured Gammaproteobacteria bacterium | reverse complement strand
TAATTTCGCTAATACTAAAATTTTGTGATAAAATAAAGATAGCTTAAATAAAGCTATCTTTATTTTTTAAAATATGAATTTACAAAAAATTGGTAAATTAGTTATCTCTCTTTTTATTCCACTTTTCGTCGGTTTTTTCGGCTCTCTGTTTACAACTCCTTCAATTGCTAATTGGTATTTGGCACTTAATAAGCCGAGCTTTAATCCGCCGAATTGGGTTTTTGGTCCGGCCTGGACGACGCTTTTTATTTTAATGGGAATTGCCCTCTTTATTATTTGGACTAAGGGGAGAGAGAATAAACAATTCCGTACTGCCTTAATTTTATTCGCTTTTCAATTAGTATTCAATTTTCTTTGGTCATTAATCTTTTTTACTTTTCATAATCCTGGTATCGCGCTTATAGATATCGCCGTTTTGTGGATTCTTATCGCTTTAAATATTTATTATTTTTATAAGATTAATAAGACAGCCGCCTGGCTGCCTGTCCCTTATATTCTCTGGGTGTCTTTTGCTTCCGTCTTAAACTACATGATTTTTATCCTTAATTAAAAAATACAAACTTTAGTTTTCCGTAATTTATGTTGAAAATATATTATCGCGCCACGGCTAATAAAACTCCGTCGCTTTTAAATGAATTTAAGCATTCTTCTTGGGTTAATTTATATGACCCGAGCGAGGCGGAAATTGATGAAGTTGTTGAAACTCTGGGTGTAGACAAGAGCTTACTTTCCGACTCCTTAGATATTAACGAGGTGCCTCGTTTGGAGCGTGACGGAAAAACAACTTATATTTACGTCCGTGTCCCGGAAAAAACAAAAAATGGAATTATTACCGTCCCGCTTTTGATTGTTATCGGTTCCGGATTCGTTTTAACAGTTTCTAGCCAAAAATGTAGTTTGCTAAATAAATTTATTTTGGGAGATATCGCTTATTCCACGACGCATCAGACAAAATTTATTTTGCAATTATTCTTTGCTCTTAATGAAAACTATAATAATCTGATTATTGAAATTAATAAACGCTTGAGAAATATAAAAGTGAGACTTAATAAAATAAATTCTAAAGACCTGGTTCAATTTGTTGACTTTGAACAAGTTTTAAACGATTTCTTGTCGGCGCTTGTTCCGATTAATTCAGTTTTTCAAAATATCTTATCCGGTCGCCACTTTGAACTTGGAGAAGATGACAAAGATTTAACCGAGGATATTATTTTAGGTAGCAATCAGTTGATAGAACTTTCTAAATCGTCGCTTCGTTATACGGTTAATATTAGAGATACCTATTCTAATATCGCAACTCATGATTTAAATAGAATAATGAAAATTCTAACGGTATTAACTATTCTTTTAACTATTCCAAACGCCGTGTTTGGATTCTTTGGGATGAATGTTTCTATCCCCGGAGCGCAATTGTCTTTTACTTATCTTTGGATAATTTTTTCTACTCTTGCCTTCTTAGGGTTCTTATTGTTTATATTTATTAGAAACAGATGGCTATAAATACGAATTACGATGTTGCTATAATCGGCGCCGGTCCGGCCGGACTGATGGCGGCTATTAGAGCATCAAAGCTCGGCGCCCGAGTTGTTTTAATTGAAAAAAATAAAAGGCCGGGAATAAAATTATTATTAACCGGTGGCGGAAGATGCAATATTACCCATTACGGCTTGACGCCAAAAATATTCTCTGAATATTTCGGTTTAAACGGCCGTTTTTTAATATCCGCTTTAAATAAATTCGGCGCGGACGAAGTAATTGATTTTTTTGAAAATAATAATTTAAAAACTAAGATAGAAAAAGAAAGCCATGTTTTTCCCCAAAGCGATAAGGCGCAGGATGTTCTTAATGTTTTGCTTAGACAACTTAAAGATAATAAGGTAGATTTTAAAACCGACGTGACGCTTAAAAAGATTATTTCTTCGGAAAATAAAATTACCAAGTTAATTTTAGAGAGTGGCGAAAGTGTAAGTGCAAAAAATTATATTTTAGCTTGCGGCGGAAAATCTTATCCGGAGACCGGTTCAAACGGCGAGGTTTATAAATTATTGGAAGACTTAGGTCATAATATAATTCCTCTACGTCCCGCCTTGGCACCAATTTATTTTAAAGAGAAGTTCGTTAAAGATATTGAAGGCCTAAGTGTAAGCCGGGGAGGACTGTCTTTATTTAAAGACGATAAAAAAATAATAAATATTCTCGGTGATTTTATCTTTACCGAAAAGGGAATTAGCGGTCCGGCCGCGTTTAGTCTTAGCCGTTATTTAAATTCCTCGCCTAATAAATATCAAGTTGTCTTAGACTTATTTCCGGAAATAGTACCCCTTGATTTAGATAAGAAATTACAGAAAATAATAAACGATAATAGTAATAAGTTATTCAGAAATAGTTTAGACGGATTAATCGCGCCGAAGTTAGTGCCGCAGATTTTAAAACTGGCAAGAATAAATCCCGAAAAAAAATCTAACGAAATAAGCCGAGAAGAACGTAAAACATTTATCGGCTTATTAAAATCCCTGTCTTTTAATATTTCCGGTTTGGGCGGATTTGATAAGGCGCTGGTTACTGCCGGTGGAGTTGATTTAAAAGAAGTTGATCCAAAAACGATGCAGTCTAAAATTATTTCCAACTTATACCTGGCCGGAGAGATTTTAGACTTGGACGGTCCGACAGGCGGCTATAATCTTCAAGCGGCTTGGAGCACGGGTTATGTTGCCGGTGAGAATGCGGTCAATTAGTTTTATTTTTATAATTTATTTATTTATGAAAATACAAAAAGCTAAGATTAGTAATCTTCCCGAAATAAATAGATTAAATAAAAAATATTTTAAAGAAATTAGAGATTTTAAAAAGATATTGGAGGACAAAAATAATTATTTCTATGTTTGTGTTGAGGAAGAGAAAATTATTGGGTTTAGCGGATTTCATTACCATACTTGGAATAATTCTGCTTGGATAATAAATATTTTTATTCACCCCGATTTCCGCCGACAAGGATATGCGAGTAAACTAATAAATTATCTAATTAAGGAGGCGCGCAAGACAAAAGCTAGAACGATAATTGCCGAAGCCCCGTCTTTAAATAATGTATTAGCCCTTTACTTAAAGAATAAGTTTAGAATTTGTGGGTATAATGACCGGTATTATAGTAATAGAGGTAAAGAAAAAGCGATTTTTGTGTCGCGGGACTTAATTTAAGGGAGTATTCAATATAAAATTACTCAGAAGATTGTCAGGAAATACATACTCTTGACAATCTTTTTTAAATGCTTTACTATAATAAAGTGCTTTAGTTGAGTAAAGAATAATATGGTTAATAATATGAATAATAAAAATGATTTAGTGAAGAGTCTCTATAGCGCTGTTCTTCGATTGGCCAATCAAGATGAAGCGCGGCGATTTTTTAGGGATCTTTTAACAGAAGCCGAAATAAAAGAGTTTAGTCGACGCTGGCAAACAGCCAGAATGCTTGATGATAAAAAGCCGTATGGCGAAATTGAAAGAACAACGGGTTTAAGCTCGGCAACTGTCGCCAGGATATCAAAATGGCTTCATCATGGCATGGGTGGTTATCGGTTAATGTTGGATAGGGTAAAAAACTGTAAAAAATAAAAAAGCGTTAGCGATGATATGAAAAAATTAATAATTACTGCCGCGGGAGGGAATGCTACAGCCATACAAATTATCTCGAGAGCTTTAAGTAGGTCAGAATACGCGACTATTGGCAGAGAATTGATTCTTAGTAATCAAGATAGTTTAGTAGAACAATCCGGTTTTCTAATCCCAAAATTAAATCACTTTGAAATGAGCGGAGGTGAATTTTGCGGAAATACCGCTCGCGCTGCCGCCTTACTTCTCTCGATCTTACTAGAAAAAAAAGATGTTAGCTTTAGTATGTCCGGCTTTGCGAATCAAGTTTCAGGTAATGTATCAAATAATAATGGTAAATATATTGTAACTTGTTCGTTTCCGGGTTTGCCCTTGATTGTTTCTTTGCTAGACTGGCCAAAACCAGCCGCAATTATTGATTTAGGAGGAATTGTCCATGTTGTTATAGAGGACAAATTTCCTGAGGACTATGAAAATGAACATCGTCGTTTAATTTCCCAGTTAGGGCTATTAGAACGAGAAGCTGTTGGAGTAGTCTGGGCGGAAAGATTTGCAACTGGAGTGAGAATTAATCCAGTTGTCTGGGTTAAAGAAATAAACTCCTTCTTTTATGAGTCATCTTGCGGTTCGGGCTCTATAGCGGTCGCTAAATTTTTCGGACTAGGTAATATTGAGCAACCAAGCGGAAAGTTTATAACAGTTGAGCTTTTGCCGGAGTTAATTAAATTAAGCAGTGAAATGGAAATAATTAAAGTTATTGATGAATAGTATTATAGTTATGATAAAAAGAAGAAAAAAAATTTTAAAATATAAAGATTTAGAGGAAATCAAAGCCGGAGAAAATGGTGAGCCACTCGTTTTGCTTAATAAGTTATGTCCAAATATCGTTTGCCGGTATAAGAAAAAAGACATGATAGAATATATTGGCAATGTTATTATGGTTAGGCAGGGGTTAGCCTTGAGACTCGGACGAGCGAATTCTAAACTAAACAAGATATTACCAGGAGCGAGATTAAAAGTTGTTTATGGCTATCGTCATCCAGCAGTGCAACAAAAATATTTTGATCGCGTTATTAATAAGCTTCTAAAGATCAAAAAAGGAATGAGTCCAGAAAAATTAATATCAACGGCTCATAATCTTGTTGCCTCTCCAGACGTTGCGGGGCACATTACCGGAGGAGCAATTGATTTAACCATAGAATATAATGGAAGAGAAGTGGATATGGGAACTAAAATCGCTGACTTTAGCAACCCGGAAAAAATAAAGACAAATAGCCGTCTCATTACCAAATCCCAAAGATATAATAGAACCCTACTTCATGATTTATTAACAGAACAAGGGCTAGCTCCTTTTTATGGCGAGTGGTGGCATTTTTCTTATGGAGACAAAGAATGGGCTAAATTCTATGGCAAGTTAAAGTCTAAGTATTCATCGATTGATAATGCTGAAAGGCAGGCAAAGAGGATCTGATATTTTACATTTCAGCTTTGTGCTATAATAATAAAAATAGCGTTAATATTATGAAGTTTATTAATCCAAACGATGGTCATCGTTTAAATAGGGCCATTGCTTTCTTAGTGGAAAATTATACTAAAACCGGCTCAAATCCTAAACCGGTTATTTTTCATAGTTTAAATGTTGCTTTTTATTTGCTTAATTATGATTACGACCTGGATATAATTGAAGCGGCCATTCTGCATGATTTAATAGAAGATAGTGATGTAACTGAAAACAATATAGCGTTGTCTTTCGGTAAGAAAATCGCAAATTGGGTCGGTGCTTTGTCGTTTAAGACTTCAATAGAAGACAAAGAAGCTCAGTATAAAGAAATGTTTGAGCGGATTAAAATATCTGGTCGTGAAGCGCTAATTATTAAATGTGCGGACATATATTCTAATAGTTTTTACATTAAATTGGTAGATGATGTAAAACAACAAGAATTTTTAGTTGATAAATTAAATTATTTTTTGGAGTTTTCCAAGGAATTAATCGGACAAGAACAAGTTTGGATTGATTTATCTAAGCAAGGATTAATGGAAAAAAAGAGATTAGAAAAATAAAGACCGTTTAAAATGAGCTTGTGAGAATAGTTGTTGTTGCCCAGTTTTAAAATAATAGCGGCTTTTATAGAACAGAAACAATCCGCCAATGTTGCCAGATTTGACATAATCTAAAATCTATATTATACTCTTTGGGTATTAATTAAAACGATTCGAATCTCATCTATCATATAAATAAGTGGTCAGCGAGAAATCGGATCACTTATTTTTTTATGATGAATAATAAAAAAGATGGCGTTTCAGAAAACGCCAAGCTTACTCGTGAAATCAAGGATTCCGCGGTGAGTTTTGATAGCCTGGGTATTAAAGAGTCAATTCTTGGAGTTATTAAAAAAATGGGGTTTACAACCCCGACGCCTATTCAAGAAAAAACAATTCCTATCGGAATTGACGGTCAGGATTTAATCGGGGTGGCTCAAACCGGAACCGGTAAGACCTATGCCTTTGGTATCCCAATGCTTCAAAGGCTAGGAGAAAATAACGGACAGGGTTTAGTTCTCCTGCCGACCCGCGAACTTGCTTTGCAAGTTAATGAAAGTTTAAAGCAATTGGGCGGTATGCTTGGACTCAGAACGGCCGCTTTAATCGGCGGAGAGCCTATTGATAGACAATTATTTGCGCTCCGCAAAAGACCGCACATTATTGTCGGAACACCGGGTCGTATCATTGACCATTTAAAAAGAAAGACTCTTAAGTTTGATAATGTAAAAGTTTTAGTTTTAGATGAAGCGGATATGATGTTTGATATGGGTTTTGCGCCGCAAGTTAATGAAATTTTAGATAAAGTTCCAAAAGATAGACAGACGATGTTATTTTCCGCGACTATGCCGCCGGCTATTTTAAAATTAGTCGCAACTCATATGAAACTTCCGGTCCACATTGAAACTGCACCTCAAGGAACCGCCGCCGAGAATGTTGACCAAGAAATATATATAATGAAGGGTGAGGATAAATTTAAATATTTAGAAGAAACCCTTTTACAGTTTCCCGGTTCAGTTTTAATTTTTGTCAGAACGAAACAGGCCGTTAAAACCATGACTCAAAAAATGAAAGTAATCGGCTATAAGGTCGCCGAAATTCATTCCGACTTATCTTTTTCGCGTCGCCGTGAAGCTTTAGCCGGATTTAAAACCGGGAAGTACCGAATTTTAATCGGTACAGACGTTGCCGCTCGCGGGCTGGACGTTAACGGGATTGAACTGGTCGTTAATTATAATTTACCGGATAACTCCGAAGATTATGTTCACCGTATCGGAAGAACTGGGCGGGCGGGTAAGAAGGGAAAAGCAATTTCTTTCGCGATGCCAAGCCAAAGAAGAGAAATTCAAGAAATTGAAAGGCTTATTAATAAGAGCATTCCGTCTAAAATGTTGACTAAAGCGGAAGCGCCGACTAATTATTCTAAACCCTTGGGTTTCTTGGGTAAAAAAAGAGAGAAAGAACAGCGTCGAGGATATGGTAATAATAATTTTTCAAAACCAAAATATAGTTTTAACGGTCCGGAAAAAGTTTTTGAAGCTAAAGACTATAAAAAATCTTACGTTGATAAACAAAAGCCATACAAAAAGACATCTTTTGAATTCAAAAAAACCGGCGTTAATTCCGTTAAGGTTGGAGGCGGTTTTGGAAAATCGGCTAGAAATTTTTCCAAGAATGAATTTGGCGTTGACGATTTACTCGGTTCTTTCGGCGGAAGAAAAAAGCCGGCACTAAAACAGTCGGGGGGATTTAAGCCGGGAGCCAAAAAACGATTTGGTAAATTCAGCAAATAATAAAATACAAAAATCCGAGATTAATCTCGGATTTTTTTGTTAGGCAATTTTTTTATCTATTGTTTAGCTTATTTACTTTTAAAATCTCATCAACCATTCGTTGTTTTAATTTCTCGTTCTTGGAAGCCATGGCGTTTTTGAAACAACTGTTTAGATGTCCTTCCATCAGCATTTGATGAGCCGATTTTAATAGACCGATAGCGGCGAGGTTCTGTTGCATAATATCAATACAATAATTTCCTTCGCTAGTCATCTCAATCAGTTTTTCGGTTAAACTTTTAGCCTTCTTAAAATTAGTCAGAATATGTTGTTTGTCGTTTATCATATATTTTTTTGTTGATTGCTTTACATTCGCTTTCTAACACCAATACCTGGGGTATTGGTTGTTATAATTATATCTCCCGCAGTTAATACCGTCAATTGCTCCATTGATTTTTTCTCTAAATCTGCCATAATTACTAATATGACAATATATTTATATATCTATTTAGGTGTGCTCCTCGTCTCCCTTATTTCTCTCTTGGGTGTATTTTTCTTATCGTTTTCACCCGAATTTTTAAAGAGAATAACCTTGTTTTTGGTTAGCTTATCGGCTGGTGCCTTAATCGGCGATAGCTTCCTCCATTTACTTCCGGAGGCGGTTGAAGAATCTCAAGGGGGAGGGCTAGATCTCTGGTTCTGGCTTATCGCCGGGGTAATCTTCTTTTTCGTCTTGGAAAAAATTATCCATTGGCGGCACTGCCATATTCAAACTTGCGCCGAACATCCGCATCACCTTGGTCCAATGAATATTATCGGAGACGCTTTTCATAATTTTTTTGACGGTTTGATTATCGCCGGTTCTTTCTTAGTTAGTATTCCTTTAGGAATCGCAACTTTAATCGCGGTTATTGCCCACGAGATTCCTCAAGAAATAGGCGACTTCGGCGTTTTAATTTACGCCGGTTATACTAGAAAGAAAGCCATTTTTCTTAATTTTATTACTGCCTTAACGGCGCTACTGGGTGCCACTGTCGCTATTATCTTTAGCAATAGTATCGCTAATTTTACCGAACTTATTGTTCCTTTTACCGCCGGTGGTTTTATTTATATCGCGACTGCCGATTTAATCCCGGAGTTAAAAAAAGAAACCGCGCCCGGCAAATCGCTTACCCAATTACTTTTTATTGTTTTAGGAATATTAATTATGCTTTCCTTAAAACTTATTTTTGAATAAATTTATGATAAATTATAAGAAAATCTTTTTTATTTTGCTCCTCGCCTTAATTTCGCTTTCTCTTAGCGCTTGCGGCAAGAAAGCGCCGGATGCCAGCGAGCCAAAGGCAGAACCACTCGCGGTTAAGGGACAAACCTACGAAGAAAGTCTGAGTGTTAAACAAGAATTAAGTTATCCGGGGTTAATCGTCGCTGAGAGCGAGTCAGTTGTTTATGCTAAATCGGCAGGAAATTTAACTTCGGTTAATTTTAAGATTGGCGATAAGGTAACGCTCAGTCAAGAATTAGCTAAAATTGATGATGTTAATTTATCTTTAATTAATTATAGTTCCAATAATTATAATAATAGTCAGGTTAAGCAAGCTAAATTGGGTCTCGCTCAAGCGGCGGCCGGCTATAATTTAGCGCGCGATTCTTATAATAATTTACTTATTTCTTCGGTTAAAGATTTAAGGCAGGCAGAAATCGCCCGCGACCAAGCGGCGAAGGGGCAAAGTAATTTAAATACACCGGCGACAGAAAGTATCAAAAGTTCGGAATTCGCTTATGAAAC
>CAYUWA010000024.1:7805-9878 GCA_964448505.1 uncultured Gammaproteobacteria bacterium | reverse complement strand
CGTTTCTCAGGCGGTAGATGTATTACTACGACTGAAAAAAATTGAGAGAATTGGACAAGGGAGAACTACGAGATATATAAAGATATAAACAATAGCGAATGAAAAGTCGCTATTGTTTTATACGGAGAGGCAGGGATTTTCGCGCTCGCTGCTTGTTCGAATCCCATCTATCTAATAAAAAAATAACTGGACTAATCCAGTTATTTTTTTAATAATTGACAAAATATAAATAAAATAGGTGAAATTTAAACTTATATAGCTTACTCAACTCTGCTTCCGCTAGAATATGTTTCGATTATCGTTTTATCTCTACTTTTGCCAAACAAAATATAGAAGCCACAATCATAACCAAACCCAAGACCATTTGCGGCCCCCGATCCACCAGTTAAGATTTTTAAATTATCTCTATCCTTTACCCTATCATTATAATTTTCCCTCCTTTTTACCTCAAAGCATAATAGATCGTTTTGAAAATTACCGTCTCTTTTTGTAATAATTATATCAATATAATTACCATTTATGTTAGAGACTTTTTTAGGGCTCGTAAATTCTTCCAGGTGCGACTTGTTGTATTCACAATCCACAAAATACCCAGCTCCAAAATTTTGCTTTTCAAGATGAACAGCGAACCTATGATTTATACATCTTTCACATAAACCCTTTTCTATAATAAAATAGTCCTCTCTGTATAGTGCATCTAATGCGCGAATAACTTTTTCTTTTGCTTGTTGAATATTCATAAAGGTGCAACTATTTATTTCTTTTATATTTCACCAAATAACTTTGGGGAATAAGTTTAAAATATTTATTATCTTCTAAATTTGGACATTCTAAAAATCTAACCTCTGGATTTTTATCTATTTTAAAAACAAAATATAAATAGTAATTATTTAATTTCTTCGATTTTTCTATTTCGTTGGCACTAATATAAAATTGCTCGTGACTAAGTCCACTAGTCGTACTCTTCACCTCTATATATCTTTCCGCGCCATCGTTATCATAAGACAAAATATCATAACCAAGAGAATAGCCATCAGAGACAATTTTTATTTTACTAGCTAATTCTGGACATCCCTCCTGTACTAATCTTTCTACTTCTAAGTTTAATATTAGCTCCTCACCTTTTTTCCCGACTCTATCATTATCTTCCTGTTGTTCTTTTATATTTTTATGGTGGTTAAAAATTGATATCGACTTTTGTTCTTCTGATCCAATAGCCAGTTGCTTTAGCAAGAGCTCCGACATTTTAACTTTTACGTCTCGCCCCTCTTTATTTTTTATTCGATATTTAAAAGAACTCCCTTCATACCAAAGACTTTTTATCTGCGTGTTATATACTCCATAAGGAGTATATAAAAATTCAGATAAAGCGCGAGGGCTAAGCGAAGTTCTATATTTCTTGTTAAAGCTATCTAAAATGCTAAAGTTTGTTTTAACAATTTTTTCACCAATAGATTTATATTCAACAGTATCAACTAAACCAAACTTATTTGCTATTAGCTCGCGATGTCTCAAGGAAAGAATACTTAAAAAAATATTAGGATTTTTCAAGAATAGAAAAGCATTAATCATATTCGCCCCCTCACCGCTTAAACCATTTTTACTATCCTTATTTACGCTTAAAAAACCATCTATCAAAAATGGCAGTTCGAGGAGTGAATCGCAGTTAATTATTCTATCAAAGGCATTTCGCAGGTTTATATTTGTTTTTAAATCATTTATGGCTTTTTCCCATAACCCCTGATAAATACCCGTCCTTGCAATAGCTTCATCACCTGGTTTATGCCCACGAGCCTTACTATCTATTATTTTTACTAGATAATCCAAATCCCCCTGTTTTAATAAATAATTTTTGTCTTTAATTTTATCATTCCAGAATGATAGAAATCCTCGACTTTTTTTGTTCCAATATGCTTCTTTTTCTTCAATTTTATATTTACTTAAAAATATATCAAGGTTTTCCTTTATAAAATTATCATCGAAACTAACATTGGGCATATTATTTATTTATTACAAAGCTATCTATTATTCTTTTACCAGTAACCGGAGAATTGTTATCTAAAGAAAATTTCT
>CAYUWA010000024.1:0-7795 GCA_964448505.1 uncultured Gammaproteobacteria bacterium | reverse complement strand
TGAATATTCAAATGTTCTATATAAATATCCAATAAACGAACCAGCGTAACGAAAACGTCTGACGCAAGCACTAATATGACTATCTGCAAGATCATTATACCCCTTCCAACTAGAAAAACTCTTATCGAACTCAACCCAATAATCTACTAAATATCTTAATAGCACCAATATCTTATCATTTGCTAGTATATTACCCTTCTGAGATAATCTCACAAGCTTAATGCTTATCCAATCACAGACCAACTTATCTTCCTTGTTTTCTCTAGATATAAAAGTATACAGCTTCTCTCGATACTTATTTAAAATAACATCCATTTCTTCTTTATCTTTATACAAGGCAATTGGTTTCCTTTTTCTTTTCTTCCTTTTTAACCATAACCCCTGGTTATATCTTTGAAGTTGAGAAATTACTAAATCCCAATCCGTCTGATTAAATTCATTTTTTATATTTTCAACGATATATTTATACGAGATTTTACACCGATATTTTATCCAGTTTGGATGAAATGATTTTGGCTGTTTTTTTATCAGCGATCTATCTTTATTTCTTTAAACCTGGCTTAAATTCATTGTTAATCCAGACTAATTATCTTGCCGTCTTCATGCAGAAAGTGATGATGATAAAATTTACCTTTAAAATTTCCACACTCTTTGCACGTACTAGCCAGATAATTTTCATTACTAGTTTTACTATAATGATTTTGCAAAATCACTCCATTTTGCTTTGCAAGAGATATTTCAAGTTCATTAAACTCCTCTGGGCCTTTATATGTCCCACCATCAAAAACAAGTGCGGTTTTCATTAATTTGCCACACTTCCAACATTCTATATCTATTACCTTTAAATATTTTCCGCCTCTTTTCATATTTCCTACGTCTCTATAATTTTATAATTCTTTTGAAGATACATAAGCTCTTCAACCTTATTCTTTATAATTTCATTTTTGGTATCACGACATTCATCCTGAATTAATAAATTCAAAATGGTTGCCAAGGTTCCAAAATAATCATTCGATTTTATGTGAAATTCTAGCGATTTGATGTTCATACTTTTTGTATCTTAGAAATTGCAACATTATAATTTAACATTCTTAGCCTTTTACAAACATTTGATAATGCTATTTTACTAAAAAATGGTAAATTAAACTCTTCCGCCGATGAACTTATTATTGCAAAAACAATTTGATATTCAGTAGCATCTGGTTTACTATCCGTATCAGAGAGTTTGCAGTCAGCAGGTAAAATATTATTTACGCCATCCCTAAAAGATTTCTCTTCCAAAAACAGTTCGCCAGATACCAGCCCCTGATTAAATAAATGGCTCAAAACGCTAGAACCGCCATATATCTTAACATGGATCAATCTTTTGTTTGATTTCGAAAATAAATCACAAAATTCTACTTTATTATTTCCGCCTCCTATTTGGATTAATTTTTTATCAAAAAGAATATAATCATTATTGTCTTCGGATACTTTTTTGTTATATCCTCCCTCACCCTTGTCGTCCCCTTTTCCTGCAAAAATGTTTTCTTGATAATCAGGAAGCCCTAAATTTAACTTAGGCACCGAATCAAATCTTGAATTAATATCGCTAACAAAGCTGGCATTAATTTTATACCAATTTTTATTATTTAAAATATAATAATTCCCCTCTAAAGTCGTTTCGCAATATAAACAGCTATAAATGCTCCAATCAGCGAATTCACTCTTCGTGAAATCATAAACTCTAAACACGTCATAATAGCATTTCAGCTTCTTGATATCCAAATCATTTAGTTTATCGCCTAAATAGGCCTTAAAATCTAATAAATGTAGATCCTCAAATTGATCTTGGCTACTTTTACTATATTTAAAACCTTCAATTCCAGACCACTCTATAACCTCAGGAACAGCCAACCAAATTTTATCTAGATTTTCACCTTTAATTCTATTAACTAACTCTTCGTCTAATTTTTCTATCAAACCGCTATTATCGACTTTTCTTATATTATTAATCCAAGCAAAATTTTCTTTATAAGCCTCACTCTTGTAATATTTAAGATATTCACTCAAGAATCCTTTTATTGTTTTATAATCAGATTCTATTGTTACATGGAAAGAATCCCTCCCCGTTATTATTCCGCCTAAATCTTCAACGCTACACTTTCCCGTAACAACATTAACTAAATCTTGCTCTATATCGACGCCAAAATCCTTTATCTCACCACTTTTAATAAGCTGTTCTCTGGTTTTCTTTCCGCTTAACGCAAGATCGACTTTGTCGACGCTTCTTAACGTATTTGGTGTAACTAAATTCAATGTAGTAAACAATCCAAAATCATCTTCACAAACGTCTTTCTTAAGTAAGCTTTTTCCATATCCAAAAACTAGGGCAAAGACTCTCTCATCAACTTCTGTTAAAAAAACAGCTCTTGTGTTTGAGTTACAAAAGCTGATATCACCAAGGGTATCGATGCCAAAAAATCTTTTCAACCAATTTGGTTCACTTTTTTTGGACTCGGAGAAATAAAGTGTCCCAATAATCTCATCACCATTTTTTATTTCTTCTTTTTCAAGCGCATCAAAATTATCCACAATATCTTCAAAATCTTTAAACTGTGTCTTTATGAGAAAAACGGCTATTTTATTTTTATTTTTTCTAGCTGGCATATGGTTTTATTCATATTTTTATACTACCTCTAAACAAAATTATAATCAATTTTTTATCTAAAATTAACGAATCTTTACAGCCATGTTATATACCATATTACATGGTTTTGGCTAATAATAAAGCAAATACTCTTGCACGATATTTTTAAATATGCTAAGCTGTGTATAAGTGAATTAACAACTGAATTTAACCTGTATCTCTATAACGTAGAGAAAGATAGAATAAGTGATACTTCAGGGCAACTATGCCAAGAACTGCGGTAAAGCTATATTCAAACAGAAATGTATTACTATTTGCAGGAAAGCCCAAGGCTATTAGCAAGGGGCTGGACTATGAATGCAAGGATAAATTTCGAAGACTATTAGTCTTAATCTAATTTACGTGAGATAAAATGCGTTTATGTTTTAGTGCCTGTTGGCAATTAAAGCTAAAACAGAAACAGCGCTTGAATGGGTTTGTAATACTATCTATACCCTTATCGACGAAAGTCGGAGATAATAAGCCAGTATAGTTGCAAGGTTATAAATCGAAGGTAAGAGACAAGTTTAATAACAAGATTATTTAAACTGGTCATTACTTTTGATTTGTAACCTTTTTTATTTATCAAACAGTAGACCAGTCGAATAATCGGCTGGTTTTTTTAAAAACCAACTTAAATATTTATCTATATGAGTATAAACTCTAAAGAAAAAATAAAAATTGAAGAAGTAAATATCGCCCTACTAAAACAATCCGAATATAATCCCAGAAAATTAAGCGATAAACAAGAAGAGACACTAACTAAAAGCATTAAAGAATACCAATTATTAGACCCGCTAATAGTAAATAATTACAAAGGCAGAGAAAATATTATTATTTCAGGTCATCAACGCTATAAGGTGGCAAAAAAACTGGGATATAAAGAAGTTCCCGTGGTTTATGTTTGTCTAAATCTAGAAAATGAAAAAAGATTAAATTTATTAATGAACAAAGCACAAGGAGAATGGGATTATGACCTTCTTAAATCTTTTGATGTCGACCTATTACTAGATACTGGTTTTGACGAAATAGATTTTTCTAAAATATTTGATGAGACTATGGAGACTGAAGATGACGGATTTAATATTACGAAAGAATTAGAAAAAGCCAAGACTACTGATATTAAACCGGGCGACATGTTTAAAATTTGCGGACAAACCGTTTTATGCGGCGACTCAACAGATCTGGAAGTTATTAAAAAATTAATTGGTGAGGAAAAAGTTGATATTATCTTGACTGACCCCCCATTCAATCTGAATATTTCATATTCAAGGGGCTTAAGCGGAAATATGAACTACGGAGGTATCGTTGATGATAATAAAAGTGATTCTGAATATCGAGAATTTATTAAAAAATCTTTAGCTAACGGATTAGCTGTTAGCAAAAAAGATTTACATGTTTTTTATTATCATGACCCTAAGTATACGGGCATGTTTCAAGAAATATATAAAGAATTGGGAATTCAATATAAAAGAACTGCCCTTTGGGTAAAAAATAATTGGGGCATGACTCCGCAAACCACTTTTCATCGTTGTTACGAGCCAGTCTTATACGGCACACGAAATAAACCCTATTTATCTGACACAAAAAATCTTAATGAGATTCTTAATAAGGAAATTGGAGGTGGCAATAGAGCCATAGATGATATTCTCGATCTATTAGACTTATGGTTAGTTAAACGTTTGCCTAGCACAGATTACGAGCATCCAACGGACAAAAATCCAACACTTCATGAAAAAGCTTTAAGGCGATGTACAAAAGTTAATGACGTTGTTCTTGATATGTTTGGCGGTGGAGGTTCTTTGGCTATCGCTTGTGCGCAATTAAAGCGTAGGAGTTTTATTTGCGAACAAAGCCCAATATTTTGTCAGTTAATAAAAAATAGACTTAAAACATATGAAAATACAAAAAATTAAACGTGGGGATATTATCCAGCTCGGGGAGCATCGATTACTCTTCGGCGACTCACGCGACCAAGAAAAAATTAAAGAGCTTATTGGAAATAGTAAAATTAACCTGATATTAAGCGACCCCCCATATGCGATAAATTATGTCGCCAGCAAGTCGGGTTTTAGCCAAAGTCTTGGCAAGCCTAAAGACATAGCCAATGATCAACTTCAAAGTGAAGACGAATATATTAAATTTACAGAAGATTGGCTAAAAGTTATTCTGCCATATCTTGATAGAAAAAACTCTATCTATATATTTAACTCCGATAAGATGATATTTGCTTTAAGACAGGCCATGAAGAATATTGGCATATATTTTTCCCAGCTGTTAATCTGGGCAAAAAGTAATGCCGTTATAGGTAGGCTAGACTATCTTCCAATGCACGAGTTAATCGCTTACGGTTGGTTTGGCACACATTCTTTCAAAAAGAGTAAAGATAAAAGCATTCTGTTTTGTCCGAAACCGAGCAAGAGCAAATTACACCCGACAATTAAGCCCCTTTCACTTTTGAGAAGACTGATACTTAATAGCACTAATATTGGAGATGTTACCTACGATGGTTTTGGCGGATCGGGCAGTACACTTATAGCAAGCGAGATGACAGGGCGGAAATGTTTAATGGTTGAGACTGACGAGGAATACTGCCAAACAATAATTAACAGATATTATCGACTAAAAAATATATCCGAATCACTATGAGCGGGTATAATAAAAAGAATGTTACGGTGGCGGACATTCTTAAAAGGAAGGAGCTTGAAAAAAATAAACAAGCTCAAAAAAATAAAAGCCAAGAAAACGCCAGTAAACGAAAGTTGACTGCTATCGAAAAAAGACAACAGGAACAGAAGATGCAAATGATTGAAGAGATACGTAATGTTTATATTCCCTCTATTGCCTGTCAAAAGACTGGGATATCTAGAGCAACTCTATATCGTTGGTTGTCTGATGATTATAATTTCAATAAAGAGTTCACTAAAAATCGTATAGAAGGGCGAGGGTCTGTAAATGACTTAGCTGAAACAAAGATTATTGGCAGGATTAAAAATGATGACACAAAGGCGATAATTTTCTGGTTGACGCACATGCATCCAAACTTCATTAATCCTATTCTTTCGATATCAGAAGAAGCAAAGGAAAAAATGAAACTATCCCCAGAATATTTAACTGGTCTAGCGAAAAGATTGGAGCAATGGAAAAGAGAAAACCTACACTAATAAAAACTACCGCAGTAATTAAACTGCGGTATTTTTTATTCTTTAAACTTTTTAACCAAGAAGTTGAAGTTAGGATCGCTCACTGAAGCGGGTTCGTTATTTTCATCAAATTGCACTGTAAGCGATAATACCTTTTTACTACTCAAGGTTACTATAAGATATATTACTCCCGGAAGTATCCATAAAAGTAATAAGACAATAAAGGCTATTGGATTAAATCCGCTTAATTGTTTATTAAGGACAATATAATTATTTTCGTAATTTTCAGAAACAACTGAATAGGCGGGGTACCTCTGTTTTAAAAATTCAATAAACTTTTTAAACCTGCCATCTTTAATGATGTTTGCCTTATCAAGACTTTCGCCACAATGGCGACACTTTTTAGCTTCGTCTTGTATTTCTTCGGCACAAAACGGACACTTTTTCATAAATTTATAAGTTATATTTATAAACATGGGTGTCCGAATAAAACAAAAACGGACACCCGACCTTGTTGCGAAACAACAATCAGTGTCCGTAAAGACGCTTACTTGTATGCGGTCGGGATGTCCGTTCCTGTATACAAATAAGCCCAGGCTCCCCAATAAATTGGGTGCGTACTTTACGAGCTTTGATTATTGTTTCGCACTTAAAATATAACTCAAAATAGCCTAAAAGTAAAGCAAAGTTACCAACAATTTGCCTACAGCTAAAGCCTGGACTTCCCATGTTTGTTGCGGCATTACTTGGTTATAACAACTATAACCATATGAACCAAGTAACTACAGTTTTAAGCACTAATGCGACCATACAAGGCCAAAACGGGGCTAATTTAGGGGTCTTATCACAAGAAACCCTGAAGTATTGTCTTTATGCCCGCAAATCAACCGAATCAGAAGAAAGACAGGTCTTATCAATAGATAGCCAGATTAAAGAAATGTTAGATTTGGCTACTAGGGAAAATCTTAATATTACCGAAATTAGACGAGAATCTCATAGTGCTAAAGAGGTCGGGCAAAGACAAATATTTAATGAGTTAGTAGCCGATATTAAACTGGGAAAATTTAATGCTATTCTAACATGGGCTCCCGATCGTATATCAAGAAACGCTGGCGACCTCGGAGCAATAGTTGATTTAATCGACCAAGGGGTACTCAAAGAAATAAGAACCTTTAGCCAGAGATTTACTAATAACCCTAATGAAAAATTCTTATTGATGATTTTAGGGTCACAGGCAAAATTAGAAAATGATAATAGGGGCGTGAATGTAAAACGAGGACTTAGAACCAGATGCGAAATGGGTTTATGGGTAGGGCCTGCCCCTTTAGGATATCTTAATCAAAATAGAATGGATAAAAAATGTCAGGTCATTGTCGACCCACTAAGAGCTTCAGCCATTAAACAAGTATTTGAGAAAGTCGCTTATGAAAAATATAGTGGTCGAAAATTATATCATTGGCTAAAACATGATTTAAATTTTTATACTCGTGGCAATAAGTCCATAACGCTTAGCGGGATATATAGAATATTAGATAACACCTTCTATTATGGAGTATTTGAGCGACCAAAAGGAAGTGGTAATTGGTATCAAGGGAAACATAAGCCTCTCATCACTCAAGAGTTATTTGAAAAAGCCAAAGCACAGTTGAAGCGAGATAATATTCAAAGAGAAAGTAAGGAATTTGCTTTTACTAAAATGTTCACCTGTGGATTTTGTGGATCTGGAATATCGGCAGAAAGTAAATACAAGCAATTAAAGAACGGCACGACTGCGCATTATATTTATTATGGATGTTCGAGGGGAAAAGACAGATTTTGCAAAAATAAATATATACGAGAAGAAGAACTTATTGAGGAATTACTGAAAATAGTAGATAAAGTAGATATGAATGAACTTGGAATACTGACTAGGATGGAAATGGAAGTTGAGCGCTTAAATAAATTCCAAAACATGGTACTTGGCGAAAAACGACCCCACAAAAAA
>CAYUWA010000023.1:4076-12994 GCA_964448505.1 uncultured Gammaproteobacteria bacterium | reverse complement strand
CTGAAGAAATCTTGTGAGAAGCGACCGATTACTGAAGATAACTTTAAAAAATTAGTGCACTCTATAGAACGAGACCTGCAAAGACTGAAAAATACGGAAATAACTTCAAGACAAATTGGTCAAGTAGTTATGAAAAATTTAAAGAAAATAGACCCCGTCGCCTATATCCGCTATGCATCCGTTTATGAATCGTTTAAGGACGCACATGAATTTCGAAAAGAGCTTAACAAACTTATTAAAGATAAGAAATAATTAATTAATTTTCTAGCATCCCTATGTCGGAAACTATCAGCAAAATTATCAAAAGATCTGGAGAAATCAGTGACTTTGATCAAGCAAAAATTACTAAAGCTATTTATAAGGCTGCTTTAGCCACTGGTCTCGACGACCATCATTTAGCTAAAAAGATTACCGATCAGGTAGTCATGAAGATAAATACTAAGTTTCATAAAAATAGTATTCCGGCGGTTGAAGAAGTTCAAGATATGGTTGAAGAGGTTTTAATTGAAAGTAAACTGATTAAAGTTGCTAAAGCGTATATTCTTTATAGAGACCAACATCGCCAATTGCGTGATATTTCAAATGCGACCGCAGATGAGAAGCTGATGGAAGATTATTTGGGGCGAGCCGATTGGCGCTTAAAAGAAAATAGCAATATGAGCTTCTCCGTCCAGGGGTTAAATAATTATATTGCGTCGGCTATTTCCGCTAGATATTGGTTAAATAAGATGTATCCCGAGAATATACGACACGCTCATATAAATGGCGACTTTCACCTTCATGATTTAGGTCTTCTCGCTCCTTATTGTTGTGGCTGGGATTTAAAAGATTTGTTAGTTAAGGGGTTTCGAGGAGTAAGCGAAAAAGTTCAAAGTAATCCCCCCAAGCATTTTAGGAGTGCACTCGGTCAGATTATTAATTTCTTCTATACTATGCAAGGAGAGGCGGCGGGAGCCCAGGCATTTGCTAATTTTGATACCTATCTCGCGCCATTTATTCGTTACGACAAACTATCTTATCAAGAAGTTAAACAAGGACTTCAAGAGTTCATGTTTAATATCAATGTTCCAACTAGGGTCGGATTCCAAACCCCGTTTACCAATGTTACTTTAGACGTTACCCCCTCTCCAATGATTGGTGAAGAGAATGTTATTTTGGGGGGAGAAATAATGCCGGATAAATATAAGGATTTTCAACCGGAAATGGATATGTTTAATAAAGCTTTTGCCGAAGTAATGTTGGCGGGAGATTCTACGGGACGAGTATTCGGTTTTCCTATTCCAACTTATAACGTTGATAAAGAGTTCGATTGGAATAGAGAATGTCTAAAGCCGGTCTGGGAAATGACTGCAAAATACGGAATTCCTTACTTTTCCAATTTTGTTAATTCTGATATGAATCGTGATGACGCGAGGTCAATGTGTTGTCGCTTAAGACTGGATAATAGAGAACTCCGAAAAAGAGGTGGTGGCTTATTTGGCGCCAATCCGCTTACTGGTTCGCTAGGCGTTGTAACCGTCAATTTAGCTCGTCTCGGTTATTTATCAAAGAGTAAAGAAGAATTTAAAGAAAAACTTTTCAAATTAATGGAACTTGCCAAGGAAAGTTTGGAAATTAAAAGAAAAGTTATTGAGAAATTTACTGACGATAGCCTATATCCTTATTCAATGTTTTATTTAGAAGGAATTAAAGAGCGCTTTGGTTCTTATTGGCGCAATCATTTTTCTACTATCGGTATAAACGGAATGAATGAAGCCGCCCTTAACTTAATGGGTAAAGATATCTCAACTAAGGAGGGACATTCTTTTGCCGCGGAGATATTGGACTTTATGAGAGAAAAATTAATGGATTTTCAAAATGAAACTAATAATCTTTATAATCTTGAAGCTACTCCGGGGGAAGGTTGTACTTATCGCTTTGCCAAAAAAGATCAACAATTATATCCGGGTATCATCTGTTCTAATATCGAGGCGGTTACTAAGTTTAAAGCCGACCCATACTATACAAACTCAACTCATTTGCACGTAAATTATACCGACGATATTTTCTCGGCTCTTGATTTGCAGGATGATTTGCAAATTAAGTATACCGGCGGAACAGTTCTTCATGGTTATTTAGGTGAACGATTACCAGATGGCGATACTGCTAAAAAATTAGTTAAGAAGATTGTTGAAAATTATCGTTTGCCATACTTTACAATTACTCCTACTTTTTCAATCTGTCCGAAACACGGGTACTTATCCGGAGAGCACAAATTCTGTCCGAAATGCGACGAAGAAATAGGTTATAAAGAGACGGTTGAAGAGATAAGAATGGCCGAACAGAGTATTTAGCTGTAATTTGTAAAATCTGTATTTTTAATTTATAATATAATTAATATAAAACATATGAGCCCTATACAAACCCAAAGACAAGAATGTATTGTTTATAGCCGTGTTGTCGGCTGGCTAACCCCGGTCAAAAGCTATAATCCCGGTAAGGCATCAGAATACAAAGACAGAAAGACTTTTAAAGTTTGTGCCGAATAATAAACGCTTATGATAATCGGTGGATTAGAAAAGTTAACTCTTCTAGACTACCCCGATCATTTAGCTGCCATTATCTTCACTCAAGGTTGTAATTTCCGATGTCACTTTTGCTATAACCCTATGCTTGTCCTGCCCCGTAAGGGAGAGGACGAAAAAAATAAAAAAGAAAAAGGTCTTTCCGCTATTTCCACTGAAGACCTTTTTCTTTTTTTAAGAGAAAGATTTGGCCGCTTGGACGGCGTAGTAATAACGGGCGGTGAACCAACCCTTCATAACGACCTGCCGTCTTTTATTAAAAAAATTAAAAAGCTTGGCTATGATGTTAAGCTTGATACCAACGGCACAAATCCGGAAATGTTAGCCGCTCTTATTAAGGACAAATTGATTGATTATGTCGCCATGGATTTAAAGGCGCCGTTTGAGAAGTATGAAGAAACAATTGGCGTTAAAACAAACTGTAATAATCTCAAAAAAAGTGTTAAAATAATAACTAAGAGCGGTTTGCCGCATGAATTTAGGACGACTGTCGTTCCCGGCTTATTGGTAGGTGATGATTTTGAGAAAATGGGTAAAATTATCAAAGGTGCCGATAAATGGTATTTACAAAAATTCAAATCAGACACCGGTTTAGTTAATCGTTTATATATGGGAAAAAAATCTTATACCGACAAAGAAATGAAAGAGTTCGCGTCTCTCGGACGTCAATTTGTAAAATTTTGCGAAGTACGTACTTAAATATATATTTTAAAAATATGGAAAGTGATAAAAAGACAGTTGAAGAAAATATAAATCAAGAAATTAGTTCAGAAAATACCATTCAGGAAAAAGTGCTTAAAACTCTGGAATCAAATTTAGAACTTAATCGTGAAACATTAAGATCGGTAAAATTTTTAAAAAACTATTTTTATTGGAAAACAATTTTTAGTTTTGTGAAAATTGTTATCGTCGTAGCGATTATTGTTCTTGGCTTTATGTCTTTAAAACCGATTGTTTCTTATTTAGAAACCTTCGTTAATGATTTGAAACTGTATTCTGATCAGATAGACGGAGCGAGCAGTAAAATTGAGGGAATTAGAAGTACGACGAACTTAAATAAATACTAAACCCAGATCATTATGGATAATATTGCTGTCTTTGCTCAAACTACATATCGTAACGAATCTAAAAAATTCGGGATTAGAACCGACGATAGGCGTCGGCATATGTATTTGATTGGGAAAACTGGTATGGGAAAATCCACTGTTTTGGAAAATATGATTGTCAATGATATTAATGCTGGTTATGGTGTTGCCGTCGTTGATCCGCATGGTGATTTAGCGGAAAAGATTATTGAGTATATTCCGACCGAAAGAATTAATGATGTCGTTTATTTTAACCCTTCAGATATTAATTTTCCGATTGCTTTTAACGTTGTTGAACAAGTTGAGCCGCATTTACGACATCTAGTTGCCTCTGGATTAATTGGAGTATTCCAAAAACTTTGGGCTGATTCCTGGGGACCTAGGCTAGAATATATTTTAAGAAATGCAATTTTGGCCATTCTGGATTTTCCCGGTTCTACTCTTTTAGGTGTTGTCAGGATGTTGTCGGATAAAAATTATAGGAAAAGAGTAGTTTCAAATATTAAAGATCCGGTTGTTAAGGCTTTTTGGGAGAAAGAATTTTCCGGGTATGCCGATAAATTTGCCTCTGAAGCGGTTTCTCCTATTCAAAATAAGGTCGGTCAGTTTTTGTCCAGTTCTTTAATGAGAAACATTATTGGTCAGGTTAAATCGGCTATTGATATTAGAGATATAATGGACAACGGGAAAATTCTAATTATGAATTTATCCAAGGGAAGAATTGGAGAAGATAATTCGGCTCTTCTTGGCGCGATGATGATTACTAAGATCCAACTGGCTTCTATGAGCCGGGTTGATATTCCAGAAAAAGAAAGAAGAGATTTTTATCTTTATATTGATGAATTTCAAAATTTTTCTACCGATAGTTTCGCCAATATTTTATCGGAAGCCAGAAAGTATCGTTTAAATTTAATTCTGGCTCATCAATATATTGAACAATTAAGCGAGAAAGTTAAGCCGGCTGTTTTTGGTAATGTCGGTACTTTAGTTGTCTTTAGAGTTGGCGCCGCGGACGCCGAAGAATTAGTAAAAGAATTTACCCCAACTTTTACCGAAGAAGATATTGTTAATTTGCCGAAATATGAAATGTATTTAAAATTAATGATTGATGGAATAGCCTCATCTCCTTTTTCGGCGGCCGGCTTGCCGCCTTTAAAAGCTGAAGAAAGAACCGATAATACAGAAAAAGTAATAAGATATTCTCGCGAAAAGTATGCCTCTGACAAAGAAGCGGTTGAAGAAAAGATTATGCGTTGGCACGATAGCTATGGAGAGGATGAAAACAATGAAGCGGGCAAGAAACAATTTACGCCTAAAGTAGTTACTTCTCAGGCTCCGGTTGGCTCGTTACTACAAAATTCACCGGCACCAAAATCTAATCAAACTATTTTTAAACAAGCAAGCAATCAAGTAGTTAGGACTCAGATTCCCCAATCTGCCCAAGCTATTCAAACCCAAACCAATCAGGTTAATAATAGAAAACTAGTGCCAAAAAACGCTAATTTAAAAAAGGGCTTTGATGTTGTTTGTTCAAGTTGCGGTAGTAACACGACTACCAATTTTATGCCCGACGGGGTTAGACCCGTTTATTGTAAAGAATGTTTGAGCAAGAAGAAGGAGGAAAAGAGAGTAGAAGTTGAGGAAAGGAAAATCGCCAAAGAGATAGAGAAAAAACAATTTATTCCGGTTGATGAAAGTATTTCGCAAACTTTATCAGAGGAGATAGAGCTATCTTTAAATGATTTAATGAAGACACACCCGGTTGATTTCAGAGGTAAGGAAATTAAAAATATTCCAACTCCTAGTAATTTAATCCAGGAGGGCGAAAAAAATATTAGCGAGGGGGAAGAAATTTCTATTAATAATTAATTTTTATGTATTTATTTTTTGATACTGAGACAACCGGTTTACCGAGGAATTATCAAGCGCCACTTGATGATTTTTCAAATTGGCCGAGAATTGTACAAATTGCTTGGAGTCTTTATGATGCCGATGGTAATCATTGGGAAAGCAATTGTTACATTATAAAACCGGTCGGTTTTGTGATACCTGAAGAAGTAGCTAAGATTCATCGCGTTTCACAAGAGCGAGCGCTTAAAGAAGGAGTGGAACTTCGTCAGGCCCTACTGCACTTTTTAGAAGATGTAAAAAAATCGGAATATTTAGTTGCTCATAATATTGATTTTGATGAAAAAATCGTCGGCTCAGAATTACTGAGAGAAAAATTAGAAAACCTTGTCGTTTCTTCTAATAAAATTTGTACCATGAAAAGGAGCACGGACGTTTGTCGGATTAATAATAATCGGGGCGGATTTAAATGGCCGAATCTTGGCGAACTTTATCGCCATCTTTTTCAAAAAGACTTTGCCGAAGCGCACGATGCGCTCGTTGACGTCAAGGCTTGCGCAGAATGCTTTTTTGAGTTAAAAAGAAGGGGTAATATTTAGTTATGGAAAAATCTATTGATTATTTAAAGATTGGTAAGGCTACCGACCTGGAAGGTCGTGATCGTAAAATATACCGGATATTAGAAATATTTCCGGGTTTTTTGTCTATTGCCACTTTGCTTGTTTTATTAGTTTTTTCTTACTTTAAGCCAGTTTGGGTTGCTTATTTTATTATCGCCTTTGATGTTTATTGGTTGTTATTGGTAATTTATATGGCTATTTTTTTGATTTCCTCGTATCGTAAATTAAAACAAGGCTCAAGAATTGACTGGCGCAGAAAATGTGAAGACTTAAAAGAGGGCAAATTTAATGCAAAAGAAGTTGCTTCCGATTCTTTGTCGCAAAAAGGTTATCATTTTGATGACTTGTGGCATCTCATTGTCCTGCCAACTCATCAAGAAAGCGTGGAAATTATTAGTGAGTGTCTAGACTCTTTATTAAACGATGGTTTTCCGGTTGATAGGATGATTGTGGCGATAACAATTGAAGAACGTGCCGGGATTGAAGAAGTTAAAAAAAGAGCCGCTAAAATCAAAGAAAAATATAATGGAAAATTTGCCCATCTCTTTGTTACTATCCACCCGGACGGTCTAGTCGGCGAATTAAAAGGCAAGGGAGCTAACCAGGCTTGGGGCGTCAGCCAACTAAAAGAAGAGTTGATAGATTCGGCTGGTCTAGATTATGATAAAATATTAGTCAGTGTTTTTGACATTGATACGGTTGTTTACCCCGGTTATTTTTTCGCCGTTACTTACAAATTTTTAACGGTTTCAGACCCTTATCACGCCAGTTATCAGCCGGTTCCGGTTTATCATAATAATATTTGGAAAGCGCCATTTTTTTCACGAGTAGCGGCGACTTCAAATACTTTTTGGCAAATGATAATGCAAATTAGAAAGGAGAGTCTGGTAACCTACTCTTCTCATTCTATGACCTGGCGAGCTCTGGTTGAAATCGGTTTTTGGGGAACAAAAAATGTTTCGGAGGATTCAAGAATATTTTGGCATTGTCTTATGTTTTACAATGGGCATTATCGGGTTGAACCGGTTCATTTTCAAGTCTCTATGGATGTGACTACCGGTGTTAGCTTGTATCAGACCGCCAAAAACTTGTATCGTCAACAACGTCGTTGGGCTTGGGGAGGAGAAAATATTCCATATTTGATTTTCAATGCCGCTAAGCGTTGGAAAAACAAGGACTTTAACAAGGGATTAATTATTGAACATATTATAATTCAGATTTATGGTTTTCATGCTTGGGCGACTAGCGCGCTTATTATTGCCGGCATCGGTTGGATGCCTATGCTTTTAGGCGGAGATAGATTTAATTCTACCGTCCTATCCGGTAATTTGCCAAGCATCGCTCAGAATTTAATGAATATTGCCATGATTGGCTTAATATTATCGGCCGTTGTTTCGGCTTTATTATTACCCAAGAGACCGAAGAAATATAAAATTTGGAAAAAATTATTTATGACATTGGAGTGGTGTTTTGTCCCTGTCACTATTGTTCTTTTTGGTTCAGTTCCTTGTTTAGAAGCACAGATAAGGTTGATGTGGGGAAAATATATGGGTTTCTGGGTCACTCCGAAATCGCGCTAAAATCGTTTGGCTGATACTAACGGGACATGTTATAATAAAAACGATGATTCATAATAAATATCGCCCGCGTGTCTTAAGTGCCGATGGCGTTCACAAACCTGATAATTTCTTTTATCGGCTTTTTTCAAGTCAGCGATTTTTGGCAATCGTCGGATTGGTTTTTTTATTAATTATCGTTATTCCCTTGGCTAAAACTTATAGTCAAAAGCGCTTGATAGAAAAAGAAATTGAAGATGTAAAACTGGAAATAAGTAATTATGAACAGAAGAATCAAGAGCTTCAAGAATTGATAAATTATTTACAATCTAACCAATCTCTTGAAGAGCAAGCGAGATTAAGCTTAAATCTAAAAAAACCTGGTGAACAGGTCGTAGTTATTGAAGATAAAAAATTAACGCCTAACGATATATCTCCGCTTGGCGCCCAAACTAGTCAGACCAATCTAAATAAATGGTGGAGCTATTTCTTTAATTAAGAAAAATGAGCCGAGAAGGGGATTCGGACCCCTGACCTACGCGTTACGAGTGCGTTGCTCTACCAGCTGAGCTATCTCGGCAATTTGAGCGGGTAAGCGGAATCGGACCGCCTTCCTCAGCTTGGGAAGCTGATGCTCTACCCATTATACGATCCCCGCCTATGCACTGCGTGCTCCGGCGGGCAAGCCCGCCACCGACAGTGTAAATATATTATAGTCTTAAAGAATTATTTTAGTCAATTAATGATTATGTTTAAAAAGTCAATAAAAATTATATCTGCTTCGGCACTTTTTTTGTTTATAGCTATTTTTAGCGTTAGAGCGGAAACAAATGATAATATTCAGATAAAAGCTAACCAAAAGGCTTTTACTTCGCCTGCCACTTTAAATATTTCTGAAAATGCGGAAAAAAATAATATCCCCTGGGAGTGGGAGGCTTTATCCCCGGTTTATGATTATTCTTTTGTAAGCGCTGGTTTATATGATCCTAGCTATCCTTTAGAAATCAGAATTAATTATCCAAGTGCCAATAATTATTATAAACAGATTTTTAGTTACGATTTTTCGGCTAAAATTTGGCGTCCACTTTTAACTCAGGATTTTCCCAAGGAAAAGTATGTTAGCGCAAAAACCGGTTCTATATCCGGAAAATTAATTGTTTTATTTAATTCGGATATTTTAGAAGTTGGGACGGCTAGCTGGTATAAATATAAAAATGGTCTTTTTGCCGCCTCCCCGGATTTTAA
>CAYUWA010000023.1:0-4066 GCA_964448505.1 uncultured Gammaproteobacteria bacterium | reverse complement strand
AGGAACTGTTCTAAGAGTTTATAACTTAAAAAATAATAAGTTTGTTGACGTTACGATAAATGATTTCGGTCCGGAACGCGCTAAACATCCGGACAGAGTTATTGATTTAGATTATGTCGCTTTTAATAAAATTGCTTCAAGTAGGGATGGTATAATTTCTGTAAAGATAGAACCATTAAAAATAGTAAGTCCGAGTACGGCCTTAACTAAACCTCAAGACTCAAGTACGCCTATTGTTGGCGCCAATTCGGCGGTAATAATTTCCGAGAAAGACGGACGAATAATTTGGGGAAAAAATGAAAATGAAGTGTCGCCTTTAGCGAGTTTAACAAAGCTAGTAGCAATTCGTACTTTTCTTGATACTAAACCGACTTTAAACAAGATTGTTTCCTATAAATTACAAGACGAAAAATATAATTATGAGTATTGTAAGCCTTGGGAATCGGCTAAATTAAAAGTTAGCGACGGGGAAACAATGACTATTGAGAATCTTATTTATAGCGCTTTAGTCGGTTCGGCTAATAATGCGGTTGAAACTCTCGTTAGAGTTAGCGGTTTAGAACGCAATAAATTTATTGCCAAGATGAACGAATTGGTAAAAAATTTCGGAGCCCAGAATACTAAATTTATTGAACCGACCGGATTATCGCCGGATAACGTGAGTTCTCCTTATGATTATGGTATAATAAGCAAAGAGATTTTCAGCAATCCACTAATTCAGAAAATAAGTACAACTAGCCGCTACGAATTTAAAACTATTAATACCAAAAAACTCCACAAGTTAACCAATACTAACCAGTTATTGAAATCCGTTGCTTTGCCGATTATCGGATCTAAGACCGGATATTTAGAAGAAGCGGGATATTGTTTAATGACCAGGGTCAAGGCGCCGGGAGAAAATTTAATTGTCGTTAATTTTAATTCTCAAAGTAAGGCGGAGAGTTTTTCCGACAATGAACAACTAATTAGGTACGGCTTAAAGCTATTAAAAAAACAGAAATAATTATGATAACAATTAGCAATGCTTCTAAAACCTATGTCCATAAAGTTGAAGTCTTAAAAGACGTCAGCATTCATGTTAAACCGGGCGAATTTGTTTCTATTGTCGGTCAATCGGGCGCCGGCAAGACGACTTTGGTTAAGGTTTTAATCGGCGAAGAACGTTTAAATTCAGGAACAGTTAAAGTTGGCGATTGGGATATTACTAAAGTGTCTCGACACGAAGTCCCATTTTTAAGGAGACAAATCGGTGTTATTTTTCAAGATTTTAAACTTTTGCCAAAAAAGACTTTAGAAGAGAATGTTTCTTTCGCGCTGGAGGTTTCCGGCGGGACAAAAGAAAGAATAAAAAAAATTGTTCCCAGCGTTTTAAAAATCGTCGGGCTTGATGATAAAAGAAAACGCTATCCGAACGAAGTATCCGGCGGCGAGAAGCAAAGAGCGGCGATTGCTCGCGCCTTAGTTCATCAGCCAAAAATATTATTAGCCGATGAGCCAACGGGAAATTTAGATGCGATTAACGCTAACGAGATTATTGATTTATTACTGCGGATTAATAAATTTGGAACAACGGTTATTTTAGTAACGCATAATAAGGAAATAGTTAACCGTTTGAACAAACGTGTTATTACTATGGATAGGGGTAAGGTTATTAGTGATCATGAAAAAGGAAAATATTTATTATAATATATGTTATCATTTTTTCGTATAATTAAATTTGGTTTTCAAGATATATTTCGTAACGCCTGGTTGTCAATCGCGACGATTACTGTTTTGCTTCTCGCGCTTTTTTCTATTAGTATGCTCATGACAGTTAGAATTATAAGCGATAATGCTTCTTCGGCTGTTAAAGAAAAAATTGATTTGAGTTTATTCTTAAAACCGGATACTCCGGAAAGTGAGATTATTGCCTTAAAAGCAAAACTTAGCGAATCGGAAAGAATAAAAAGCGTAACTTATGTCTCAAAACAAATTGCTTTAGATACTTTTAGAGAGAAATATAAAAATAATCAGGAAGTGTTAGCGGCGTTAAAAGAACTGGGCAGAAATCCCTTGTCTCCGAGCCTAGTAATAATTCCGGCAAACTTAGAAGAGGCTAATTTGCTTATTAATGAGCTTAAAATGCTTGATAATCCGATTATTGAGTCCCGCGATTTTTCTGACAATACCGTAATTCTTAACAAGATAAATAATATTACCAAGAGAATTAGTGAGGTTGGTTTATTTCTAATTTTAATTTTTGTTTTAACAAGTTTACTCGTTGTCT
Organism: uncultured Gammaproteobacteria bacterium; assembly: GCA_964448505.1. Lineage (GTDB taxonomy): Bacteria > Patescibacteriota > Patescibacteriia > Patescibacteriales > UBA12465 > UBA12465. Next base: position 1,800 of record CAYUWA010000023.1, on the reverse strand, counting down.
ATAATGCGATTAGAGTAGCGATTTATACGCATCGTCAGGAAATTGAAATAATGCGCCTGGTTGGAGCGTCCAACTATTTTATTTACATGCCCTTTATTTTTACCGCTTTTATTTATGCTTTAGTTAGTGTCTTAATAATTGTTTCCGTTTTCTATCCCTTCCTAAGTCTGCTTCAACCGTATTTAGAGGTATTTTTCATGGGTTACAACGTTAATATCTTAGCTTATTTTGTAAATAATTTTTGGCTAGTTTTTGGCGGGCAGTTTTTAATAGTCTTATTTATTAACGTTATCGCCAGCGTTTTTGCGGTTCGCAAATATGCCCGAGTTTAAGGTTGACATCTCTTTTAATTTCTAATATCATTTTATTGACATTCGGGGATCGTCTAACGGCCTGCCCGCAATGCTACGCATAGCGTTGCAGGCGGGTAGGACTCCAGTATGTCATTAACTATAAAATATTCGGGGATCGTCTAACGGTAGGACTCCAGGTTTTGGTCCTGGCTATTGGGGTTCGAATCCCTATCCCCGAGCTATAAAAATAAAACTGCCACAAAGTGGCAGTTTTATTTTTATCATCTTGAGTAAAAGGGGATGAGAACAGGTTGGAAGCGAGACAAATTTGAGCCGCTATTTCGAGCGGCGAAAATTTAGGCGAGCGTCGACCCGCCTAAGGCGGGGCGCCAACCCAGGACAAGTGAGCGACGCGGAAGCGGAGCGAGGGCGAAAATCCCTATCCCCGAGCAGAATTGACAAAAATATAGCTTTATGCTATATTTTTTGTGTTATATAGCACTTTAAAAAATAGTTTTAAATTTGGGCTAATTTTTATGTTCATCTAAAATTTAGGTGGATTTAAGAATTAACCCAAAAATTGTAAACATTTAAAACTTAAAGTCATGAATATATTAAATCTTTATCCCTTTGTTCGAATGATTAAGTATTTATTGGTTGAGCAAGACAATCAAATAATTGTAATTGCCGACTATAATTGCGCATATCATACCGATTTAGTTAAAAAATATGCCTCCTCATTTTCGCGGGTACTAGGTGGTGGGCAAATTTCTTTTGATCTTGAACGAAAATTAGTTATCTTTTGGGGAACTAGTGATTCTCTAGATAAAGAAGCTGATCATAAATTGGCCATCACTAAATGCAGTGAAGATTTAAAAAATCATTTAAAAGATGTATTTTCTAAAATTGATAACGAGCTCCCGGCATGGAAAGGACGTTTAGACTACAAAGAATTTAAAGTTGTAGAAGAAAAAGAGGCTAATCTTCTTTGAAAACGTAACAGATTCATCATGAGAATATTTATTAGAGAGGTGTAAATTAAACCTCTCTTTTTATTTGTATTATCTATGTTCTATTCAGATTTTGTTATTAATAAAGGAATTATTTTTATCATCTTGAGTAAAAGGGGATGAGAACAGGTTGGAAGCGAGACAAATTTGAGCCGCTATTTCGAGCGGCGAAAATTTAGGCGAGCGTCGACCCGCCTAAGGCGGGGCGCCAACCCAGGACAAGTGAGCGACGCGGAAGCGGAGCGAGGGCGAAAATCCCTATCCCCGAGCAAGTAGACAAAATAGCACTTTTCGTGCTATTTTTGTTATATAATAAATTTAATTACATGAAGTTGCTATTAACATCAACAGGCCTATCTAACGAAAACATTAGGAATAAATTTATTGAATTGTTTGATAAAGATTTTTCTAATATCAAAGTATTGTTTATTGTGTCTGCCACTGAATTACCGGAAGAAAAATGGTATGTCAGGCAAAGTAGGGAAGAGTTATTAGGA
>CAYUWA010000022.1:0-13183 GCA_964448505.1 uncultured Gammaproteobacteria bacterium | reverse complement strand
CAAATTATTGCCGGAATAGATCACCACGACTTTAGCCGGATCAATTTTACAAAGCTCAATAATATCGTTTTTAGTATTTTCCGAAACGGCAATAATCAGATCCGCGTTTCTTAATGTTTTTTTAACATTCAAAGCGCGATGCCAAAAATTCTTACGGAAACTAAAAAATTCCGGATATCTTAAAAAGGACAAATCATGAACGGTAATTATTTTTTTGGTTTTAGCGCTTAAGCTCGTAAAGTTAAAATGAGGCGACCAAAAAATATCGGTACCGCCTAAAACCTGGTCAAGTTTAGGATAAGCAAAAATCTTTTGCAGAAAATAATTAAAAATCTTATTTGGATAGCTAGTATTTATAACCTTAGTATTATTGTTTCCCCAAGTATTTAAACGTTTACGTAAATCGGAGTAAGAATTATAAAAAAGCTTATAATCGTCAGCTTTATCAAGTTTTAAAATAGCCGACAATAAATTAGCGGTATATTCTGATATGCCGCTATAATTTCTATCCATTAATACTCTGATATCAACCCCTATTTTCATATTGACAAAATGTTTATTTGTTATAAGATGCTAGTAAGAGTCTGCAGGTCGGTAACGGCCGTGGTTTAGACCAATAAAATATTCTTACCGTAGATGACTAATGGAAGTATCAGCCCAACGCTAACCGGAGCAAAGATGCGATTAAGTGGTCACCTCGGGGAAATTAATAAAAAAAGAATCACGCGCCAAGACCCAGATCTTAACAGGGGATGAATTTTCATCCCTTTTTTATTTGGCCTCATTCTTATAGTTTCTCTCGATAAACTCTCTAATTTGTCCCTTAAAATTTTCTACCGAAAACTGCAAAGAATATTCTCTAATTTCCGAGGGGTTGAAATCTTCGCTTTTAAAATTTCTAAGCGCTTCGGAAATACTCTCCGCTGTTTGCTCATTAAAGAATAAACCAGTTTTTCTTTCAATAACCGTTTCGGTCGCACCTCCTTTGCGATAAGCGATAACTGGGCGACCGGAAGCCATTGATTCAACGACCGTAATCCCAAAGTCTTCTTCTTGCGGATTGATAAAAGCCTCTGCGCCACTATATAATTTAGCTTTATCCTCTTCGCTTACTCTTCCTAAAAACTCAATATTTGCACTTGCTCCGGCTAATTTTTTTAATCTTTCCGTATCAACTCCGTCACCAAATATTTTTAGTTTATAATTATTCCCCAAAAATTTAAAAGCTTCAACAACAATATCTATTCTTTTATACGGCGCCAAGCGACAACCGGCGAGAAAATATTTCTTTTCTTTTTTTTGTCCGTTTAAACCCTCAAGAAAAAACTTTTCGGTTTCAACCGGCGGATAAATAAGAGTTGACGGGCGGCGATAATATTTAACAATTCTTTTTTGAACAGTTTTAGAATTAGCAATAAATAAATCAACCCGATCCGCAGCCAGTCTATCCCAAATTCTAATCCGATTTAAAACCAAAGAAATAATCTTTTTAAAATATTTATTGTATTTTAGTTCGTTAATATATTGATGCGTATCGCTCCAAAGATATCTGGTCGGCGTATGACAATAGCAGATATGTAAAGAGTTGGGACTAGTAATAACGCCTTTAGCGAACGAACTGGTATCGGAAATTATTAAATCGTACTCGCTTAAATCAAAAAATTCAACGGCAATCGGCATAAAAAATAAGTACCATTGATAATGTTTTACTCCGCCGGGAAGTCTTTGAATAATTGAAGTTTCTATTCGTTTATCCTTAAAATACTTATTAACCTGTTTTTTTTCATAAAGCAGGGTATAAATCGGCGCCTCAGGAAACATATCAGAAAAGACCTTCAGCACCTTTTCGGCGCCTCCGTCTTGAGCTAAATGATCGTGAACTAAAGCGACCTTCATAAAATTATTCTACCTCCCGATGTTTAAAAACCGCTAGAGGAGTCTTAAATAAAATTGAAACATCAAGAAGCAGGGTCCAATTTTCAATATAATAAATATCAAGTTTCGCTTCTTCTTCAAAAAGTAAATCGCTTCTTCCGGAAACTTGCGCTAACCCGGTTATTCCCGGCTTGATCGTTAATGTTTTGCGATGATAATTTTCATATTTAGCGACTTCTTCCGGTAAATGCGGACGCGGACCGACAAGGCTCATTCGTCCGATAAAAACTAAGAATAGTTCCGGAAGCTCGTCTATAGAATAACGACGAATAAAAGCGCCGACTCTCGTGACGCGCGGGTCATCTTTAATTTTAACCATCGGGCCATCTGTTCTAACATTTCTGTCGGCTAATTCGTTATAGCGCATGCTGTCTGAATTGGGAATCATGGAACGGAACTTAAAATATTTAAAAGGCTTCCCTCCTTCGCCGATGCGATAAAGAAAATCCCCGTTATCGCGCCGCGAAAAGAAAATCGGACCTTTGGAATCAAGTTTAATAAGCAAAACAGTAAGAAGAATTAGCGGGGAAAAAATTATAATTAAAAGCCCGGAAAAAATAATATCAAAAATTCTTTTAAAAACTCGACCCCAACCTTCTAAAGTCGTTCTTTTTACTTCAACAATAGGCACCCCGATAATTTCTGAAACATCGGTTCGCAAAACCTTAACTTCCAACAAATCGGCGACGTAGCGAAAAGTAATATGGTTCTCATTGGCAAAATCATAAAGACGTAAAGTTTCCGCCTTACTTAAATTAGGATCGCTTTGAATAATTTCATGAATTTCTCTATCCTTAATAAATTCGGAAAGCTCTTGAGCTGTTTCTAAAGAAAAATCCCTAAATCTTTTAATAAGCTCGTAACCGGCTTTTTTATGACTGGAAAATTCCTCAATTAGGTTATCGGTAGTTTTAGAGTTGCCGATAAGAACTACCTTGTGAACGCCAATTCCGAAATAAAATAATTTTCTCTGTAGCCAGCGGATAAAGCTATGGGCGAGAGATAGATAAAGCATCGCCAAAAGCCAACCGCTTAGAACGATAAAACGAGAATCAAATAACTCTCTTTGAAAAAAAATCAAAATAGCGACAATGGCAAAGCCGACCGAGGAAGCTAAAATTATTAATTTTAATTCCTGGGCTAATTTGCGGGCGCTTCTTATCTGATATAAGCCGGCGAGCATAAATACTAAAATCCAAATTACTGCGACGAGAAGCAAAGATTGGAAATAGCTCGGAAAAGGCAAATCAAAAATGACCGGACGAAGTTCTCTTGACCAGTCAGAAAATCTAAGATAATAAGCCGAAGTACCGGCTAAAACCAACATTATAAAATCAACCGGAATAAAAAGAATAGAAAAAAATAATTCCGCTTTTTTCATACTTTATTGTTATTTAAATATTGTTATTAAAACAGCCATAAGCCGGATTCTGTTCTAGCGATCATTTATCTAAGGCCTATTATTACTAATAGGCTCAAGCGAGCTACTTGGTCTTTTGAAAATCGTATCACTCGCAAAGCGAGGAAACAGAAATCTAAAAGTTTGCTCTTGCTCCCGATAGGGTTTACCACGGTATCTCCGTCACCGGAGACCGAACTAAGTAGCCCAGTAAGGACACCTTGGTTCTTTTCACCTTTCACTAAGAAAATTAATCCTTTAGCTAGTATTGTCTCTGTGGCACTTTCCCTTGTCCGTTTTTTAAGACGGACCGGTGGGTATTACCCACTATCGTTTAGCGGAGTCCGGACTTTCCTCTCTAAATTAAAGTAAAAACTTTAAAAAAGAGCGATCGCCCGCTTATCCTAATAACTTCTAAATCCTACAATAAAAACCGAAAAAAATCAAGAGCTAACGCGGGTTAGCCCTTGAAGATTATATTATTTTTGAAACCATTGTTTAATAACTTCTTCCGCCACTTTATTCCTAAAGCTCGGCGAAATACTTATCTTAACTTTAACATCAGGATCAATCTCGTCGTCCCACCACATTCCGCTAGCGATAACTCTTTCTAGGTTATTCCGTCCTTTAATTGCGGTAAAAAATGCCTGCCAGGCATCGGCTTGATGCTCATAGTTCTTTTCGGTCTTTTTTGTGTTTTCATTTAAAATATCATGGTATTCAATAATTCCCTGGTTGATAGCGTTGGGATAACTGAAGGGACTGAAGAAAACACTAAGTTTGGTAGTATTTTTAGCGCTCCAAGCGTCCAAATCGGAAAATAGGCCGTTCATTCCCTCGGTAATCTGTTCTAAATTTGGATTATCATTAGTTTTATATTTATCAATCGGAAAATTATATAGTCTTACTTCTTTTATATCCGCTAATTTATAATAATCATACTTACTATAATCTTCTTCGGAATTAGCCGGGTCCAAGATTCCGTAAACGCTAAGCTCCAAGTGGATTTGTTTCTTAAATTCCTGTCTTAGGTCACTAATTAATTTTTTCCAAAGTTCGTTAGCGAGAGTTTCTTGACCTTTAAAAGTCGGGCCCATCCATGTCGGGGTAATACTAATTATATCAACGCCGTACTTATTATAAAGTTTGGCTCTACTTATCATCCGTGCTTCCCACTTCGCAAAAAAATCGCGAACCCATTCTTCGCTATGGCTACAATTGAATTTTTTATAATCCTCCTCAACGCTGGAAGCGATGTTTCCACTTAGCCCTTTAGTTAAATATTTTCCAATATCAACAAAGGCCATATTATGCTTTATTCCTAATTTTAAATTTCTCTCATGAGCCGCCTTGGTAAGTTTTGCGATATCTTTTTCCGTCATTGACTCGTCGCGCATATCGTTTAGGAAAATCTCGTCAACAATTTGATAATTTAGACTCGTAAAATCATCTTTTACGGAACTATCATAGACTGCACGATGAAAATCATGAGCATAAACTTCTTCAGCACCGAGTTCTTTAACTCTATCAAAAGAACTTTCAATATTATCCCGGGTATTTTCTATCATCCCGAAATTATAATTTCGGCCCCAAGTATCAGCCATATTAACCGCTTTCTTTTGACTCAAACGACTTGTCTCCAGGTCAAGATTATAAACTGGACGAATAAAAGGATTACTGGCACACCAGGGTGGCATCGACCAGGGACCTTTGGGCGGACAAATTTTAAAAGCAAACATCAAAGCAATTAAAATAACAACTAGGATAATTAAAAATAGGATAATTTTTACAAATATCTTCATAATAGTTGGCTAATTTGTTTTATCGCATCATCCCCTCAGGAGGAGCTCCGCCAAACATCGCTCGGCATTCTGCCTCAGAACTACAAGGCGGACCCTGTTTTCCCGGGTTACCCGGCGTAACGCTGGGAATACTTATCGGAGCATTGTCCGGAATATTGGTAGGCATTTTAATAGGCGCACTTGGTGCGACACTTGGGGCGGCAACCGGCCCGCCGCTTGGAATATTTTTTGGAACAGAATTTTGCATCGCCTCTTGCATCGCTTTTTGTTTCTGCCCTTCTATCTCTTGCTCAACTTGTTTTCTAACTTCAGCCGGAGCATTTTCTAAAGCCTTATTAATTGTCGCTTGATCTGGAGCGGCGCTTGGCGCAGAACCGTTTTGTCCGTTAGAAACGCTAGGCATTCCGGGAATACTTTGTCCGCCGGCGTTACCGGGAATAGCACCCGGCCCACCTTTCATGCTATCGCTAAATTTACTTACCGCGCTAGAAAAACAAAAACCGACTCCTTCTCCTTGTCTTTTCGTTGGAGTAATTTCTCCCGATAAAACGCCGGCTAATTTCCCGCCAAATAAATTATTTAAACAAGCTTCGGCGTCCGGTCGCGCTTCTTGCGGAATTTTTTCTAAACCGGCGCCAATTTCTTGACCGGAATTTTTAACTTTTTTTGCGGTATCCTCATCAAACAAACCTTTTTCTAAAGCAAAATCGGCACAGACCTTTGCGTTCTCCGGCAAATCGCAATATTCTTCACAAGTTTGTTTACTACGGCAATTGCCCGGTCCCTTACCGCCGGTTTTAACGGCAATTTCCGCTTCCGCTTCGCTGATAAAAGCTGCCTCCTTGGCAAAATTTATACATTCATTAAAATTTTCTTCCTTGTCGCAATAGGTTTTACAATCATCTTTCGTTTTACAAGCCCCCGGGGTTTTCCCGCTCTTTAAAAATGGAGCAACTTTTTTAGCTTCAGCGATTTCTTCGGGCGGCAAAATCTCCGCCGCTTCGGCAAAAACTAAACACTCGTCAATATTATTTACGTCTTGGCAATAAGCTTCGCAAGATTTTTTTCCGCTACAAGCACCCGGCATACTCGCCCCTTTTTGCAAAGCGACAGCGATTTTTTTAGCTTGCTTAAGCTCAGCATCGGAAACTCCGATTTCTTCGGCAAAAGAGATACAAGCGTTTAAACTACTAACGTCATTTTGGCAAAAGGTTTCGCAGGATTCCTTACTTTTACAACCCCCCGGCGTCTCGCCGGCTTTTATTTTAACAATCGCTTTTTTAGCAATCGCCGCTTCTTCCGGCGCAATCATTCCTTTACTGCTAGCAAAATCAACACAAGCCTCCATATTTTCCGCCTGATCGCAATAAGCGGCACAGCTCGCTTGGTCAGAACAATTACCGAGCTCAATAATGGGATAAGAAACACCAGCTTCATCAGGGTTTAAAATCTGCGCCGAAGAATAATTGGCGAGAAATAAAAAAGCGCCTAAAAATATGAATGAGAAAAATAAACTTTTTGTAAAATTATTCATATATTTTATAATTAATCTTTAAATGGATTTTGATAAGAGTCAAAAGGATTGACGCTTGTATCAAAAGGATTAGTCTTAGGCATTTCCTCTCCAACGACCTGACCGTTAATCGGACTAGTCGCTAAAGCGACGCTCTGGCTTATTCTATCATTACTTGGTGACTTGTCTAATTGATTTTTTAATAGAACAACAAAGACAACGGCAATAATTGCCAAAACAATAATTAGAATAAGATACCTACTTTTTTTACTCATATATTTTTTGTTAAGTTTATAACAATAAAATTATAGCACAAGCGTTTTTTTTATTAAATAAAAAACCCAAGCTCTTTTGAAGATTGGGTTTTCGGCTACTTTTTAAATTTTAGTAGCCAGAAAAAATATTCGCGATTTCAGCGGCAGCTGCTTCTGCCGATTCTGAAACATGTAAAATATTTTCCATCGGTCCGACACCGAAATCACCGCGAATCGTGCCAGGAGCAGCCCCGCTACCATTAGTTTCTCCGGCGATACGGCGCGCAACGGAATAAATGTCTTGCGGATGAATATTTTTTGGAGCTTCAAATATCATCGCTACAATCGGTCCGCTCGTCATATAATTGACGATCTCTTGAAAGAAGTCTTTCCCTCTGTGGTGAGCGTAGTGCACTTCAATCTTTTCAATGGCCAGGTTCATTCTTTGACTTTTAACGAACAAAAAGCCTTTTCGCTCATATCGCATTATTACTTCTCCAACCAGACCTCTTTTTACACCGTCCGGTTTAACCATAACTAATATTTTTTTTCCCACGATAACGCGCCGCTTCTACACGGCATTTTTTTGAAAGTTAATATATTAAATTTAAGAAATTTTAATGAACCACATAACAGAAAAATATAGCCTAATACTATATTTTTGTCAATATTTTTTAGATTTTTCAGATTACTTAAAAAATAGTCTATTAATCCGTTTTGACTTTAAGAGTTCTGTAAACATAATGACTATGACTAAAAGCAGAATTCCAATAATTAATTCTTTGAAACTTAAAGACGAGAAGCGAAATAAACTTCTAAGCGGTTTTACAATAATAGAAAGGCTTAAGAAAATACTCGCTCCTATAACCATATACCAAAAAGAATTATTTTTAGAATGGATTATAGACCAAACTGAACGGGTTCGGGAACGACTAGTTAAAATTAAGCCTAAATTACCGACAATAAGTAGAACGAAGGCAAGAGTGCGCGACTCGTTTTCTGGCATCCCAATATTGATCGTATAGGCGTAGATAGCGATAATCGCCCCTAAAATAAACAATGATTGGACTAAACTCGTTAACAACACTTTAGGGCTAAACAATTTTGCCCGGAGACGACGCGGGCGGCGGCGCATAATATCTTTTTCGCTTGGTTCCCGCTCAAAAATTATAGAACAGGCTGGATCAATAATTAACTCCAAAAAAACAATATGAATTGGATATAAAATTATCGGCCACCCGAAAAGAACCGGGACTAGGGCTAAACCGGCAACCAAAACATGAATAGAGAAAATGTAAGTAATCGCTTTTTTAATATTGTCATAAATTCGCCGGCCCATCTTGATAGACTTAACGATAGATATAAAATTATCGTCCAATAATATTAAAGCGGCCGCTTCGCGTGCGACATCAGTTCCCCGCTCGCCCATCGCGATTCCGACATGAGCTGCTTTAAGCGCCGGGGCATCGTTAACGCCGTCTCCGGTCATTGCGACTACGCCATGATGCGCCTTTAGAGCCTGAACTAAACGTAATTTCTGCTCGGGAACTATCCGCGCGAAAATAGAAATATTTTTAATCTTTTCTTTTAACTCAATATCATTTAAATCTTTTAAATCGTCTCCGATTAGAAAATTTTCTGGATTCTTTAAGCCGATTTGGCGAGCAATACTTTGCGCGGTTAAATAATAATCACCAGTTATCATAACAACTCTAATCCCCGCCGCATAACATTCTTTAATCGCCTCGGAAACCCCCGGGCGAACCGGGTCCTCTAAACCTAGTAGACCGGAAAATTCCAAGGAAAAACCTAAATGCTCATCGGGAAAGTCTCCGGAATGTTCTCCTGAAGCAACGGCTAAAACTCTTAAACCGGAGCTAGCCATCTCGGCCACTTTTTCCATAATTAATTCCCTTTCTTTTTCATTTAGCTTACATAATTTTAAAATCGCTTCCGGCGAACCTTTGGCGGCGACGAGATATTCTTTTTTATCCTTAATTTGCCAAACATAAGCGACACCCAAAAAAGTATCGGATAGCGGATATTCTTTGGCTAATTGCCAATCCGAACTTATTTTATCTTTAGCAATTAAAAATTTATTCGCCGCTTCTTTAATCGCTATTTCCATCGGATCGTAAGGATTAGGCGTTATAGATAAAAGACTATGGCTTAATAAATTATGAAAATCTTCCGGAAGATTTGTTTCTTTATTACTGGAAAAAAACTTATCGGCAATATAATATTTATTAATAACCATCTTATTCATCGTGAGCGTTCCCGTTTTATCAACCGCTAAAACGCTAACCGCGCCAAGAGCTTCAACTGCCGGAATTCTTCTCGCTAAAACATTAGTCCTAGAAATTCGCCAAGCGCCCATCGCTAAGAAAATCGTTAATACTACCGGAAATTCTTCAGGTAAGACCGACATCGCCAAAGCCAAAGCGATTAATAAACTATTAAGCAATTCCTTACCGCTAATAATTAATCCGACTGCCACAATAATACAAACTAGTAATCCGACGAGAGCAAAAATTTTAACGACCTGTGAAGTCTGTCTATTTAAATCGGTTTTTTCAACTTTAATCGTATCCAGCGCTTTCCCGATTTTTCCAATTTCCGTCTTAAACCCGGTTTTTTTAATTTTAATTAAAGCCTGCCCTTTAACAACTAGAGTCCCGGAATAAACGAAGGCCTGACTGTTGCCGCTTGGCCCGGAAAACTCCTGTCCTTGCCAATCCTTTTTTAATACGGAGATTGACTCGCCGGTTAAAAGCGACTCATCAACTAAAAGATTTAAAGATTGTAAAACGACGGCGTCGGCCGGAATTCGCCCGCCTTCGTTTATCATTACTAAATCGTCCGGCACAAGTTCGCGACTGGGAATTTTTAATAATTTTCCGCCGCGAATAACGGAGGCTTGCGGACTTGATAAGTCCTTTAAGGCATTGAGAGTTTTTTCGGTTTTGTTTTCTTGATAAATAGTTATTCCGATTATGACAATAACAAAAGAAAAAAGCATCCAAGCTTCGCCAAGACCACCGAGAATAAGATAAATTATGGCGCAAGCAATAAGCAGAATAAACATCGGCTCTTTTATTACCTCTAGTATTACCTGCCAAACTTGTCTCTTCTTACTTTCATTTAACTCGTTAAAACCAAAAGCACTCACTCTTTCCTTAACTTGTTCTTGATTTAAACCTGGCCATTTCTCAAAATCAATTGTTAAACTCATAAATTATTAATTATTTGTTATTTTAAGCTCTCCTTGAATAAGCTCCGTCCGATAATTATCGCTTAAATTTGACCAAGCCATAAACTTATTGAAAAATATTTCCTTTTCTTTTTCATCCATTAATCGCGGAATTGTTTTTTCAGATTTTAAGGGATAAATATTTAAAGAAATTATATCATCGCTAAAATTAATACCAAGGGCTAGACCTTCTTGCGTATCGGGCGAAAAATATTGGTCAAAGATAAAATTACCTAGCGAATAAAATATCGGCTTACCCTTATAAATTTCCATTCCTTGAATAACGTGGGGATGATGACCGATTATCGCGTCCGCGCCCGAATCTATAAAAGCCCGGCCGATTGTTTCTTGGTGCTTATTGAATTTATGTTCATACTCCGTCCCCCAATGGATATTGACGATTACTAAGTCGGAATTATCTTTTGAATCGCCAATTATTTTTTTTGCCGCCTCTAAATCAAAATCATTATAAACCATAGAAAACGCCAGCATCGTAATCTTCCGCCCGGAAATTTCTATTTCTTTTTTGGAGTGTTCATTAACTTCCGCATCGGCACTACCGCTATAATTAAACCCTAAAGAACTTAAATTTATCCGACTTTCTTCAATTCCCTTTTGCCCCTGGTCGCTAAAATGATTATTGGCGAGCGCGAAATAATTGAAATTATATTGTTTAAGCTCGTTTATCCGTTCCGGCGAAAAAGCGAAATCATAGGCGTTAGTCGGCAAATAGTGCCCCCCTTTATTAGTTACCGCTCCCTCTAAATTAGCGCTAACAATATCAAACCCGGTAAAAAATCCGTTATTCTCACCGGCTAAGCTAGACAATAAATAACTAATATTTTTCCCGGCAATTTTTTCGCCGACGTGCCTATCCAACATCAAGTCGCCGAAGAAAAGAAATTTAGTTGACGAAGCCTTGGTATCAATTAAAATATTATTTTCCTGTTTCGGTAATTTTATACTTAGCGACTTTAAAATTGTTTTAAATTCGGTCGGTTCTTCAATTAAAAAATACGACGAAGTAAATAAAGCGATAAGCGCTAAGACTAATAAAAATACGCGCAAGTTTTTCCAATTAATAGTCTTTATCATATCTTTAAAATAGCATTTTTAGGTCAATTTTACAAAAACCAAAGAAAAAAGCAGCGGGACGGACCTGCTGCTTTATAATATTTTTATTGTTATCCATATATTTCCTCGTGGAGATAGGAGTATTCTTCAAAGGTCGCAATTTTTTTAAGGTGTTTTTTCTTAATTCTTACTCCACCTATTTCAACTGCGAAACCAAAGTGTATCAGCTCGTTAAAGCTGAAGTTATTCTGCGGTGGTCCAAAATATTCAACAGTATAGTTTTTCCATCCCTGACTCTGAGCATATTTATGTATTTCAGAATTAACGTTGGTATATAGCAACTTCCCATTGGCACCGCCTACAGGAATAACTATTTCGGCAATATCTTTCATTTCATTTTCCATGATCTTCTATTTTTTTCTTGATAATATTTTTTTCTTGTACGAAATGTGCGCCAATCGGATTGAGCCCTTTGGCTTTATTCTGAGCGGCACGAACCGCTGCAGCGAAATCAGAGAGTCCAGGTGGCAAATCCACGGCACATCCGGACCAAAGTTTTTGTTGCCTTAATTTTAAAGCAGCATTTTTCATAATAATTTCTAGCTTGTTTATTATGACAATACTGCTTTCTTGAAAAACAGTGATTTCCGAAGCCTTCCAAGGGACACCAAATCTGGCTTGCACTTTGATAGACCTATGGACTAGATAAGGTATTAACGCTTTTCCCTCCGCTCCACAAATTATCTTCGCTCTGTTATAAAAATCTCTATCGACTCTTTCTTCACAGTCAATAAGAGGAAGTATGTCGCAACGCGACCTTATTACTTCGTCGGGCACGAATAGCACGCCCTGAGCTTTGTCGTAATACGGCGAACAAATAATTTTATTATCGGGAAGCCGTATTACTGAATGACCGCGGTCAATCAAAGAATACATCAGTGATTCTGAGACGCCACTGATTTTTAACATAATTTTCATCCAGAAAACTTTTTTAATGGTTTAAAATTTACTTTAAATAAAGAAGAACTAGTGTCTCCCTAAAGAAGAGCGCCTTAACGGCAGGTTTTTAAAGTACTTAACGAAAAAATATACCACCATAATATATTTATGTCAATTGTGAAAAAATTTGACAGAATTCTAAAAAACCGCCTCGTATATACTGGGCGGTTTTTTATTAGATTAGCTATTTAAAAGAAAATATCTGATTTTCTAAACGCGAGCAAATATAATCATATAATTATTGCCATACTTTTTCGCGCATTTAGGACAATAGGCGTAGTGGATATAATAATCTTGAGCAACTTTATTTTGCGTCGCTAAATATGCGTTCATTTCTTTTAAAAATTTGGGAACGGCATTATATGGACCGGAAAAAACTTTAGCCATAAAGTTCCCGGAAATATTAACATTGTTGGCGCTTGAGATAGGACCGACAACGGATAAATAAATTTCCGACTTAAACTCACTCGGATCACGAAATAATAATAAAGTATCTTCATTATTAATTTCGCCCATTTTTGAGTTCTCCGCCGCTTCGCATAACTTAATAATCTTCTTATTCATAAGCGGAGGAAAAGGAATGTGAAAAAATGTTGGCATAGTCTCTTTTATAAATGGTTTATTATCCCAACTATAGTTTTTCTGGTCCCATTTTTCTGGATTAAATTTAGGACAGCACTCTTTGTTTTCGTTGCTCATATTTTTGATATTAATTTTATTAGCTATTTTAATTACTAATTTTCTCCAACTCTTTTAATAAAAGCAGATATTCTTCCGGGTGTGGTACTAAGTCCGCCCTATTTTCTTCAACCCATTGTTTAAATTCAGCAAACGGCAACCATTTTAATTCTTTTACCTCTTCAACTTGAAGACTAAACTGACTAATTTCAAGGTCTAATTTTGTAAGATATATATCATGAAATTCATTGTCAACATAAGTCTCATTATTTAGAGTTT
>CAYUWA010000021.1:12551-13397 GCA_964448505.1 uncultured Gammaproteobacteria bacterium | reverse complement strand
TAGAGCGCTGCCCTGTCACGGCAGAGGTCGCGGGTTCGAGCCCCGTCCACTCCGCATAAAAAAATTACAGTGTAAAATACTGTAATTTTTTTTATTTGTTGAAAATGGTGTGAACAAATGATTATTGCCTTAATTTAGGTTTAAAAAAGCCTTGATGATTTTTGGTCTCAAGGCTCTTTATTGTGCAAAATTATTTTTTACTTTATGACGGCGTACTTATCGTCATAGATTTCGCTTAAATATATGACCCCCGCGCTCCAGGAGTCTTTAGTCCATCTCATGCATCGGAGACATTCATTGCCACCGGCGTCCTTTAGCGTTGTGCCGGTAAAGACTATGTCCTTTCCTCGCCAAACTTTTGGAGCCAGTTCTTGATGCTCAAGAATAAACTCGTAAACACAAGCGTTTAGCCCTGTGTCGCCAAGTTTTATCAGCATGTCTTTCCCTTTAATCGGGTGGTTAGGTGTCCCAACCTGGACCAGTTTGGTCGCAATCTTAGTAGAGTCCAAAACATATTCTCCATCTTTTTGATGGGAGACAACGGTCCAAGATGAACCGAGAGAATTAGGAGTATTATTACAATCAATACTCTTGGTTTGAGCAAGAGCAGAGCTTGGCACGTAAAGGATAAAGAATGTGCCGATTAACAAAAAAAATAAATTTTTCATTTTAAAATATATATTAGGTTATGTTAACGTTCGAAGTTTTCATATCAGTTTATATTATTATTCAGGTTTTGTCTAGATTGGCAATAAGGCTTGTTAAAATTTGTAGTTTTCAAAAAAACAGCCTAGGGCTGTTTTTTGGTAAAGTATTTTAAATAATAGGTCTTTGGTTTTAACTCCT
>CAYUWA010000021.1:0-12533 GCA_964448505.1 uncultured Gammaproteobacteria bacterium | reverse complement strand
ATTTAATAATTTTGCTAGATAATCTTATTACTTTTTCGCCTTCAAAAAATAACGGGTCAACGACTCTTGATTTAACATAAACTCGATAGTCATAATCGCTCGGGGAATTCTTGTAACCAACCTTGTTATTCATTTTTTCGAATAAGTATTGAATTTTCAGATCGCTTTTATGATATTTTTTTATTTTATTTAATACCTCACTGTCTGTTGTATATAAATCCTGATAGCTTATATATTTTTTAGAAATTGCGTAACTAATATACTCGCCGACGCTTTGGTGCATAACCGCTGCGTCAATGTGAGCATAATATCTGGTATTAAGTTGCCTAAATAAATTGGCGTATAGTTCAGCAGATTTTAAATCTTTAAAAACCCAATCATTTTTAAAAACCAAAAGACTAGTCAATAGATTTTGAAGCGCCGAGCGGTTAATTAATTTAGAATTAAAGACTAATCTCAATGTATAATCCAGTCTGTCGGCGCATAGGCTTGGTAGCCCGCTTTCTTTTAAAGGAAAATTTTTATCTTCTAAAATATAATTGATATCAATTTTATATTTCTTTAAAATTTTTGGTATTTCTGATTTTAGAACAAATGATTTAAAAATATTATCTTGATGACCTTGAGTTTTTCCGCTACCGGCTTTTGATATATAGTCAATGCAATGTGAGAAGGCGGAGTGAGAAACATCATGAAGTAATCCGGCGATTTGTTCTTCAAGCGAAGCACCGTATTTTCTCAGTAGCAAAAAAACGCCGATTGAATGCTCAAAACGGCTAAAATCAATATTTGGATTAAATGCTTCGGAATATCCGTGTTGGCTAATTTTTTTAAGGCGTTGAAGTGGCGCTGATTTTATTAATTCAATCAAAACCTTTTCTTCAACCTTAAATTTTCCGTAAATTTTATCTTTTATAAACATATTTAATTTATCTCCTGCGGAGACGAGAGGATTTTCGCGCTCGCTTGGCGCCAGAAATGCGCCAAGCTCACTTGTCCAGACCAGCCGCTAAACGCTCCTTTAGTCGCATTTATCGTCGCTCTCCTTTTCGCTTTTTCTTCCGAAAAAGCTCAAGACTCGCTCGCTGCTTGTTCGAATCCTTGCTTCTTTACAAGAAGCTAAATTAAACATCGGCTAAAGCCGATATTTAATTTATCTCCTGCGGAGACGAGAGGATTCGAACCCCTGATACCATTTCTGGTATACCGCATTTCGAGTGCGGCGCATTCAACCAACTCTGCCACGTCTCCCTAATTTTATTCTGTTAATTTTCCAATCTCTTCTTTAGTAAGATATGCCCAAGCGCCTTCCTTTAAAGCGCCAAGCGCCAATCCCGCTAAATTGGTCCTTCTTAAATCATCAACAATCAAATCAACCGCCTTAAACATTCTTCTAATTTGTCTTTTTTTGCCGTCATTTAAAGTTACCAAGAAAAGATTGTTATCAATATACTTTGCGTTTCTGGCTTTAACCGTTCCATCGCCCATTCCAATATTAACACCGCTCATTAATTGCTTTGCAATTAAATCGCCTTTCCTAAATTCCCCCTTGATTCTTACTTGATAAACTTTATCATGTTTAAAACTAGGATGAGCCAGTTTTTGCGCTAAATCGCCATCGTTTGTTAAAAGAATAAGACCGCTACTTTCTTTATCAAGCCGTCCGACCGCAAAAAGCCTCTCGGGAATTTTTATTAAATCAAAAATATTTTTTTCTCCGGCAAAACTTCTATTGGTGCAAGTATAGCCTAGCGGTTTATTGAGTTTAAGGTAAATTTTTTCCGCGTCTTTAGAAATCAAGAAATTCTTAATCATAATCTTATCGGTTTCAATATCAGCTTGTTCGCCGATTAAGGCAGTTTTTCCGTTAACTTTAACCCGACCGTTTCTAATTAAATCTTCGGCTTGGCGACGGGAGCAATAACCGCTATGCGCTATTAATTTTTGCAGAATCATTTTCATTTTATTTATTTTTATTCTTTATTATTTTTCTCGTTTAAATTTAAAATCCCAAGAAGCGCGAGCAGTATAAAAAACATGACCGACAAATCATTTTTAAAATAAGGAACATCAACCAGCCCGTGAACGACAATGACAATCATGGCACACATTAGTCCGAGACAAATATACCTATCCGTTTTTTTCTCTTTTAAATATTTTATACTTAATTTAAAAGAAGTAAATAGATATTTCAGAATTAGCCAGGAGAACAATAAAGCACCAAGAAGCCCCAACTCGCTCCAGAAATTTAAAAATATATTATGAGGATAAAGGTATATTTCTACCGGCTGCCAATATTTGGCTCTTAACTCGGCGCTATTTCTTAGTTCCTCATCAAAATTAGGAATATTATCGGAATTAAAAAATATTCCTTCTTGGTGATATGGTTTTATCGCCTCTTGATATTGGTTTAAACCGGTGCCGCTAATAAATTTAGTTCCGCTCAACATATTTAGGGTTTCTTTCCATTGTCTTTGACGTATCTGTCCGGATAAGTCGTTTAAGCTAAATTTGACGCTCGTATAATCTTTTAACTGAGGCGATATAAATACACCGCCAATTAATAAAGCGGCAAAAATAAAGGTTACTATTCTTTGTTTTCTTCCGGCCAGTAGCCCGAAGACGAAAAGTCCAGCGGCTAACCCGATTAAGGCTCCTTCAGAATGAGCAAAATAAATAGATAGGAGTGAAGCAATAATAGTAAGGAGCAAAAATATCTTGCCGATTGATTTTATTAAATTTTGCTTTAAGGGGAGAGAGAAGAACCAGCCGGTAAATAACATTGTTAGCGGCGCTAAATATAAGCCGACCGCATTAGGATAACCGAACCAGGAAACGACGCGTCTTGTTTCCGCCTGCGCCCAGAAATCATTAAAAATAAATTGACCACTTATTTTTTGATAAATTGCTACTGCCGCTACTCCGGCTGCGGATATTAATAGCGACCAAAATATTTTTGATAAATCCTTTTTAGTTTTAAAGACGTTTAGAATTAAGATATAAAGCAAAACCGGTTCAAAAAAATAAGCCTTCCAAATTCCTAAGGACTGAGAACTAAAATTGGCTATCGCTACCGAGATAAAAGAGATAATAATTAAAGCAATTATTTCGCAAGAAAAAGGATAGGGAATCCGCTCTTTTCTTTTCTTAAGCCAATTTTTTAGCTCCGGTAGAGCTTGCCCAAAGAACCAAACCGCAAAACTAATTAGAATCATTGCCTCCAGAAAAGTAAAAGGAATCCCGAGTATTTGGAAGCGAATCAAATATGACGGCAGACCAATAATAATCGCCATTATCGCTAAATCCAGGCGAACCAGAGCCAAAATTAGGAAGAATATTAATGATAAAACAATTAGAGGCATCATACAAAAAAGCTTTATTTATTGATTAACTCGCGTATTTATTATAACATTACAAATTCAAATAAACAAAAAAACTGCCCCTCGCGGAGCAGTTTTTTAAATTAATTTGCTCTTTCAACGTACTCTCCCGTGTCGGTATTGATTCTAATTATATCTCCTTCGTTAATAAACATCGGTGCGCCTATCAAAGCGCCGGTTTCTATTTCAACTTGTTTATTTACGTTCCCAGCGGAATTTCCTTTTATTCCCGGAGGGGCGCTTACTACTTTAAAATCCATCTTAATCGGCAAACTTATTGAAACCGGCTTGTCCTCAAAATATAGAACATCAACATCAGTCCCGTCTTTAAGAAATTTTACGGATTCACCAAGTTCTTCAATCGCTAGATTAAATTGCTCGTAGCTGGCGTTGTCCATAAAATAAGCCTCATCCTTGTCCTTGTACATAAAATTAGCCTTCTTAGTCGCTGTTTCCGCTTCTTCGGCCTTTTCCGCTCCCTGATAAGTTCTTTCAAGAACGTTGCCGTTGATTAAATTACGACACTTGATTTTCAATACAGCGCCGCCGCGACCCATTTTATGGTGGTCGGTTTTAATAATAATATACGGCTCATCGTTTACTTTGATAACTTTGCCGACTTTTATTTCGTTAAAATTTAACATAAGTTTTGAAGCTTACTTTATTTATGAGTTGGAGATAATAAAGCCATAACGCGTGAGCGCTTAATAGCCATCGCTAATTTTCTTTGGTGCCATGAACAAACGCCGGTTCTTTTTCCCGGTAACATTTTCATGTAGAAATTAATGAAACGTCTTAGAGTCCTTGTATCTTTGTAATCAACCTCAAGGTTGTTAACGCAGAAATAACATTCTTTTGTTTTTTTAGCATTCATAGTTTTAATTATTAAAAAGGAATATTTTCAATACGAATTTCTTCATCATCGCTTGGCTCTTCCGGTATTTCAATTACAGCGTTGTTATTGCCGGAGCCGCCACCCATTTGATCTGCCGAATTTTTATTGTCTAACATTATCATATTCTCGGCGACAATTTCCGTTCTATATCTTTTAACGCCGTCTTGCCCGGTCCAATCAGTTGTTTGAAGGCGTCCTTCAATATAAACCTTGGAACCTTTGTGTAAATATCTAGAGCAAACATCGGCCAGTTTTCGCCAAGCAATAATATTATGAAACTCCGTCTTCTTTTGTTGCTGACCGCTTTGGTCGGTCCAAACTAAATTTGTTGCAACCGAGAAGGAAGCAACGCTTTGTCCTGAGGGAGTATTTTTTAATTCGGGATCGCGAGTTAAATTCCCGATAATCATAGCTTTGTTTAAGTTCATATTTTTAGGCTAATCTTATATTTTGAAATATAAAATTAAAGATTATTAAATTAAATCTTTAGCGCTCAAAATACCTTCTAACTTCTCGTCTAAATCCTTTAAGTCAATTTTTTCTTTTTCTTTCTTTACCGCGGAAGAAGGTGCTTTTTTAGTTTTCTCAATTTGCTTTTTTTCTTCTTCAGCTTTTTTAGAGTCAATTTTGCTCTTTATTTCTTTCTCGCGAGCCAATTCCTCAGTCGTCTTGGTTTTCTTAACGACGATTTGATGGCGTAGGACATCGGTTGAAAGACGTAAGGCCTTATCGACGATAGCTAAATTTTTCCCTTCTAGGTCAAATTCAAATAAGCCATAATATCCGAAAGCATTGTGTTTGATTTCGTAGGCTAATTTTTTCTTTCCCCAATATTCATTCAAAGTTATTTTACCGCCGTTATCAGCGATAGTTTTTTCGATTTTAGTCATTACTACTTTTGACTCATCATCGGTAAACTTGTTTGGGATGATGAATAAAATCTCGTAATGGCCAATTTCTTCTTTTTTTGTTTTTGACATAATTATTATAGATTATGAACTATTAAAATTATTTAAAGATTTTTTAAAAATTAAATAAAGACCCCTATTAAAACAAAATCCCCAAGTATTCAAATAACCTTTGGGGCTTAGAATACCTTTAATTATGCTCTAATATTGGCATAATTATCTTAGAAACAAAGCTAAGATATGGGAAAGATATGTGGGTTTTATTAATTTGTATCTTTAAATTATCATAAGTCGGCAAATTATGCAAGCAATTGCCATCTCTTGGTCTTTAAGATATGATTAGCGTATATGAAATACTTTTTTGTGCTAGGAACAAATACTGCCCTATCAATTGCCGAACTAAATTCGGTAATAGATTTAAGCCAAGCTAACTTAATCGCGCCGGATTTTTTAATTTGCGAAATTAACGAGATAGAAGCGGAGAACTTAATGAAAAGACTAGGCGGCACTATAAAAATCGGTCGCGTACTTAAGGATCTGCCCGCTAATAACCATAAGTTATTATTAGAAGATATAATTAGGTTTGCCGAAGAAAAACAGGCCAAAGGAGCTGGCGGAAAATTCAATTTTGGGTTTTCTAGCTATGGGCAGGGGCAATTTAATAAGAAAGATTTTGGACTAAGATTGAAAAAGAACTTTAGCGATAAGAAAATAAGTTCTCGCTTCGTTGTTAGCCAAGAAAAAACTCTTTCTAGTGTCGTTGTTGCTACTAATAAGATGATAAAGAAGGGGATGGAAATTATTTTAGCTGATTTTAACGGGCAAACAATAATCTCCGAAACTTTAGCCGTTCAACCTTTTAGAGATTTATCTCGTCGAGATTACGGACGACCGGCACGAGATGACTTATCAGGAATGATTCCTCCGAAACTGGCGCAAATCATGATTAATTTAGCTGAGATTAAGGACTCCGCAGATTTAGTTATTGATCCGTTCTGCGGTTCCGGAACAATCTTGGGAGAATTAATGTTAGCGGGCCACAAAAATATTTTTGGTTCCGACATTTCCGTTAAAGCAATAGACGATACTAAAACAAATATTAGCTGGATGAAAGAATTATATTCAATTAAAGATGTAAAAATGAAATTCTTAGTCAAGAATGTTTTGGATTTATCGCTTTTTATTAAGAATGAATCGGTATCGGCTATTATAACCGAACCGTATCTCGGTCCGCAAAGAGGCTTGATTAATTTTGAGGTTATAATAAAAGAGTTGGAATATTTATATTCCGGAGCGATAAAAGGATTTTATAAAGCTTTGAATCCTGGTGGGCGGGTAGTGATGGTTTGGCCTTTATTTTACGGGCAACGACCGATAAGCCCAGCTTATGAAGGTTTTGAGATGCTAAATATGATTCCGGATAATCTTAGTAATAGTCCGTTTATAAAAAAGAGTTCACGCGGCACTATCGTTTATGGTCGCCCCGGGCAGAAAGTTTTTAGGGAAATTATTGTTTTAGAAAAAAAATAATTTAAATATAAAAAGACAGATTGCGAAAACCTGTCTTTTTTAAATCTTTTTTTATTTATTAACTAGGAAATTACAGACATCACCATCTTGCACTATATAATCTTTCCCCTCGGTTCTTATGAGCCCTAATTCTTTAGCTTTAGCATCATTACCGCATTCTACAAATTTCTCCCAATTTATTACTTCTGCTCTTATAAATCCCTTAATAAAATCAGTGTGAATTTCTCCGGCGGCAATCGGTGCTTTAGAGCCATGTTTTATCGTCCAAGCCCTGGTCTCGTCTGGGCCGGTCGTAAAGAAGGTATCAAGCCCGAGTAGTTTATAGGCGCTATGAATAAGTTTATCTAGACCGCTCTCTTTTAGACCCAACTCCTTTATATATTCCGCCTGTTCGCTTTCCGGCAAATTTACAATTTCTTCCTCTAACTTTACATTAATTTTAATTATTTCCTCATTGGTTCCTGAAAGAACATCCTCGGAATGTGTTTCGTCAATATTTAAAAGATAGAGAATTGGTTTGATTGTTAACAAGCTTAAGGTTTTTACGAAGGGAAGTTCCTCTTCTTCAAAGCCCAGCTCTCTAACTGCGCCACCTTCGCTTAGTTTTTGATATATTTTTTCTAATATTACAAGATTAGCTCTTAATTCTTTGTCGCCGCTTTTAGCTTCGCGCCGGGTTTTCTCCACCCGTTTTTCTATAGTTGATAAATCGGCTAGGATTAGTTCAGTATTAATAGTTTCTTTGTCGTCTCCCGGATCAATCTTATTATTAACATGGATAATATTCTTATCCTTAAAATCACGAATTACCTCGCAGATAGCGCTACATTCCCTAATATGAGCCAAAAATTTATTCCCTAAACCTTCTCCCTTGTGAGCCCCGGCAACCAGGCCGGCAATATCTACAAATTCAATAGTGGTTGGAATTACTTTTAGGGGTTTGGAGACCTCAGCGAGCCTGTCCAATCGAAAATCAGGTACTTTAACAATTCCCACGTTCGGGTCTATGGTACAAAACGGATAATTAGCCGCATCTACCCCCTTTTTAGTTAATAAATTGAATAATGTTGACTTGCCGACATTCGGGAGACCAACGATTCCTATTGATAATGACATATGGATTCAATATAACTGATATTTTAAATTTTGCCAAATATTCCGAATAAATAAAAAGAGGCCCATAACGGGCCGCTTTTTATTATATAAAATTAAATAAATACTGGGCCTCGTATGAGCCTCATCCCTTTTGAATAATGCCTTTGCATTATATGTATAAGGGCTAATGAAGCTTCTGCTGACTTAAAAAGCATGTTTCTTACCAACTCCTAGCAAATTAAAAGTTTTTTGATTTTAATTTATATGCTAACTTTTAATAAGGTCTAGTAAAAATTCTTTTTGACTTTTATTAAACATTATAGCTTTTCGTTAGCTCTAGGATTTTAATTTACTCAATTATCTTCGCCACGTCAGCGTTGGCGATAGAACACATAGGAGTTAGTTAAAGAACCTACTTAAATTATAGCACTTGAGAATATAAGGGTCAAGCATATTGGACAAAAAGCCAGCATTTTATAGTATTCAGCTAATATTAAATAAAATAATGTAATATGTTTGTTTTAAGTCCAAGCTAAATTAGACTTAAATAGCACTTTTATACACAGAAAACACAAGTTATACACAGGATGGTCAAGCGTTGTTCATATGATTTCTCAAGGTAAAAAAATAATACCCCGAAGAGTATTATTTGATTTAGAGGCTTGAGTGGGAGTCGAACCCACGAATGGCAGTTTTGCAAACTGCAGCGTTAGACCACTTCGCCATCAAGCCGTTTTTATTTTCCGTTAATAGAATTTTAGCCTATCTTATTTAAATTGTAAACTGGTGCTATACTTCTAGAAGACGTTTATTAAATTATTAATTTCTATGAGAAAAAATTATCGTATTATTTTAATTAGCATAGTTCTAGCGGCGCTGGTTCTTATATTTCTTTTCTATTCTCCGAACAATCTGAAAAAGAATAGCCCAAACGAAGAACCATTAATTCAGAATAATCAAATTTATGAATCTTTTGGCTTGCCAGCGGACAGTCTAAGTAATAAGCCTGACTTTATAACTTTTATTTCGAGTAATAATGAATCTTTACAACGAGAGTTTTATTTAGTCTCGTCTGGTGGTTTGTCCCTTGTAGAATTATTGGGCGCGGGCGAGGGTAGCGGTCAAATCTCTGTCTCAGCAAATCCTTATTTTTCAGATGATGGTCATCCAATTTTCTTCAAATCGGATCCGCTCTATCATGGAGAAAAAATAGAATATAATAATAGCGGGAGCTATGCCCTGGAGCGCTCTATTAGCGAGCCTGATGCTTCTATCTCGCTTTGGGATATAAATAACAAAAAAGTAAGTTCGGTTGCCCTGTGCGGGACAGCTTGTGGTTTTAGTGGAATGTATTGGTTATCAGATTCAAAATTTGTTGTTTATGGGGTTGAAAGAGGATATGGCGAAGGAGCGGAGGTCGTTGCGGACAGTCGTTTTGTTAGAATTTACGACTTATCTGAAAATACAATGACTGCTTATTCTGATAAGAAATAGCTCCTGCAATAAAATCTTGACAGAAATGAAGTTTGTCTATAAAATAGAGTTAAATCTAAGAGCTTAGATTTTTATTTTGCGAAAAAAATAATGGTCCCTTCGTCTAGTGGTTAGGACGTCAGGTTTTCATCCTGTTAACAGGGGTTCGATTCCCCTAGGGACTACTATTGGAGAACTAGCACTTGCTAGTTCTCTTTTGTTTTGTAAAATTAGCGAAAGATTAGGGGTTTGATTTTTTGTAAAATCAAAAGTTGGTTTTTTTGTAAAAATCAAACTCTGTAATTTCAATTTATCTTGATAATCGGCCTTTCTATAAATCGTGGCGAGGTTAACTAAGACTTTAAAAACTTTATCGACTGCTTTAAATAAATTCTTTTTATCTTTCGGCTGATCGCAAGCGGTAGCCTGAGTGGTACTTATTTCTTGTTTGGTTTTTTCCATTTCGTTTTTAAAGTCCTCATCATCTAATAAATCTTTTTTCTTCATTTCAATGAGCTTGGTTTTTTCCGTTTGAAGTTTAAGCATTTTTTCTTGAGCCAGTTTAAGATTATTATTTAGTTTGCCTCTTTTTTCATTGAATACATCTAATAAAACTTTTCTAAAATAGTCTAACCACGGCTCGGTCGGCATTATTCTCTTTAGATAATCATTAAACTCTCCCTCTAATTTATCTTTGGAGATAGATTTTAGTCCGTGGCAATCTTTGTTATAACATTTATAGAACGGATAGAGCTTTCCACTTTTGCTTTTAGACATACAAGCGGTTAGCGGTCTTTCACAATGCGGACATAATATAAAATGACGAAGCGGAAATGTTTCGTTAACTCTAGCGGTAGAAATGTTATCGCCCTTGTTTCCGGTCTTAATATATTTCTGGCATTTATAAAAAGTATTTTCATCGATTAGCTGTTCGTGCGTGCCTTGATATTCTTGGCCTTTAACGGTCATTATTCCTAAATAAAATTTCTCAGTTAGAATCTTAAAGATAGTTTGGCTAGTTAGCTCCTTATTCTTCCACGATTTGAATCCGGCTTTAATCATTAGCTTTCTGATTTCTTCCATTTGATAGGCTCCGGTTGAGAATTTATCAAAGGCCATTTTAATAATCTCCGCTCTCGGTTTATCTATCGTTATAATGGCTCTATTTTGCTCATCACGCTTGTTTAAATAGCCCAGAGGAGCTTTATAGCACCAAATGCCTTGTTTAATTTTTTCAAGCATACAAGATGATACTCTTTCGCTCCGGACATCGTTATCAAATTGAGCGAATGAGGCCATGATTGTGCCGATTAGTTTTCCGCTTGGAGTTTTATCGACTGTTTCGGTCGCTGAAATAAATTTTATTTTTGATTCTTCTAAGGCCATTAAAATAGTGGCGTAATCTTTTACGTTTCTTGATAGCCTATCAATTTTATAAACGATAACTGAATCGAGGTTTTTATAATTCTTAGAGCAATAACTTAATAATTCCTGTAGGCCTTTGCGGTTTACAGTTTTAGCGGATACGCCGTCATCGTGGAATAGTTTAACAATTTCTATATCGTGGTTAAGAGCATATTCCAGACAGGCTTTTTTCTGTTGTTCAAGACTAACCCCGTTTTGGGCTTGGTCTTCGGTTGAAACTCGGTAATAGATAATTCCTTTTTGCATAGAATTAAGGTTAATAAATAAAAAGAGAGCAGTGAAACTGTTGGACACAACTTAGCAAAAGCCTTGTTGAAACAGCCACCGCTCCCTTTATATCAAAACGACTTATCTCGTCGCTTGGATGTAAGATTAGTAGCTTTTACTATATGAGTTGTGTCCGTTAAGAATCTTAGCATATTTTTGTATTTTATCAATGTTTATTATTTTATTTGTTTATTATAGATATTCTTTTCGTAATAATTATAGGCGAGATAAGCCAGTTGATACATATCACGTCTGGCAGTGATTAGCTCTTCTTCGGAATACTCGGAGACGTGTGAACCGAGCGATTTCCTCAGAGCGTCTAGCGTTAACATGCTTTTCGGGAACGAAACTATGTTTACATCAAAGGTACAAATCAAAGATGATTTTTTGCTACTTATTTTTAAAGAGGCGGTAGCGAACCTCTCCGACATATTCGGAATGATACTGTTTATCGAGCAATAATTCAGGAGGCGATTTTAGACTGTTAAAATGTTCTCTGGCTTTAACCCCGATGAAGACTTCGGGTTTTATTAACTGGCGAGAATAAAAGATTTTTTTCTTGCCGGCTAGTCGGCCGTCAAACAATTCTTTGCCGATATACTTAGCCACATATAAACCAACACGAGAAACATGGCGGACGTTATTAATCTTAACGAAACCAAATTTCCAGATATCGGCTAACCTGCTATTAGCCGTATAGGATAAATTAGACAAAACGTGATAATGAATATTTCCGCCGAACTCCTTTTTAATCTTGGAGTGGAAATAATAATCACCTTGAAATTCGGGAACGGCCAAATATCGCAAGTCCGGATAATGTCTTTTTAATCTTTTAATGAAGTTAGAAAAGATTAAATTACATTTAGTGATATCCGTAAACGAGCCGTCGTCTAATTTCTTGTCATCGAAAGTCAAAGTAATGAAGACCTTTAAATCGGGATTGGAATTGACGAGGCGGACAATATTAGCTCTTGTCCGGCGAAACGAAAATTCATTTCTTTTAAACCGATTAAATTCTTTATTTTCTTTCTCTTCTTCGCTTTCTTTAACCGCTGGCACTTTGGGTTTTTCTTGCTTTGTCTTCTTTTTCTCTTGTGGTTAATTCGAATCGCTTGTTCGTAATTATACACTTCTATCAAATCGCCTGATCTGATAAGTTTTTGCCGATAAGCTAATGGTTTGATATCCATAGGCTAACGGCGTTAAGTGTGCCTATAGTCAAGTTAATAGGCACACTGGTTCTTGTTCTTGAATAACATTTCCGGTCGCCCCCTGTTTTTCTTCTTCGGCTCTCCCACGGGGGATCCGCCGAAGAAGAAAAAAACAGCGGGGGTCGAGCCGGACTATGTTTACATCAAAGGAACACTAAAAGAGCTAGAGCCGTCTTATCTGGGGCTTAGCAGTAGCCCCGATAAGACGGTCACTCGGCCAAACAAAAAACACAAGCAGTATATCCGGATATATTGCTCGTGTTTATATTTGAGTTGGCAAAGATTTAGACTTTGCTTATATTTATTATATTATTTGAAGACTGCGTATTTATAAATTATTGTCCGTAAT
>CAYUWA010000020.1:6884-15749 GCA_964448505.1 uncultured Gammaproteobacteria bacterium | reverse complement strand
TGTTTTTTTGTTTTCTTATTTTTCAAAATTTTATTTCCCAACTCCCATAATTGCTGCCGCGCGAGACGAATCAACTTCGCCGATTAAATTGTTTTCCATTAGCTCCTTAATTTTTTCATAAGGAGTGTTTTGACCAAGAAGCCACATTAATTTTGTGCTCATTGCTTCCATACACATATCAAAGGCTTGAATAACGCCAGTTTGCAGAGCTTTTAAACCAACATCGTTTATTCCCATAACAGTTGCTCCGCCGGGGCATTGAGTCGTTACGACAATCGGAATCTTTTTACTTTTGGCATAAAGCAAAGATTCTTCAAAATCGTAAGGAATATCGCCCGAGCCATAAGCGCGCAGAACAAAACCTTTAGTTCCTGCGTCAATTAAACCTTTTAGGATATCAGATTGTAGACCAGGGATTAAAGTCAGGCAGACTATTTGTTCAACAAATTTACTCTGAACATTTAAAGGTTCCTTGTGACGAGGCTGTTTAAAATTAAAAATAGTTCCGACACCTATTTCTCCAAAATCCTTTTGATTAAAAGTTCTAAAAGCGTCCAGTTCTGATTCACTAACTTTCTTAGCTCGGCAACCCTTTATAATTTTACTGCCGAAGACGATAAAGACTCCAGCCAAATCTAGGGTTGAAAGCCTTAAGGCATTAATAAAATTATTACGGGCATCGGTTGATAATGATTCAGCGGGAATTTGCGCACCGGTTAAAACAACCGGTTTGCCGATGTTTTGTAAGGCAAAAGAAAGAGCGGCCGAGCAATAAGCCATAGTATTTGTCCCCATGGTAATTACAAAACCATCATAGTCATTATATTTTTGACCGATAGTATCAGCAATTCTCGTCCATTGTTTACTGGTTAGATTTGTACTATCAATATTATCAATAAATTCAATATCAACGTCACAAATTTGAGAAAAGCGCGGTTCTAACTTCAGCAATTGGTCGTAACCATGGGAAACATCTAAAGCTTTTGTTTCGTCGTTCTTGTGCATTGAGATTGTACCGCCGCAGAAGAGAAGAAGGGTTTTGCTCATATAGTTATAGTTTAATTATTAATAAAGACTATCAAATTAAAAGCGATAAGACAAGAATAAGACCGGCGGCGATTAGTTTCTTCAAGGTGGGTTTTTCTTTTAGAAAGATTATGCTTAAAACAAAAACAAAAATAGGTGTTATGTTCCCGAGAGTTAAGGTGACCCCCGCGCTGCCCCTTGAAAGCGCCCAGTAAAGAAGCACCCATTGGGCAATAACAAAAAGACCGCGAAAAAATATAATACGGTATTGCTTGCTAGAAATATGCTGGATTGTAAATTTAAAAAATAATACCGAAAAAAGAGCGATAAAACAGGCCCGAAACATATATAAAGTCGGAGCGTTAATTGCTTGTGCCGAGTCTAACAAGAATTTAGAAGGGATGGCCGAGAGGCCAAACAATAGTGACGATAATAATGCGGGCCAAAGAGTATTTTTCTTAAATTGGCGAAAGTCGGAAAGATTTGCAGAAAAGAATACAACTAAAACTAAAATAGCGAAGCATAATAAGATAGTTTTTAAACTCGCAGATTCACTTATTAGTATCCAACTAAAGACAAACGTAAATCCGGGGGCGAGGGATAAAAGGGGAGAGGCGACACTGGCCGAGGTTTTTTCAAAAGTTTGGAAATAATAATAATTCGCAATCGTATCAATTAGGGCGATTAATACAAGCAGGCCAATATTTAGAAGGGAGGGAACAAATTTGTAAAAGAAAGGCGATAAAATCAAAAGAACCGCCCCCATTGTGAAGAAGTTGATAGCTAAAATATCCTTGGTCTTCAAATCTTTCAGAATTGTTCGAGCGAGAATATTAGCAATAGCCGCGAAGAAAGCGGAAATTATTGAAATCGTCGTGAAATTTAAGAATGTCATATAGTTTTATTATATTAAATATCCAGGTATTTATAAAGGGTTGTTCTAAAAAAGCCGTTGACACCATTAGACTTTGATGGTATATTAATTCGTTACGTTCATTAAAAACCTTAAAAATAATTTATATGAAAAAAGGAAAAATTCTGATGCCCTTAGGCATCTTTCTGGTGTTATGGTTTGCAGCTTCCCCGGTAGTGGTGGCCTTTTTATTTTCTTTCGGTATAAAGATATCGATAAGCTATGTACTTTTCGGTCCAGTAGTACTTATCGTTGTCGCACTGGGTTTTGTTTATTTACTCTCTCGGCTTCAGGTTTACTTGTATGACCAAAAAACCATGTACTCTAAGACAACTTGGGGTGCTATGGCAAAACTAATTGTGTTTCCTTTTAAATTTTACAGTCGCTTAATTTATAGGAAGAAAATGAACTCTGCCCTAACACTTAAAGAAGCTATTGAGCTGGGATTCAAACTTATTCCTTTGGGAGAAAAATTTATCGGACCCAAGGGACAAATAGTTTTGGTTCGTAATTTACTGCCGGTCGGTCATAAAGAGGTGGCCGAGATATCAGTTGAATTAGCTGGACCGAGAGGTAGTATGACTATTCTTTTTTTCGCAAAATTGAAAGAGGATGGTGGAAATTATAAGATATTCTCGGTTAAAGCACACCGAATAGATTCCTGGGATAATAACTGGTAATTCATGGAAAGAAACATTTTGGTTACCGGATTTAAGAAGTTCGGTGACTACTCCTGCAACTGCACAGAGCAGTTCCTTGGGGAATATAATACAATTGGGGAATTTGCGATAAATCCTCTCGTGCTTCCCGCGCATACTTTTGCGGATGGAGCAGAGTATTCCTACATGGAGCTTGCACAAGCGGCTCTTGCCTCTGAAGCGTCAGCAGTTATTTCTTTAGGGATGGCATCTGACGTACAAGGATTAAGGATCGAAACCTGCGCGACAAACTGGTCGACAGGTAAATATTGCCTTAGATCCGAACAAAACCGTAGGTTGAATCCACGCTATTCCGCGCGCCATATCAAAGAGGTTGATATGAGCCGATGGGATATTGAGCTTATTCGGAAAAACTTAAAAGAGCTTGATATTAAATTTGAGGACAAGCTCTCGACTGATGCAGAAAATTTCTGCTGTAATGCACTTATGTATAGGACATTGTTTGTCCTGAGACAGGTGTATAATATACCTTTTATCTTTCTGCACATCCCTTGTTCAGCTGAGGCTGTTTCTGGGATGAAAGATTTTAACAAGAAAAAAGATATTATTACCATGGAAACATTACACGATATTTTAACTGTGTTCTCCATGGGGATAAAATGATGTTACAATAAAAACGGGAGTATAAAGCCGGGCAAATTTGTTCGGCTTTTAAATTATAAAATATTATTTGCTATTTTTATTAAAAAAGAATTAAAATTAAAAAGTAATTATAAACATATATGAAAAACATAATTTTAGAAGCTAAAGAATTAGCCGTAAAAGAAATTGAGAAATACGGCGTGCCAAAAATGGGTCATTTTATTCTCGCTAACGATAAGGGGCAAGAACTGGCGGAAAAGCTGGGAGCAGATAAAGATATTGTTCTGCTTGGAACGATACTTATGGATTTAAAAATTGGAGAGTGTATGAAGGAGGGAAAACTTTCTGAACATGTTAGAGAAAGTTCTTCGGCGGCGCAGGAATTTTTAAAACAATTTAGTTTAGAAGAAGAAATTTTTAATAAAATTATAAGCTGTATTGAATCTCATCACGGAGTTGAAAAATATTCTTGTCTAGAAGCAGAAGTTTGCGCTAATTCCGATTGTTACCGCTTCTTAAGTTCCGAGGGATTTTTTCACGGATTGTTAATTTTTGGAAATAGATATCCGGACCTAAAAGAAGCTTTGGGGTATTTAGAGAAAAAAGTTGATGAAAAATATAATATTTTGTCGCTTGATATTTGCAAACAGGAATTAGAAGAGAATTATCAGGTTTTTAAGAGATTGATTAAGGATGTTTTAAAATAAAAGCCAGTATAAATATCAATAAACAAAAGCGCCGAGACAATCTTTCGGTGCTTTTGTTATCTTGACTCTAGCTAAATATAATGTTATTCTCTAAAGAATTTCTTTAATAATTAAATATTTTTTAGTTTATAACCAGCAGCCGAAATTATACACGTGGTTGCATAAAAATTTTTCAGGATGAATAAAAAAGTTATTATTCTCCCGTTGGATGGTTATCCGAGCGGAGCGGCTTTGTTAAGCCAGTTGGAAATGTTGCTAAAGGAGCAGGACTTAGCCAATATGTTGGCCTACATTAAGGTCAATGACGGAGTGCATAATCCCGATTTTGGCGGGCCAGAAATGGTTAGCGAGATCTGCAAGGTTTTGCGGGATCACAACGTTGAAGCGAAAATATTTTTGGATTTGAAAATCTATGATGTTTCCGCGACCGTAAAAAACGTTTTAACAAAATATCAACTTTTCAAGCCGGGCATATTAACAGTAAGTTCGTCTTGCAGCATTGATGGGATTATTGAGCTAAGAAAACTTTTGCCAAATACCAAATTGGCGATGGTTAGTATGTTAACTGATATTGACGAAAACGAGTGTCAATTCAGGTTTGGCCAGTCAGCGGGAGTCAAAATCTATAATGATTTAATGAACATCCGCCGTCTTTATACCCAGAAGATGCTGTCTGACGAAACTACGAAAAAGCATGAGCCTTTTGATGCTATCGTTTGTTCTCCGCGAGAGTTGGAGTTTTTGAAGACTAATTTCATCACTTACCAATTCATTGTGCCTGGGATAAGGGATGAATGGATGAAAAAAGAAAACGAACACCAAAAAAGGGTAACTGGAGTTGCCGAAGCACTGGTTAAAGGGGCGAGTTATGTTGTTATGGGTGCGCAAATTACCAAGGGTAATCCAGAGATGGGAATTACTCCGGAAGAAAGCCGGAAAAGAACTGTTGAGCAGATTGAATTTGCTTATTCCGAAGAACCCATCGACCTTTATAAGTTTACCGGGCAGGATAATCCGCTGGAGACCTTGAAAAAGTTTGGTGGTTATTACGAAAGTCCAAAAGATGCAAACGGTAAATATTTAGGACCGTTGGTCGCTTATGCCGGCACTTACCAGCACGAAGGAAAAACCAAAAACAAAGTTGGGTTTGAGTATTTCAATTTTGCTCGTGTGGAATGTGATTTTTGCTTGCGCTCATACTTTGCCGATTTGATTATCGCCGAGATGAAAAAGGAGGGAGAAGAAATTGAATGCGATGTGCTCATCGGAGCACCGATGGGAGGTATTATGCTAGCGACTGAAATGGGGCAAATGCTTCGTTGTGACGCCATCTTTGGTGAGAAGCAAATAATTGCTGTAGCTTCTGTTGAAAATGGCACAAAAGAAGAAAGCCGATTAGTTATTGATCGCCACGAAATTCAAGAGAAAGCAGAATGTGTTATCGTTGAAGATGTCTGCAACAACTTTTCAACCACTGGAAAATTCAAGAAAATTATTGAAGAAAAAGGCGGTAAACTGGTGGCTATAGTTTGTGCCGTAAATCGTTCGGGGGCTCGTGAATGGGAAGGAATTCCAGTATTATCCAGCATCTTTATTCCAACCGCTCAATATGAGCAAGAAGCAGAAGAGGTCCGTGATTTAATCGCTGACGGAAAAATAGTTTGGAAGCCAAAACAAGAATGGCAATTACTGGAAGACGCCATGAAACTTGGGCAACAAAATTAAATAGTAAAAACGGTTCTGAATAACAGGCCGTTAACGAATAGAAAAAGCATCAGGGAAACTTGGTGCTTTTTTACTTTTTAAAGACTCGTGATATAATTATTCTGGTTTTAAAATAATTAAAATTATATGTCCGATAGAAACTTAGATAGCGAATATGTAAATAATTGGGGGAATGAAGCGACACAATGCCAAAATTGTACAAGTTTTTATACTGAGAACGGAAAATGTGTTTGTGTTTCTTCAGGCGATAAAACCTTTGAAGAATTATTGGAAGAAAATGGCGAGATTCAACCCGACTCTCATTGCGATTATTTCCAATCTTTAGATTAATAACTAAAATAAACCTGAATTATATGGCTAGAATTATTGCTAAAGGATATTCGTTTAACGATATTTTAATCGTTCCAAAATATAATAAAATAGTTTCTCGGCGTGATGTCAGGTTCCAAACTAGAGTTACCACAAATTATCAAATAGACATTCCGATTTTAGCCGCCAATATGGATACAATTTGTGAGAGCCGATTAGCCATTGCTCTTGGCCGTTTAGGCGGGTTAGGAGTTATTCATCGTTTCTTAAGTATTGAGGAACAGGCAAACGAAGTCGCAAAAGTTAAGGCTGAAAATCTATTAGCCGCCGCCGCGGTTGGGATTAAAGACTATGAAGAGCGAGTTAAGGCCTTAGACAAAGTTGGAGTAAATATTATTGTTTTAGACGTAGCGCACGGCCATTCTAAACGAACCGGAAAAACTCTAGATTTCGTTAAAGAAAACTATCCGCACATAGACGTTATGGTCGGAAATGTCGCAACCAAAGACGCGGCCGAATATTTTATCAGCAAAAAAGCCGATGCGATTAAAGTCGGAATCGGCCCCGGTTCGATGTGTACAACGAGAATTATGTCCGGCGCCGGAGTGCCGCAGATAACCGCGATTATGGATGTCTATGAAGCAACTCAGGGCCGAGTTCCGGTCTGTGCCGACGGCGGATTAAAATATCCGGGAGATATTACCAAAGCAATTGGCGCCGGAGCAGATACTGTTATGATTGGCTCAATGTTTTCCGGAACGGATGAAACACCGGGAGAAATAATTATAGAAAATGGCGAGAAGTTTAAAGAGTATAGAGGAATGGCTAGTTTCTTAGCGACGATTAAAAAATTAGAACTCGACGGGAAAAAAGTAGAGGAAGATATTCACGTTGAAGGAGAAAGAACGCTTGTTCCGGCTAAAGGACCGATTTCCAAGATAGTTAATAAATTATTGGGCGGGTTGGCATCGGGAATGACTTATGTTGGAGCGGCAAATATTGAATCATTAAGGGGCAAAGCCGATTTTATTGAAATAACTAGCGCCGGTTATGGCGAGAGTATTGCTCATGGAGTTAGGGAATAAAAGTATAATTTAAAATATAAAATTAAAACGACCTGATTTTGTCAGGCCGTTTTTTGGTCGTTTTATTTTTTTTTCTTCGTGATTATCTTGTTGAGATACATCATGATTAAATACGCAGTATCAAAGGCTTTATTTTCAGCATTACCAACATAACTCTTGGAATTACGTAGTAAATCCTTTGTTTCTTCGGGTATACAATCAATCACCGTTTTTAATTCATGATCAGAATTCTCAATCAAGGCTTGGAATAAATCCACCCCCCGTTTTTTAGCATACGGGACCAAAACATGATTGACAAGATGATGAGCGTCTTTTGTATATCCCGCCATTTGCAAGGTGATATACAGGGGTTCAGCAAGTATAAAGTTGCTACTTTCCTCAAAATTATCGTAGCATCTTTGTGCGTCAATCTGCATTCTTGCAAGGAAAGATTTATTGTTTTCGTCTTCCTTCAAAAGCGTGTTAAGTTGTTGTTGCAGGTTAATCAAAATTATAGGAAAATCACGAGCAGCCGAACTCCCAACCAAGTCGCGCTGATGTTCACTAATTAATGTATCCAGAACTTTTCCGAATTCGTTTTTAGTTCTTATCCACATTCCTTCCAAATTCTCAAAGTTAATTGGATTTCTTTTATGGGCCATAGTTGAAGAGCCAACCTGATTTGCAGAAAATGCTTCCATTACTTCGCCAATTTCGCTGCGCATCAAATTTCTGCAGTCACGTCCAAATTGACCAAAAGAGGCAGATAACATTGACGCTGAGAAAAGAAAATACGCTAAGGGTTCGGGCGGTAATATTTGAGTGCTGATCGGGGCTGGTTTTAACCCAAGTTTTTTTAAAACTTCGTTTTCAAATATCTTTACGGTAGAGGGATTATAGTCTAAGCCTAGTCCAACTTGAGCATTGTACGCGCCGACGGCACCGGAGATCTTTCCAACCAAACCATCGGCATATCTCTTCATTTCCAGATAATTATGAAAAATTCGTTGGGCTATTGTTGCCAACCAAAATCCGACAGTAATTGGGAGGGCGTGTTGTCCATGAGTTCGTCCAATTTGTATCGTTCTTTTATAGTGCGCAATCTGGTCGCAGAGTTCGTTTAATACCTTTTGGATTCTTGGTTCAAGCACTTGCTTGAATGCACGAGAAAATTGAAGCGCGCGGGCGGTATCAATTACATCGTAGCTGGTTAATGGTATATGAACCCAGCGACCAGCTTCCGGACCAACTTTTTGTTGAATAATCTGGACTAAAGCGCGAATATCATGTTTTGTGACTTCTCGCTCTAATTTATCAACTTCAGAAGTAGTAATCTCAGCTAATGCTTTTCGAGCCGCTTTGTTTATTTTTCTATAATCATCCCTCGGTATTACGCCGAATTCATAGAGAGTTTTTAAGGCGGCAAGTTCCACCTCAATATAGGTTTGATAAAGGTTGTCATATCCGAAGATAGCAACTAGTTCTTTTGGTTGATACCGGGGATTGCCCGGTAAAGTCAAATTTTCTCCCATTTTTAATTTTTTTGGGTTTATACTGGAAATTATTTATTTTTAAAGGACTTCAAATGATAATATTATTATTTAGTCGTTTAGTCAATATTTGGTCTTGACATCTCTCATATTTTTGCCTATACTCTTAATACTAATTAAATAATCACCTATAAGAAAACTTTTGGATTTTATGAGCAAATTCGCTCAAAGGTGGCCAAAAGGCTCCGCCAACGCGGGGTTAAACGCGCTTTTTTTATTGTAAAAAAGTTCGTCTATATATATGGAAGACAAAGAATTAACTCAAGATAG
>CAYUWA010000020.1:5329-6874 GCA_964448505.1 uncultured Gammaproteobacteria bacterium | reverse complement strand
TAGCGAGTTCGCTAAACTACTTGAGAAAGATGATATAAAAATTCCTCAAGTCGGGGACATTATCAAGGCTATAGTTATTACTGCTTCTAAATCAGAGGTTAAGTTAGATGTTAACGGAGTATTGATGGGGGTAGTTCGTGGACCGGAACTTTATAACGAAGTGCCGGAGTTTTCAAATTTAAAACCCGGTCAAGAAGTTGAAGCGGCCGTTGTTGATGATGAAAATGAAAATGGAGAACTTGAGTTATCATTTAGACTTGTCGGTCAAGAAAAGGCTTGGAATGATTTACGTCGTGCTCTTAAAGAAAAGACTGTTATTAAAGTTAGAATCATGGATGCCAATAAAGGCGGTTTATTAAGCCGTTTCTGCCAAATTGACGGATTTTTACCGGTCTCACAACTTGCTCCCGAAAATTATCCAAGAATTTCCGGCGGCGATAAGAGCCGAATTTTAGAAAAACTAAAATCTTTTGTCGGTCAAGAATTTGATGTTACCGTTATGACTTTAAATGAAGAAGATAACAAAATTATTTTCTCCGAGAAAGATGTTTGGAATAAAAAACAAAAACCGGCGCTTGATAAATATACGGTCGGCATGGCGGTCGAAGGAAAAATTACCGCGATTACCAATTTCGGTGTCTTTGTTTCTTTCGGTGAAAATATTGAAGGCTTAATCCATATCTCAGAATTAGCTTGGCAGAGAATTGATTCACCAAGCGAGATGTATAAGGTCGGCGATAAAATTAAAGCCGAGATTATTACTATTGACGGCGCTAAAGTCTTCTTAAGCGCTAAGAAATTATTAAATGATCCTTGGCTTGAAGCCAGCGCTAAGTATAAATCAGGACAAGTTGTTAAAGGCATAATTCTAAAAGTTAATCCTTTTGGATTATTTGTAAAACTTGATGATGAAATCCACGGTCTTGCCCACGTTAGCCAATTAAATTTAGGTGTTAAGGAAAAAATTACCGATTTATTCAAATCTGACGAAGTTAGAGATTTTGAAGTAGTAAGTATTTCTCCAAGCGAACATCGTCTAGGTTTAAAGTTAGCGGGCAAAGAAAAGAAAGTTAAGGAAGAAAAAGAAGTTAAGGAAGAAAAAACAGAAAAGAAAGAAAAGAAGAGCAAAAAAGATGAAGCGGCTCAAGAAGAAAAAGAAGAAAAAGTTGAAAAGGCCGAGAAGAAAAGTAAGAAAGGCAAAGAATAATTGAAAGACCTAAAAATATTTCAAAAATTCCCCTGAATTTTCCGGGGAATTTTTGTTAAAACATTGGCTTTTATCAATTGCCAAAAGACGTTTTTCTTTCTATAATAGAGATACTAAGAGCGCAGATTATATTTTAATTTAAGTCAACAATTACATGAAAAATTTATTTAAAAATTTACTCTTGTTTTTATTGGGGTTTTTGGTTTTAGCTGCTATTTTTAGCGCTATTTCCGGTCCAGGGACTAAAAGCGTTAGTGTCGGAATTGAAACTCTCGTTAACCAAATAAATAGCGAACAAGTTTCTGAGATCGTTGTTAGCGGCGATAAAATTACGGCTA
>CAYUWA010000020.1:0-5319 GCA_964448505.1 uncultured Gammaproteobacteria bacterium | reverse complement strand
AGCGACTGAATCTCTTTCAACATTGCTCAGTAATTATAAAGTTGACCCGGTAAAATCTACTCTTATTAAAACCTCCGTTAAAGAAGAGAGCGGCTGGGATTATATCCTCGTAAATATTTTACCGTTTTTACTTCCGTTCCTCCTTATCGGCGGATTTATTTGGTTTATGATGAGAGGAGTAAGCGGCGCAAATTCTCGGGCGATGAGTTTTGGACAATCAACCGCGAAAGATTTTAAGCCGGACGAAAAAAACCGAACCACTTTTAAAGACGTCGCCGGAGCGAAAGAGGCCAAAGAAGAATTAAAAGAAATTGTTGAATTTTTAAGATTTCCTAAAAAGTTTCATGACCTGGGAGCGAAAATTCCACGTGGTGTATTATTGTTAGGCTCTCCGGGAACCGGAAAAACATTACTCGCCCGATCAGTCGCCGGAGAAGCGCAAGTCCCGTTCTTTCATATGTCGGGCTCGGAATTCGTAGAAATGTTTGTCGGTGTCGGTGCCTCACGCGTTCGTTCCTTATTTGAAAAAGCAAAAAAAAGTGCGCCTTGTATTGTCTTCATTGATGAAATTGATGCCGTCGGACGTCGTCGCGGATCGGGGATGGGCGGCAGTCATGATGAAAGAGAACAAACTTTAAATCAAATCTTAGTAGAGATGGACGGTTTTGAGCCGACCCAAAATATTATTGTTATCGCGGCGACTAATCGTCCCGATGTTTTAGATCCGGCCTTACTTCGTCCGGGACGTTTTGATAGACGAGTAACTATTGATTTGCCTGATTTAAAAGATAGGGAAGAAATAATGGTTGTTCACTCCAAAAAGAAGCCGCTTGCTAAAGATGTTAATCTAAGAAAAATTGCCGAGAGAACATCGGGATTTTCCGGCGCCGATTTAGCCAATATTTTAAACGAAGCGGCGATTTTAGCGGCGAGAAGCGACAGGAAAGAAATTATAAATGAAGATTTATTTGAGGCGATTGAAAAAGTGATGATTGGCCCGGAAAGAAAAAGTCGGGTAATAAATGATAAGGAGAAAAAAATTACCGCTTATCACGAAGCCGGTCACGCTTTAGTTTCTCATTTCTTGCCGGACGCCGATCCGGTTCATAAAGTTTCTATTATTTCCCGCGGTAGTGCCGGAGGCTATACTTTAAAAGCACCGACCGAAGATAGGCATATGCATGCCAAGTCAGAATTTATTTCCGAGATTGCCGTTTTACTTGCCGGACATATTGTTGAAAAAAATATTTTTGGCGAAGTGACAACGGGAGCCACTTCCGATTTACGCCGCGCAACCGCTTTAGCGAGAAGCCTTGTTACCGATTACGGAATGAGCGATCATCTTGGACCGAGAACTTACGGCGAGAAAGAAGAGATGATATTCTTAGGCCGAGAAATTCATGAGCAGAGAAATTATAGCGAGAGGGTCGCTGAAAAAATAGATGAAGAAATTACCAGCTTTATTGCTCAAGGAGAAAAGAAGGCAGAAGCGATTATCAAAGAGAAAACAATTGAGCTAGAAAAGATTGTGGCCGCTTTGCTAGAAAAAGAAACTCTAGAAAAAGATGAGTTTGAAGTTTTAGTTGGTGCCAAGCCGCAACAACTTTAAAATAAACGCTTGTTTTATTTGACTAATCATAGTATTAAGTTATACTACAAATATAATATAAATTAAATAAATTATATGGCAAATCCAAAGAAACAGAAAACCCACAGTAAGACCCATACTGGTCGAGCTCATTTAGCTTTAAAGAAAATTACTTTAAAGAAATGTCCGAAATGCGGCGAGATGAGAAAACCTCATACAGTTTGTACTTTTTGTGGAACTTATA
Source organism: uncultured Gammaproteobacteria bacterium (assembly GCA_964448505.1). Classification (GTDB taxonomy): domain Bacteria; phylum Patescibacteriota; class Patescibacteriia; order Patescibacteriales; family UBA12465; genus UBA12465. The sequence goes on along the minus strand of CAYUWA010000020.1, from coordinate 3,487 downwards.
AGGATAAAGTAGTTTTAAAACCAAAAACTAAGGCAGTTAAGAAAAAATAATTTATGTCTAATCGGCACTTGGCCAGGACTATCGCTTTGCAAACTTTGTTTGCTTGGGATTTTAATGGACGAAAAGATAGCGATATAGATCCTTTAATCGTTGATAACTTTGCCAACTTCGCTCCTAATTTTGACGATGGCGGTTTTGTGAAAAAATTAGTTCTTGGCGTTAAAGATAAGATGGCGGAAATTGATAAGCATATTATTAAATATGCGACTGAGTGGCCGCTTGACCAGATAACAACCGTTGATAGAAATATTTTACGGCTTGGTATCTATGAGCTTTTATATACTGATATTCCGCCGCGCGTCGCGATTAACGAATCAATTGAGATGGGCAAGAGTTTCGGAGGAGATGCCTCGGGCAAATTTGTTAACGGCGTTTTAGGGGCTTTATATAATGATGAGCCGAATATTCAGGTTCGCGATAATAAAGAAGAAATTGAAGCTGCCAAAAAGGAAGAAATTAAAGAAGAAAATTCAGAAGAAACCAAAGAAGAAAATAAGATTTAGTTTTAAGGCGTCCAAAATAATAGGGGCGCCTTCGGCGTTTAAATATATGATGGCAAATAATTTAGAGAAATTACAAAAGAAAATCGGCATTAAATTTAAGAACGAAGATTTATTATTGCAGGCGATGGTCCATCGTTCCTATTTAAATGAACATTCTGATTTTCGGGTCGGTCATAATGAGCGCTTAGAATTTTTAGGTGATGCCGTTTTAGAAATTGTCGTTACCGAATATTTGTTTTTGAACTTCAAAGATACTCCGGAGGGAGATTTAACTAATTGGCGAGCGTCGCTTGTTAATGCTAAAATGCTTCATGAGATTGCGCAAGCGCTTGATATTGAAGATTCTTTATATTTGTCTAAAGGTGAATCAAAAGATAAGAATAAAAAATCACGCCAATTTATTTTAGCAAACGCGATTGAGGCAATTATCGGAGCAATGTATTTAGATCAAGGGATAGAAACAGCGAAAAAATTTATTATCAAAAATATTGTTTGTCGTCTTGACGATATTTTAGCCAATCAATTATATCTTGACCCAAAATCATATTTTCAAGAAAAAGCCCAGGAAATAAGGGGAATTACGCCGCATTATGATATTTTAGACGAAGTCGGTCCCGATCATGACAAAATTTTTACGGTTGGATTATATTTAGGCGAGGAAATGGTCACAAAAGGTCAGGGCTCTTCCAAACAGGAAGCACAAGTTGATGCCGCTGCCAAAGGGATTAAAAAAATGGCTTGGTAAAAATAATCATTTGGTAAAAATATGGATATAAATTATATCTTTAAATTAGCCGCCGAGAAGAAAGCTTCAGATATTCATCTTCTTTTTGGGCAAGCGCCGATTTTTAGAATTGACGGCGTACTTTTTAATATCAATCAATTAATTCCGGATAATAAATTTGCCAAACTAACCAACGAAGAGTTAGATTCATTTTTGAATGTTTTATTAAACTCCGAACAAAAAGAAAGATTTTTAAATAAACGTGATTTAGATTTGGGTTATCAGTTTGAAGATTATCGTTATCGTTTGAACTTTTCTTATGAACGAAATAATATTAAAATCGTCGCGCGAGTTATCAGTAGCGAAAAGCCAAGTTTGGCGGAAGTTGGAATGCCTCCGGTTGTTGCCGAATTATTAAATTTACCGCAAGGACTTATTTTAATTACCGGACCGACCGGGTGTGGAAAATCAACGACGCTCGCGGCAATGATTAATCATATAAATACTATTAAAGGTGTAAATATTGTTACCCTTGAGGATCCGATTGAATTTATTTTTAAAAACGATAAAAGTATCATTTCTCAGCGCCAACTCGGAACAGATATGATTAGTTTTTCGTCCGGGCTCAAACATGTTTTAAGACAAGACCCGAATGTTATTATGCTTGGCGAAATGAGAGACTTAGAAACGATAGCGACAGCGGTTACTTTAGCCGAAACCGGGCATTTAGTTTTAGCGACACTCCATACTTATAGTGCGGCGCAAACGATTGATAGAATAATTGATATTTTCCCGCCTCATCAACAGGGGCAAATTAAGTCGCAACTTTCTTCAGTTCTCGCGGCGGTTATTTCTCAGAGATTATTGGCGCAGGAAGGCGGCGGACGAATCGCTGCTCGTGAAATTTTAATTAATAACTCAGCAATTGCCAATTTAATTAGAGAGGGCAAGGTCGCGCAGATTAAAAGTGTCTTAGAAACAGGAGCTTCTGTCGGCATGATTACTTTAGATCGTCATATCAAGCAATTGTTTCAAGCCGGGAAAATTAATAGGGAAACCGCACTTAGACAGATGGAAGATACCGGGCTTTTAGATTCTTAAAATTTACTTAAATTTTAGATAAAATACAGTTTGAAAAAATAGCCTGAAACAGGCTATTTTTTGCACACTTTATCCCCCTTGACAATATTTTTAAAAAAGCTATAATTGTTAACAGTTTTAATAGGGCTGTAAAAGCTATAAACAATATGCAAATAATGTTTAGAAACCATGACAATAAGCGATTCTAATTAATCAGCTATTTTGCGATTACTTAGAACCGCCAAAAGCGGTTTTTTTGCGCCCTACGGACATTAACAACTCAACGTTAGAGTAAAGACATCAAATATAAAAAAATAAAGGATGTTTTAAATCGAGAATTTATTCTCGGCTGTAATTTAAAACATGCCACGCTTTGCGTAGCTTTTAAATGTAAAAGCGTGGGAAAATCACAGTAAGAGTATATGGTGGATGCCTTGACATAAGAAGACGATGAAGGACGTAGCAGCCTGCGATAAGCTGCGGTGAGGTGGCAAGCAACCTTTGACCCGCAGATCTCCGAATGGGGAAACCCCCTCTATTGAAGATAGAGGAAGCCGAACCTTTTAGGACGGCTGGAAGACCCGGTGAACTGAAACATCTTAGTAACCGGAGGAAAAGAAAATAATAATCATTCCCTAAGTAGTGGCGAGCGAACGGGGAGGAGTCTAAACCTAAATAACTGCAGATTGAGCTTGGTTCGCCAAGTTCTCTCTTGAAGGCTCTGGGGCCATATGTTTTTTGGGGGTTGCAAGACCTAACGCCTATTTCCAGATGAATGGGGCGAAGTAAAAAAAGATAGTTTTTAACTGAATGAGCTGGAAAGCTCAGCCATAGATGGTGATAGCCCAGTAAGTGAAAAGAATTATCTCTTCGTAGTTAGTGTTCTTAAGTAGGGCGGGACTCGTGAAATCCCGTCTGAAGCCAGGTCGACTATGACCTAAGACTAAATACTTCTTATGATCGATAGTGAACAAGTACCGTGAGGGAAAGGTGAAAAGCATCCCGTTGAGGGAGGTGAAATAGTACCTGAAACCGTATACTTACAAGGAGTCGGAGCCCCGCAAGGGGTGACGGCGTGCCTATTGAAGAATGAGCCAACGAGTTTGTTCTATGTGGCTTA
>CAYUWA010000019.1:19789-20414 GCA_964448505.1 uncultured Gammaproteobacteria bacterium | reverse complement strand
CTTGCCTTTATATAGTGCCGATAGGCGTTTCCTAGAGCTAGTGGCCTTATATCTCCCGTTAATTGCTCAAAGTGTTTGGATATATATTTTTGACTCTTAATCCTAAATTTTTCTTTGATTAAATCAAGAAATCCAGCCACGTCTTCTACTGAAATTCCAATTACTTGATTATTGATTCTGGGATTAAAATCATTGGACACAGTGGGGTCGACTGGTCCCAATATCCCCATTTTTCCCATTATAATACTATCAGCCCCTAATGATATTGATGTAGCACAACTAAAAGCATTATATGGCACTAAAACCGAAAATTCCTTAGCGTACCCTCTAATTAAATTTACAAGAGGCCAAGCGACAGACGACACCCCGCCGTTGCTATAAATAAACAAATCTATTTTTTCGCTCTTTTTTAAATGGTCTAAAATTATTCTTATATCTCTAAGGTCTATCATTGTGTTGATATTGTCCCTAGTAGAAACAGTGTAAGTAATGACTTTTGAGCCACGCAATGCTTCAATTTTCTTTATTATTTCTAATCTTTGCGCGTGAGGCATATATTTTTAGAAATCACAATTCAATTAAATCTATTTTTTCACCAATAGTTACTTCAGGTAATTCAACATCT
>CAYUWA010000019.1:16057-19779 GCA_964448505.1 uncultured Gammaproteobacteria bacterium | reverse complement strand
TTAAATCTATTTTTTAAAAATATTAAATCTTGGCTTTTCGCCAATTGCTATATAGAAAAAACCAATTTTAATTAAATAAGAAACAACCCATAAAATAGCAAATGATAATAGCATATAACCAATCCAGCTGCCATAATCCACATCATTGTAATCAGGAATAAAGGTATAATTCTTCTCTATAAATTCATCTGAATATTTATAAAAACTTAATGTATCATATTTGCACAAAATTCTAGCATCCTTATCGTCTGAATAATTTAATTCCGTCTCGTAATTGTAAAGATAAATTTGATTTTTACTAGGAGCATACGACTTACCGTTACTACAAGAAATTATAGAATTGTATCCGTCAATAGTTTTTTCTGGTTTTTCAGACCAAGATATGCCAGCAACTAATATAATAGCAATGATAACAATAACAATATAAACCACTTTTATCGCTCTATACCACGCCCTCTTTTCTAATTCTCCATGTTTCAGTGTTTTTTGTTCTAATCTATTTTTACTTTGATTAATCAAAATTTCTGCACCACAAAAGTCACAAAACTTATCTTCTTCTTCAATTTTTTTTCCGCAATTATGACAAAAAATTTTCATATATTCATTAAAATACCACTAAGCGCATTTAAAAAAGAAGCCACTAAAGATATAATAGAAAGCGTTCTATATTTTTTACTATCTTTTGAAAAATCATTAGCAAATCCTAGGGTAGCAAAACCCGTCATAACGCCAAGGGGCGGAAGAAGCCAATTAACATGCTTTCGTTTAAGGTACCATTTAGGAAACCATTGTCCAATAGCCCAAGCAAAAATAAATACAAAAATGACCAAACCAAGATATTTTCCTATAATAAAACCCATTATAATACTAACGAATGTAATTATTTGATCTATAACAACTTTGGAATTATTTGTTTTTTTCTCTTCAGTCTTGACTGGAATGTTTTTCTTTTTTACTTCAGAAATTTCCTCAACTTTTGAGCCACAGGATGAACAAAATTTTACCCCTTCTTTAATTTCTTTACCACATTTTTGACAAAACATATTTTTTACTGGCAATCAGCCTTATTAAAAGTAACAAAGTAATTTTGGTTTGTTTCTTTAACAGTATATGAATACTCCATATTAATATCCATATTAAGAAGATTTTTAGTATCATTGTTTTCGCAAATACTAGTACTTAGATAATTTTTTAAAAAATCATTTGATATTTTATCAGAATCAATATTAGAAAGCACATAGTGATATCGGATAGCATTTGGTTGTGCTGTCACATCCGTTATTGTGGTCACATCATCAAGCTGGCTAGGAATCTTCAATTGTGATTTTACCTCCTCAACAGTCGAACTAATTAATGACATTTTAGATGTTTGGTCTATAAAAATACCATCGTTTAATGAGTTATCATTTATAGTATTACTTTCTTCGTAATTTTTAATATTCTGAGCTGATGACGAGAAGAGACCTTCGGTTAAGTAACGGCCTATTCCTATTGCTAACAAGAAAATAATAACAGAAATAATGCTGGCAAAAACACCCTTGCTTTTACCATTTTTTGAAGATTTTTCTTCTAACGGTTGACCGCACTTGCCACAAAATTTAGCGCCAGCACCATTTTCTGTGCTACATTTTTCACATTTCATATTATTTAAGGCTATTGTTATATTTTTAAATTACCATAAATTCTCCAAAAAATCAACAAAATCGGCAAATTGCCCTATCCCCTCTTTTGTGCCAAAATATAGTTATGACTCCCGATAAAATAAAACAAAAAATTCAAATTCTGCTAAATAAGTATCAAGAAAATTCAGGCACAATCAAGGGCTTTGACGTGATTTTTGAATACATTGATTTTTTAAAGAAAGAGCCATATACCGCTAGTCTTTTGCGAGAGGGCTTTAACTTCGCTGATAAACAAATTGCTTTGTTAGAGGCCTCCGCTCTGAACCAAAATCTTGAAGTTCCAAATGTCCATAAAATAATGGAGTTCAAAGATGTTTCCGAAATTCCTATGCATAAAGATACTATCGCTCTCGGACTGGAACAGCGAAAAAACCAAGAACACGCCAGTATGGAACAGATTTTGCCCTTAGCCCTGACTAATCTGGTCTTGCTTTATCAGGCTATGGCTAGAATTAAAGAGCAATTGCAGAATAATGAGCAGATAGAAGATAAGCTAAACATTTTAAAAGACCTGCCTGTTTCCACTCTCCGAGTTAAGGTCGGCGAAGAACTGGCTAGCCAGCCATTTGCCCTGTTCGCCAGTGCTAGTCTACTAACAACGGCTAAATATATTCTAGACAATATTGACTGCGAGGAGCTAGCTAACGCCAAAATAACTAAAAAAGAGCCGTGGTTTGATAAAGATAAAAGTGTTCTCCATTTTATGGGCGAAGAAATCAGTATCAGACTGAAAGGCGAAAAGCCAAACGACCATTATATTCTTGAGGCAATATTTGATAATGAAGATAGGGCGGAAGAAATATATTTTAAAGACATCGCCAAGAATTACCTGGGCATGGAAGAATATGACAAAACCAAGGACTGGCAGATACTGCGCCGAGCCTGCGACCAATTGAACGCTAAAGTCGCCAAAGCGGTGGATAACTATAAGAATAAATTTATACTCTACGCCACCGGACAGACCGGTTGGTGCAAGATTAATCCGAAACATCTGTAAAAACAATAAAAGCTTTTAAAAGGCCTTGCTAGCAAGATAGCGCAAGGTCTTTTTTGTATGCTTGAGTCATGACTAAATATGACGACCAACTTATATCTGACACCCAAGAATATTTTAGCGGATTGTATGGGCGACAAATTACTCCTGATGAGGCGGATTCTTTTTTAACATCTCTCGTTAATTTATATAACTCTCTCTTTGAATAAAAGGAATAACTCTTTTTTTTCTTTTCGGCGGTTCCCCCGTAGGGGGAGCCGAAAAGAAAAAAGTTATCCTTGTTAAGAGAACTTCTAATTAGAACTAGATATTAATAAATATATGAAACAACAAGATAATAAATACCTATCTAACCGAAAATTGGTTAAATCAGGCTCCTTGCTTGAAATATATCAGTTTGGTCGTGATATTCACTTGGAAAGAAGAATTAGGCACATCAAAACCGAGGAAGAAATTGAAGAGGCCAAGAAATTCCCCAAGCCCAAGGCCAGCCAAGAAGAAATTTTAAAGTCTTCTGCCAGACGAGCCAAACGAATGATTAAACGACTAATTATGGCTAACTGTTTTCTCTGGTTTAAAGCCAAAGGCCAGCCCTATTTGCCGATTACCCTGACTCTAACATTTGCCGAGAATATTACTGACCTCAAAAAAGCCAACTATGAATTTACTAAATTCATTCGTAGATTAAATTACGAAACTAATGGAATCGAGGGCAAAGATTTGAAACAAAGCAATTTAAAATATCTGGCGGTCTTTGAACTGCAAAAAAGAGGAGCGATTCACTATCATATGATTTTTTTTAATTTGCCCTATATCAAAAACATCTATAAAAAGATGTTTGATATTTGGGGGCAAGGTCGCATAATGGTCGGCGGAAAAGATAAGAATTTTACTAAAGTCAAAAATCAAGAGCAACTACAAAAGATTATTTTCTACTTCATTAAATACTTCTTCATTATTCTAAAACTGAAAACCTCACCCGACTCAATCCTTTGTATCTTATCTTTTAAAAAGAAGTCCCACTGGCATTTATTACTACAATATAT
>CAYUWA010000019.1:12381-16047 GCA_964448505.1 uncultured Gammaproteobacteria bacterium | reverse complement strand
TTCTACTTCATTAAATACATTCAGAAATCCGTCTTTGAAAATAACTGCCCCAAACAAAAGAAATATATCGCAAGTAAAGGACTACTCAAACCGCAAGAAAATTCTTTCGTAGAAGTCGTGTCGCTCGTGGAATCAAAACTGCCGTCTGAATCTTTAGTCTATAAATATGACGGCGAAACGGAATATAACAACAGCGATATTAATGACACAATAGGAAAACCAGTAAATTTTATGCGTTGGTTTAATTATCAGCAATATGACCTTTCAAAATTTCCTGAATTAGATAAAGAGATTAGCAAAACACTATCAGGCCTATCCATAGAGGATATTGATTTTTAGCCTGTTCTTTAGTATATTAATAGTATTCACCTAATAAAATAAGTAATTGCCTAAAGGTATTTTTTTAACAAAATACCGCTTTGTCGCTTGAAATGGGCAGTTCTGCCAAAACGATAAATTAGCCTTTGGGTTAACTTATTTTATTGGGTGAATCAGGACTGCCCTTTTTAATTACTTAAACATAATTATATGAACGACAAAAATGAACAAAAAATCAAATATGCCCTCTACTGCCGAAAGTCTACCGAGGACAGTAGTAGGCAAATTCTTTCTCTAGATTCACAAGAGAAAGAAATGTTAAAGTTGGCCGACTCTTTAAATTTGAGCATTGACTACAAATTTAGAGAAAATAAATCGGCCAAGAAACCAGATAACCGTCCGCAATTTTCCGAACTTATCAATTTGATCAAGCGAGGTAAAATTCAAGGCATTATCTGTTGGAAGATTGACCGACTCTCTAGAAATCCGATAGACTCGGCAACTATTCAATGGCTCTTGCAACAGAATGAATTGAAAATAATCCAAACAATGGAACGGCAATATCTGCCTGGCGATAATGCTTTGCTCTTTAATGTGGAAAGCGGAATGGCTAATCAATATATTTTAGACTTGAGTAAAAATGTAAAAAGAGGAATAAGGGCTAAACTGGAAAAAGGCGGTTGGCCGAATTTGGCACCTTTGGGATACTTAAACAAAGACAGTAAAATTATTATTGATAAAGCACGAGGAAAATATATCGTTAAAATATTTGAGATGTATAAGACGGGAAAATACAGCGTTAAGGAAATAGCCGATACACTATTTAAAGAGGGATTCAGGAGTCGGGCGCATAATAAATATCATAAAAGCAAGATTCATAAAATGTTGTCCGATTCTTTTTATTGCGGAATAATGGAAAAACACGGCCAGATGTTTGAGGGTAAACATGAGCCGTTAATTTCTAAAAAACTATTCGATGAAGTTCAAGAAATGCTAACTAAAAAATCTCATATTAAAAAACAAAATATTCCTTTCGCTTTTCGGGGTATGTTAAGGTGTGCTAAATGTGGCTGTCTGCTAACAGCCACGAAGAAGAAAGGCCGACTGACTTATTATTACTGCACCAACGGCAAGAATGTCTGCGAGGAGCATAAAGCCTATATTAAAGAAGAAAATCTCTCAACGGAATTAAACGGAGTTTTTGATAACTTAATCTTTGACGAGAAAGTCGTTAATCTCGTCTATCGGGCTAAGCAAAGAGAAAGCGGGAATGTCTTGTCTTATTTGGAAGAGGCTATCCTTGGTCTTCAAAATAGGCTCAAAACACTCGAAGAGCGCAAGAAAGTTCTAATAGACGGCTACCTGGATAAAGTCGTTTTGGAGGGCGACTATAAGGCGAAAAATCAGGTAATAGAAAACGAAATCGTTTTAATTAATAAGGACTTACAGGAGTTGGAAATCAAAAAATCTAGCCAAGATAATATTACTTTGGAACGGATAAGAAATGCGTTTTTAGAGCCTAAAATAATACAAAAAGCGTTTTTATTGCAAAAACCTGATGAACAGCGAAATACTCTAATAACTCTACTTTGGAACGCTAGCATTGCCAACAAAAAAATCGCTAATATTTCTTTCAAAGAGCCATATAATGTCCTCTCTAAAATTGAAAATAAAAGCGATTTTGATTCAGTGCGGAGAGTAAGGGATTCGAACCCTTGATGCCTTGCGACATACACGCTTTCCAAGCGTGCGCACTAGACCAACTATGCGAACTCTCCAAAACAACCCCTTAAGGTCGTGATTTGTTTTTATTGTTTTATATTACTTCCCTAATTTCCGTTCAATAATATTTTTTAAGCCTTCTATGGAATCGTTATTTGAATCTATATAATCTTCGTAAGGGCGGGCGCCGATTATTATTTCTCCATCAATAAAAATTGTCGGAGCACCAATTACTGAATAGGTTCCGGTTTTTTTCAATTCTTCATCCAGTTTCTCTGATTTTTCTTTATTAGTCAAGCAGACGGAAAAATCATCGGTTTCTAAAGTAAGTTCTTCGGCATAAGAATTAAAATCGCTATAAAATAATTCTTCTTTTTTTGTTTTATCAAAAAGTAAATTTCTCATTTCTTGCCCCTTCCCATCTTCACTCGCGCAAGAAACGGCGAGAGCGGCTTGCCTTGATATTGTTTCGCTATCAGAAAAATATGGCCGACTAATAATTGTTAGGTCGGGATATTCTTTAAGGAGGCGGCTCAAGGTTTCTGCTAAATTAGCGCTATAGATATTAGCATAATCTTCATAAACAAAAACTAACAAGTCATTTTTCTTATCGCCGATTATTAAATCACCTTCTTCTAAAACTGGCGTTCTCTCCGCTGTATAAGAGCTGGCTTTATTTTCCGAAATGGCAATTTTTACTTCCGACTTATTCTTGTTGGTTATAATATTGCTCACTATAATTATCCCCGCAAAAACCGCGAGAATAATAAAGAGCCAGACTAAGTACTTAAGATTTTTTTTCATATATTTTTATTTTTCTAAAAATCCGGAGATATTTAATAAAAGTTCTTCGGCTAGACGCGGCGCAATTAAATGAGCGCCTATTGGCAAAGAAATATTTTTATTATCCGGCGCTTTAAGCATTCCGGCCGGAATAGAAATCGCCGCTAAACCGGCTAAATTCGCGCCGACTAAAAAGACGTCTTCTAAATACATCGCGAGCGGATTATTTACTTTCTCGCCGACTTTAAAAGCGGGGTGAGGCGAGGTCGGGGTTAATAAGATATCAACTTTTTCAAACGCTTTTTTAAAATCTTCAATAATTAAAGTCCGAACCGCCTGGGCTTTTTTATAATAAGCATCGTAATAGCCGGCGCTAAGGGCATAGGTTCCAAGCATTATTCGGCGCTTCGTTTCTGCTCCGAACCCTTCGCCGCGATTAGTCTTATAAAAATCTTGCAGATCTTTAGTTCCTTCTTTATTTAAGCCCCAGCCGATACCGTCAAAACGCGCTAAGTTAGAACTTAATTCAGACGGCGTCACAATATAATAAACGGAAATTCCATATTTAGTATAAGGCAGACTCACTTCTTTTATTTCCGCGCCGGCATCTTCTAATTTTTTAGCGACGGCTAAAATACTATCGCGAACTTCTTTATCTAATTCTTTCAAAAAATATTCTTTAGGAAGCCCGACTTTTAAGCCGCTGATATCCTTAATTTTAGCGACACCACCGCTATAATCAGAAACTTCTTCGGGCGTACTTGTCGCATCAAGTTCATCACGCCCGGAAATTATCTCCATTACGAGAGCGGCGTCATAAACTGTTTTGGCGAGCGGCCCGAT
>CAYUWA010000019.1:9369-12371 GCA_964448505.1 uncultured Gammaproteobacteria bacterium | reverse complement strand
CGGTTGAGGAGGTCATAGAGATTAGACCAAAGCGAGAAACCCTCCCATAGCTTGGTTTTAGCCCCACCACGCCACAGAAACTGGCCGGTTGGCGAATTGAGCCTCCAGTATCGGAACCAAGGGCAAACAGGCACATATTGGCCGCTACGGCGGCGGCGCTACCTCCCGAAGAACCGCCGGCAACCCGACTAGTATCAAAAGGATTTCTGGTAACGCCGAAGGCGGAATTTTCAGTTGAAGCGCCATGAGCAAATTCATCTAAATTAGTCTTGCCGAGTAAAACCGCGCCGGCTTCTTTTAGTTTTTTAATAACTGTCGCGTCATAAGGAGCGATATAATCTTCTAAAATTTTTGAAGCGGCCGTTGTTCTTACCCCTTTAGTCATTATGACGTCTTTGCATAAATAAGGAATACCTAAAAGATTCCCCTTCTCCCCCGCCTTAATTCTTAAATCTGCCGCCTTCGCTTCTTTTAGAGCAAGGTCTTCGCAAATAGTTAAAACGGCATTAATTTGTGGATTAAGTTCTTTTATCTTTAAAAGACAGGCCTTAGTTAAGTCTAGAGAAGTAATTTCTCCTTTATCTAATTTTGCTCTCGCTTCTTTAATTGTTAGTTCGTTTAAAATCATAAATTACAAAACTCGCTTTACTTTTATATGACCATTTTCTAAATCTCTATCGCCAAGAGCTGATTTTAGTTCATCTTTATTCCAAGTAGTAGCTTTATCTTCTCGCGTTATATTATTTAAACCACTTACTTGCGCGGTAATTTCTACGCCATTTGTATTTACTTCATTTAAGGTTTCAATATATTCTAAAATAGAACTCAGTTCGCCACCAAGTTTTTTTATTTCTGCCTCGCTTAAATTAAGCCGGGCTAATTCTGCGATATGTTTTATTTCGTCTCTATTTATACTCATAGATTACTAAGTATTTTATTAAAACTATAGTTTTTCTTTAACGGTTCTTCAGCCCCTTTTTGCTATAATATTTAAGCTGTGGGCCCGGCGATGGTCGTGAGCCCGAAATTAGCACTTGGGTTTCGGGGTTCAATTCCCCGCGGGTCCACAGCCGGTTGACCGGGAAAAGATTTTTAGCTACAATAATAATATCAAGTGCTAATTTTGGGAAAAAGCGACTATTGTTAAACTAATAAATTCCTCCTTTTATGGGAGGTTTTTATTTGGGAAAACTATTTTATCATTTTTAAAAATTCTTCTTCGCTGATTACTTTAATACCGAGCTTGGCGGCCTTATCTAACTTTGAGCCGGTATTTTCTCCAGCGATAAGATAATCAATTTCCTTAGATAATGTTTCTTTAGCCTTCCCGCCCAATGCTTTTATTCTATCTTTTGCCTTATCTCGTGTCAAACTTTCTAAGGTTCCGGTTAGGACAAAACTCTTGCCGCTTAGTTTTCCAGAAGCGGCACCGGAAATTAAAGCGGCGCCCAGGGATAATTTTAAAGTTAATCCATTAACTTCAAACTTATCAAGTAATTTTAGGTTGTGCTCATCGCGCCAGAACTCATAAATACTGCGGGCGACAATCGGACCGATATCTTCTAAAGTTTCTAGTTCAGCCAGCTCTAACTTCTTAAAATAATTAATTAAATCTTTTATTTTAAATTCTCCAGTTCTCCCTTTAGTTTCAGCTTTTATTTTATCAGCTAGAAGATTAGCGGTTTCTTCTCCGACGTGGCGAATTCCCAGAGCATAGATAAAGCGAAAGAGCTCAACTTCTTTTTTTTGTTCAATTAAAGCGACAACATTATCGGCTTTTTTCTCAGCGAATCTTTCTAGACTTAGTAAATCGGCTTTTTTTATTAAATAAATATCGGCGGCATCTTTAATTAAACCTGAGCTTAAAAATTGTTCAATAAGTTTTGGTCCTAAACCATCAAAATCAAGGGCGCCCTTTGAAACGAAGTGGCTTATTTGCCGTAAACTAACGGCATAGCAATTTTTATTTAAACAACGATAGGCGACTTCATCTTCAACTTGAGTAACCTCGCCTTCACATCTTGGACAACGTTTTGGCGGATAGATTTGTTTCTCTTTTCCACTTCTTAAATTTTTTAAAACACTGATTACTTTAGGGATAACGTCGCCGGATCGCTCTATTATAACAGTATCTCCCAGGCGCAAATCTAAACGTTTTATTTCATCAAAATTATGGAGAGTTGAGCGGCTAATCATCGCGCCCCCGACTTTTACGGGTTCTAAAACTGCCACCGGCGTCAGAGTTCCGGTCCTACCAATTTGCCAAATTATCTCGTTTATTTTTGTCGTTGCTTGTTCAGCGGAAAACTTATAGGCCATCATATAGCGCGGCGCCTTTCCGACAATGCCCAGAACATCCCACATTTTTAAATTATTTATTTTAACAACCACGCCGTCTATATCAAAAGCGAGCGCTTCTCTTTTCTTCTCTACGGCGCTAAAAAAAGAAAAAACTTCTTCCAAATCGCGACAGACGGAATTATTCTTTAAAGTTCTAAAGCCGAGCAGTTGAGCGACATAATCTAAAATATTTTTTTGGCTAATTATTTCTCCACGCTCCAAATTGCCTAAAAGTAAGTCATAGGCGTAAAAATCCAGTTTTCTTTCCGCGGTAATTTTTGAGTCAAGTTGACGAATAGAACCAGCGACACCATTTCTGGTATTGGCTAAAACCGGCTTGCCGATTTTTTTATACTTTTCATTAAGCTCGTTAAATACTTTTTTATTCATTATCGCTTCCCCGCGCGCTTCAATTACGCCATTTTTTACTAAATCTAAAATTGTTTTTATCTCGCTCTCGGGAATATTTAAGTCAGCGAGTTCTTTTTCGCTAGGAATTCTAAGAGATAGCGGTATACTGTCTATTGTTTTAATATTTCCGGTCACGTTTTCGCCGACTTTTCCGTCGCCGCGAGTAACGCCTTCAATAAGTATTCCCTTCTCATACTTCAAACTAATCGCCAAGCCGTCAAGCTTCATTTCGCAATAATAATTTTCTTTCA
>CAYUWA010000019.1:0-9359 GCA_964448505.1 uncultured Gammaproteobacteria bacterium | reverse complement strand
CTTTCAAGCTTCTTTTTAAATAATTTTCATTTTTTTCTTGCCAGCTCCTCATATCTTCTTCGCTAAAAGCGTCAAAAAGTGAAATCATCGGTCGGGAATGAACAGCTTTTTTAAACTTTGATAAAGGGGCGCCGGCAACGCGTTGAGTCGGCGAATCTGACGTTATCAGTTCCGGATAATCGTTTTCCAAACGATATAATTCCATCTTTAAGCTATCAAGAGCGGCTTGAGAAATTGTCTCCTTATCCAAAACAGCAAAATTATAACGATGATAATTTATTTCTTTTTTCAGTTTTTCTAATCTTTCTTTTATTTGTTTGCTAACCATAGAACTAGAAAATAATACTGCTAAATATTTAGTCTTTAAAGCTTAATCTTCCCTCTTATTATAACACAAAAGCTCGGCTTTAGGCAGAGCTTTTGTTTGATTTATTTCAGTTCTTTTTTATTCTTTTGGGGTAGTCGCGGCTGGAGTTTCTGTTCCTTTTGGATTAGTCGCTTGGTTGATAAAGTTAACAATATCGTTTACATTCTTGGCATTTTGCGCGGTAACTTGCTCAACTTGCGCCATTCTAAGACTTTGGGTTCTCAAAGCGGCAGTAAATTGCCAGAAGAACATAATTAAGACGCCTAAAATTACTCCGGCGATAAGTGGTAACATTACTTCTTTTTTCATAGTATTATTATTAGGTCGCGCGCGGAAGCTTGACGCCTCCATCGGACTCTTTAGATTATTTATTCTGGGCATTTAAGTTGGAATTAATAAAATTAACGATACCGTCTATACGAGTCGCATCGTTAGCGGCGGTCGCTTGCGCGTCATTCATTTTCTTATCAATTTTGCTAATTAAGAAAAAAGAATAAACGGCGAAAGCGGCAAAAATTAACAAGATTATAGCGACCACTAAAGGGCCGACAAGTGCCTTTTTCATAATTTTTTATTGTTACTTAGATCTATTAAACTTGATACGACAAAGACTAGTTTCCGTATTTATCCATTATATCGGAGTCTTGTTTGATTATTTTATAAGCTAAAACGGTTCCGTCTTCCCCTCTCTCTAATACTTGAATTTTAAGAGTCGGGCTAATTTTCATTTTTTCTTTCTCGGCTTCAGTCATCATCTCCACTTCTATCTCCTTAGTATAAACCGGAGCAACCGGAGTAACGGGAGTCCCTGGATTTACCGGCGGAGCGACCGGAGTATTTTGCTCGGCAACCGGATTATTTAATTCTTTGTTTTCGCTCTGGTCGGTTTTTTTACCGCCGAGGACAATTAAATAAACTAAGACTGCCAAAACTACAAGCAAGGCAATCCAAATTACATACTTTGTTCCTTTGTTCATATTTTTTAATAATTAAACTTGGGATAACGATAAAGTTATCCGAAATTTTAATAACTTATTATTTCTTTTATCATTATAGCAAAAAATAGAAAGAGGGACAAGAAAAATTACTTTATAATAATTTCTCCTTTCGTTCCGGAATTAATTCCGCCGCAAACTTCACAATAATAGGTAAAGCTACCGCTTTCTAGAGCTTGAAAAGCAAGGAGTTTAGTCTGTCCTTTCTTCGCGGATTGCCGCATATTATAACTTGGGAAAACGATATCGTAATCTTTATCAACGGCGCTAAAACTAATATTTACGGTATCGCCCTGGTTAGCGATTACCTTAGACGGAATAAATTTGCCTCCCTCGGCTTTTATTTCAAAATTTCTTATTTTTGATTCAACTCCCGGCGCAGCATTAACGACATTACTCGGAACGGCAATTTCTTCTCTTTTTTCTACCGGGATAACCTCGTTAGCCTCCGGCACTTTTATATTAGCCGGCACCTCTGATTTAAAAGAATCTTTCTCGTCGTTACTAAAAGACGGGCTATTATTTTCGCTTAGAACTTTATTCTCCGTTCCGGCGGGAGCGACCTCCTTCTTGGCACTATCGCGCCAAATCAGAAAAATCAAGGCGATAATTAGCACAAGACCGAAAATTAATAAAATTGGTTTTTTCTTGTCCATATTTTGAGAAGATTATTCAATAATTGTTGATATTGATATTATAGCATTTTTCTGGAATAAACAAAAAATAATACGAGGGGTGCGAAGCATGCCAATATTGATAATGTTTGACGGAACTGAGAGTTTTTCTTAGTTCCATCGCACATTGTTGAGATATTCTAGTTACAGATAAATTATATTCACGTACTCAGGTTGGATAGCTAAGTCCCTTGACTGGATAAGATATGTTGGGTATACTTAAATTAATTATTTAAGTATAGTCTATATTACATATCCATATGATAACAAGGCAAGATTTGAGTTTGAAAAATGAATGGTGGATTAATAACCAATACAAAGCAGAAGAAGCGCGGCTGCCTAAGCGCGATTTATTTGCGGTTATTGAAGACAACTTAGGACATCCATTAATGCTCAACGTAGTCGGGTTAAGACGCGTTGGCAAAAGTACTATCTTGAAACAGATAATCGGAAAGCTCCTTGATCAAAAAATTAAAGCAACTAATATTTTTTATTTTCTTTTTGACTATTCAAGCCAAATACAGAAACCGGAGTTTTTAGATGAGGTTTTGTCTGTATATTTTAAAGACGTAATTAATAAACCGAGTCTATCTTTAAGCGAACGGGTCTATGTATTATTAGACGAAGTTCAATATATTGAAGATTGGCAATCAATCCTAAAACGATACTATGATTTGTCCGGCAAAAAAATTAAATTTATCGTTACTGGATCGCAAAGCATTCTATTAAAAGGAAAATACCGTGAAAGCTTGGCCGGCAGAATATTTGATTACTATTTACCACCATTATCATTTAGAGAATTTGCCAGAATTCACAATGAAGATGTTAAAATGTTTGAACCTTTTGACTTAGCGAAATTACCAGATGTTTACGGCAAATTAAGCACATACAACGCTTATTTTGGCTCAAAAATAATTGAATTAAGCAAAGAATACATAACGACTGGTCAATTCCCGGAGACTAGACAATTGCCGACTTCTGAAAGTAAACAGGAATATATTGTTGAATCTGTTATTGGCAAAGTTATTGATGATTGCATCAGAATTTTTAATATTGAAAAAACTGACGAATTTAAATTGATTGCGAAACACATTTTAAATAATGTCGGCTCAGTTTTTGAACAAGTAAATATTGGCCGCGAAATTGCTATTTCCCGTTTGACCCTGGATAAATACTTAGAATATTTAAAAGATTCTTATATTTTTGAAATACTTTATAAATATCACAAGAGCCCAATAAAACGCGGGCGAATTCTAAAAAAGATTTATACGCCGTGTATTAATTTTACTTGTGCTTTGAATCGTTATAAAGAAAGTCATCTTGATGAAGTGCCTCAGGCTTTCGGTAAAATAATTGAAAACGTGGTTTATAATACTTTAGCTCAAAAGTATAAAAGCAGCCAAATGACCGAAGCTTTGAGTTTTTGGCGACAAGGTGAAAAGGAAATAGATTTCTTGGTTGCTCAAAATGAGAAGCAACTACCAATTGAAGTTAAATTCTCGGATAATATAAATCCAAAAGACATAACTCCGACAACCGATTTTATGAGAAAGAAAAAAACAAAATACGGAGTTATTATTACTAGAAGTGAACTAAATAAAAAAGATGTAAACGGGCAAACCCTTTACTACATTCCTTATTATCTAATCCTAATGATGATTTAAATCGGTTTAATGGTCAAAAATATGTTACGACTAAAAAAGACGTTAATTAACGTCTTTTTGGTTTATATCTTTGGCTTATAATAGATAGTTTTTGTTTTTGTTTTTTAAATTTTTAATTATTGAAGAGGTGCGGGAGGGGCGACATTAATCGGAGCATGCGGTTCAAAGTATTCTTTGACGATATCGGCATCGCTCTTAATTATTTTATAAACAACTATCTTCCCCGTTTCATCGCGCTTTAAAACTTGGATTCTTAAATTAGGATTAACTTTTTTCTCCTGCTTTTCTTCTAAGGTCATAAAAGTCGGCGTTTCAAAAACAATCGGCTTTTGAACGGTTCCCTGAGGAATTTTTTTTGAATTGTCGGCGGCAATATCTTTTTGACTTTTCTTAATTAAGAAAAAATAAAGGCCGGCGGCGATTAAAACAACTAACAAAACGAGGATAATAATTTTAAATTTCTTGCTCATAAATTATAAAAATTAATTTCTTTATACCTAAATTATAACATTTTTAAAAGAATAAAAAAAGCGTCCACGTAAAGTAGCGGACGCTGAACATTTTGCTTGAAGAGCTATTGCTTTATTAGCCTTTGCCCATCAATTATATATACTCCGGTTTTAAGCCCGGAAGTATTAAGGCGATTTTGACCAGCCTGGATCCGGAAAATTTCCAGTCCACGACCGGACAGATCATAGAGAGTAGCTTGCCCTGCTTTTTTGGCGTTGAAATTAACGAATGCAGAACAAGGGTTCGGATACATGCCGTTTGGAAGAGCCAGCTCTGGCTCAACAGCGTCGCTAAATTCAACAGTGACGGTTGCAATATCGTTTACATATACTGGGGAAAGTTTTCCACTCGGGTCAGTGATATAGACGTTATATTTTGTCGTCACGGTCGGAGCGACTTTAAAGAATAAAAGCCCTCCTGTTGAAACTATCGGCTCACCGATATCAACCTTGGTAATCATATAACGTAACTGATAACGCATACCAACCTCACTTGAAGAACAAGTGATCGTCGCTTCCTGACCTTTCTTTATTGTCGGGTCACTTAGCGTAAACTGATAGTTAGGGGTTACCGTAATAACCGCTTTATCAGGTAAGTCTAGCGACGTTCCATTTAAGATTGCTTTTACAACGAGATTCATCGTCTCTTCAGGCGTAAACCTAAAGTTCCAAGCGTCAACGGCTGTGCTACTATAGAAGGTACGAACGACTGAAGAGTCTTTCTCCCTCCTTACTTCATAGCTTACCCCGGCTTGAGCACCGGAGACTTCAACCGTTACCTCCCTACCGACTACCGTTGTCGGATCGGAAACGAAGTAGCTAGTTGTAATAGGACTAACTACTGCTGGGGCCAAATCGGAATGATTTGAATAAATCTTCCCTTTTTCGCCAACAGCAATTACTCTACTAAAGGTAGCATCTGTTTCCATTTCGCACCTCTTTATAGAATTAAAGCAGAAGCCGGAAAAATTCTGAACAATTTGTTCATTTTTAATTATGAACGCAGATTCTCCGGATTTTCCTCCAACTTGGAAGCGATCGCCAGTAATACCTTGGTAGGGATTGGAGTAGTTCATGCAACCGGATTTAATATCCGTTCCTTCAGAAAAATTATAAACAGTAACTGTAGATACACCGGTTGTAGGCGTTTTCCATAGTACTTTTTTTTCTTTTTCCGTAGAAATAAAATAAGCTAGTGTGTGACTATTAAATGTCCCTCCATTTAAAATGCTGCCTAGCGTATAAAATTTCTTACCCAAGTTAGTGTTTTTAAACAAATAAACAACCAGAGACATTGAGTAAAAAGTATCATAAGTTCCATCATTCCCCCAAAAAGAAACCACCAAATTTCCTTCTGTGTTACTTCCAGAACATTTAAAACCTTCTGGATAATCTTCTCTTACAAAGGAACTTCCAGCTACATCGCCAAGAACTACATAGTCTTGAAATACGATGCCAAGTTTTCCGTCATTTTGCAAGAAAAAATTAAGCACCGGTTTTTTATCCGGAATATTAATATCCTTCCAATTTTTTCCATCGGTTGAATATTTACAGATATTATTATCCAGTCCTCCGGAAGCTACGAACAGATTTGACTTAAGTCTACGAATAACTTTAATGTTCCGGCTCTGAGAATCTACAGTAATCCGAGACCAAGATTTGGCCCCATCATCAGAATAAGCGGCATAACCGCCATTACCAACCACGATAAGGTTTGGAAAGTCGCTAGGATTGTTCTGCCAAACAATCACATCATTTAGAGTTACACTGCTATCCGGAGACTTTATTTCCGTCAGCTGAGCCTGTGCAAAATTAGCTAACAATAAGCTAATTATTGCAATTAAAATTTCTTTCATTTCTATTATATTTTTTGTTTTTTTTCAATTGTCAGAGAACTCATTAACAATAATATTATACCACTATTTTTATATTATGTCAACTGGCGATAAAATCAACATATTTGTTTAGTATGGATTCTCAAATCCACAGTCGAGTGAACAAGTATCTATATCTTCCCCTCCTGAATCATCGCAAACACCGTCTCCACAAGGATCACCAGTATAAACATATATACATTGCCCATCAGCATCTACAGTACCGCCCGCATTATCAAAACCCATACTTAAACGACAAGAATTTCCATAAAAACGTTTAACATAACCATTACCGTAACATTTATATTGAGTTCTATTGTGCCAGGTTTTCCCTATCCACTGATCTTGATAACACGAATCGCCATCACCACCATCTCCTACGTTAGTTGGCCCGCCATCATTACAACCCGGCGGACAACCACTATCTCCTTGACATTCTGGATTATCATTCCAAGTTCTTCCGCAAGTATAAGAATTTAAGGTATCTCCCTCTAAATAGTAAAGTATGGACACGGTTTCATAAAGTGACCAACATTTTGTACCGCAAGAATGACTAGTTACTGAATTGCACCAATAAAATGGTGAACTTTCATTTTGACAATATGTGCCAGCCGCGCAGTCACTATCACTAAGGCACGCATGACACTGGGAGGAACTGGTCGCACCAGGATTGGAAAGGGGTTCCGATGGAGGGCAAGCGATACAATTAGGATGTGAAAAATAATAACCGGCATTACAAGTAACATTAGTGTTAGTCCCAGTATAAACGACCGAGACACTGCCATTATTACAAGTCGCATTTGCTTGATCCTGACCGTCTGAAGCATTAGTAACAATTTTAAAAACCTCTTCAACTTGACCATGAACCATTGGCGGATAGTTATACCCCCCAAGACTACCTCCGGCGCAATCTTGGTAACAAGTTGAACCGGACTTTGTATAACCACTATTACAAGTTAAAGATTCGTTAGAGATAGAAACGGTTGTTCCTGAACAAGATGCAGTTGCGGTCCAAGTTCCACCGGTTACTGATTTGCTTACTGGCTGGTTTAAGCCACTATTAATATTTGAATATGAATAACCGTTAGTAGAACCGGCAAGACATATACAAGCGGCGACGGAACAGGTAGGATTAGTATAGTTACTTGGAGAATATGAGCTATCTGATTGGCAATACTGGGTCTGTTGGACACAAGTATTCCCACAAGCGACAGATGATGATTGATATCTAATGCGGGAATCAAATGTTGGAACGGCAGATAAATTATAAACGGATGTATCAAATAGTCCTGTTGATAAGCAGGAACGACCAGAACTTTGATAATTATAAATACCACAGTCTGAATATAAAGCCTTAATTCCTGTCTCGGAGCTTGGAGTGCAAGAAGTTAGAGGATAAGTAGACGTATCCCAATATCCGTTAACACAAGTCTGAGTTCCTTGATCACAGTAAGTTCCACAAGCGACTGTTCCAGATTTATATGCAGTTCTTGTTGCGCCGGAAGTGCATTCACAAGACGAGCTTGTTACCGGCGAACCGCCGGTGCAGCCGGCAGGAGAAGAAGAAGTAATCGATCTAGTTTGATTTCCTCCAGAGCATGTTCCCCAACCAGAATAGGTCCAAGAGGTGCAGCAGGCGTTAACAGTACAAGCTCCAATTCCTGACCCACCCCAACCGGTGGAGGAACAGGTTTGGGGTTGCTCTGTGCAAGTACTTCCGCAAGCGACTGAAGATGTTGTATATCCTGTTCGTGTAGCGGAATTGCAGGTGGTTAGAGGATAAACTGAGATATCCCAATATCCGTTAACACAGGTTTGAGTTCCTGTAGTGCAGTAGGTATTATTATCACAGGCTGCATTCGTTTGAGATTTATATGCTGTTCGGGTTTCTCCGGTTGAACATTGACAAGGAGTGCAGTCATCGCAGGAACAAGTTTCTCCATTATTACAAATTCCATCTCCACACCAGAGACAACTTTGGCTTGTCACCGGAGAACCGCCGGAACAACCAGCTGGAGATGCGGAAGCAATTGTTCTGGACTGAGTTCCAGCAGAACATGTTCCCCAAGCATTATAGGTCCAAGAGGTGCAGGTTGGAGGAACACAAGATTGTGATGTCACTGGACTCCCTCCAGTACAACCACTAGGAGAGTACGATGATATTGTTCTTGTTTGTTGACCTTCAGCTGAACAAGTGCTCCAACCAGAATAGGTCCAAGAGGTGCAGCAGGCGCCGCAATCATTATTGCAAGTTCCACAAACTTCTCCGGCATCACAAACTCCATTACCACATGGACAACTTTGGCTTGTCACCGGCGAACCGCCGGAACAACCAGCTGGAGATGCGGAAGCAATTGTTCTGGACTGAGTTCCAGCAGAACAAGTTCCCCAAGCATTATATGTCCAAGAGGTACAGGTACAAGCGTCAGCTGAACAAGAACCTATATTAGTCCCACTCCAGAGTCCGTTTGACTGACAGGTTTGAGATTGCTCTGTACAAGTACTTCCGCAAGCAACGGAGGAAGTTGTATATCCGGTTCTAGTTAATGCAGATGGAGCTGAAGTTAGAGAATAATTATTTGGGGAGAACAAACCGCTCGCCTGACAAGTTTGAGTTTCACTCGTTGAGCCATAGGTTCCGCAGGCAGAAGTTAGCGCGCCATATCTTGTTTGAGTTGTATTGGCGGGAATTGAAGATAAGTTATAAACAGAGGTATCAAATAATCCTGTTGATAGACAACTTCTGTTCGAGCTTTGAAAACCGTAAACACCGCAAGCAGAAGTTAAAGCTTTTATACCAGGTTCAGAGCTTATGGTCGGAGGAGAGGTTAAGGTACAGTTATTAGGAGAAAGGGTATAATCCTGACAAATTTGATTTTCAGTAGTATAAGAATAAATGCCACAAGCAGAAGTAAGAGCACAATATCTAGTTTGATTTGCCGTACAACCACAATCTACTCCACAAGTTCCAGAAGTTTCTCCGTCCCCACTCTGGCAAACCCCATCTCCACATCTCGATTCGCAGCCGTCAGCACAAGAATTATTGAGATCAAAATACCCGGCATTACAAGCGGCGCTTTCTCCGGAAATACCTACTGTCCCGCTACTGCAAGTTGCGGTTGCCGAACATGTTCCTTGGGTTACTGATTTGCTTACTGCTTGGGTTAAACCGTAATTTATATTGGAATAGGAATAACCGTTAGTTGAAGAAGCGGAGCAAATACAAGCGTCAGCTGAACAAGAACCTATATTAGTCCCACTCCAGAGTCCGTTTGA
>CAYUWA010000018.1:10189-20872 GCA_964448505.1 uncultured Gammaproteobacteria bacterium | reverse complement strand
TTAATGGAAAAGATTCCTGAGATTAATTTAGAAATAGAAACGGTAACAGTTGAAGCTGAAGTACGGAAATTAAAATGCGAATATTCAAGGGTTGTTGCTAGTAAATTAACATATAAACCTTTTTGGATATATAAATATAATAAAGTGTTAAAAAAGCGTGGTAGTCGGTGCAATTGATTGTATTCAATTAGAATATATTCAAAAGATGGATGTAGATGAAAGGAATTAATATGGTAAAAGAAAAATCTATGAAAAAGTATGACTATGAAATTATGTTTAATGACTCTCCAGAATATTTCGCAGTATTAAACGCTAGGATGATTCAAGAGGGAAATTTTGTTATTTATCATAAAGGCAAAAAACCCGATTCAAGCATATTAAGTAGCATAAATTTGATATATGTTTGTGGCGGTAACACCTTTTATCTTTTAGAAGAAGTAAAGAAAAGCGGTCTAGATTTGGATATTATAAAAATGGTAAGAAGAGGGGTTTTCTATATTGGGGCTAGCGCCGGAAGTATAATAGTAACTCCTAATATAAAAATTGCCGAACCCTGGGATTTAAATGATAGGAGTCTTAAAGATTTAAACGGTCTAAATTTAGTTAATTTCACGATTGCCCCTCATTATACAAAAGAAGAGGAAAATACTATTAAAGAAATAGAGGGGAATATCAAGATAGAAATAAAGAGAATAACTGATAATGAGGCTATCTTGGTCAACAATGAGAGTATTAAAATAATTGGCTGAAGATAATTTTAGTTCCAACTATATCCCTATCCCCGAGCATTCAAAATAGCCATATTTCAAGCTATTTTTAGTGGAGATAATTGTAGTTTGGAACAAGTAGTCCTAGTATTAAAGTAAATATGAAAACAAATGATTTTACAAGCACCTATTTATCGGTTAATAAAATTTTCAACCACTTAGGTCGCGTTAAAGAATTAATGGAAACCGGTGATACCTTGCCCCTAGTAATGGAAATTGACCTAACCAATACCTGTATTCATAAATGCCCAAATTGCCATCTTTCTGGCAATAGATTTATAAATAGTTCTTTGACGTTTGATTTTATAAAAAGGGTCATTGATCAAACCGCCCCTTTCTTAAAAGCAGTTGTTTTTACTGGTGGCGGAGAGCCTTTATGCAATTTAGAAACAACTAAGGCCATCAAATATGCGGCCTCTAAAAAATTATCAGTAGCTCTAATTAGCAATGGTGGATTATTAGACGAAGAAAAAGCCAGAGTTATTGCTGACTGCTGTGAATGGGTGCGTATTAGTATTGATGCTTATGATAAGAAAGATTATGCAAAAATTCATGGTATGGATAAAAAACACTTAGAAAAAGTTTGGCATAATGTCGGATTATTGGTAAAAGCCAAAAAGAAATCTCATAAAAAATGCACCGTTGGCGTGGCATATTTAGTTAACAAAGAAAATTGTAAAAACATGATTAAATTTGCTGAGAAAGCCAAAAAAATTGGTGTTGACTACTGTCAATTTAGACCATTCCATTATTCTAAATTTAATTTTTTAAACAGCTTATCCGAAGTTAAAAAAATAGAGAATGATAAGTTCCAAATAATGGCTTCAATGCAACGGATTGTTAAAGAAGAGGGTGATTTTGATATGTGTCTAGGAGATTATTTTAGAACAGTTTTAGCGGCTGACGGTCATCTCTATCCATGTTGTTTTACTCGTGGGCGTAAAGAATTTCGTTTAGGAAATTTAGCCAAGAACGATTTTATTTCGATTTGGAAATCAGTCAGAAAAAAGAAAATTTTTAAGAATAAACTGAAAACTCAGAATGCCCCGTATTTACATTTATGTCGAATGGATTATTTGAATAAATTACTCTGGACGATTTATCAATCAAAAAATTTAAAACATAAAAATTTTGTTTAGAACTACGAAAAGAATTGCGGCTATTTTAGAACGTGATAAAAAAAATTAGAAAAAATAGCATTATTTGACCTAAATCTGTTACAAGTATATCCCAAACCCCGAGCCAACGTAGATTAAGCGAGGTTAAAGCCTCGTTTTTTTCGAACTAGTTTGCAGTGGTGAATTTTATTAATAAATAAGTGAAAAACGTGAAAATATGAAAAAATATCTGTATTTTCACGTTTATATTGACAAAAGAGTAAAAATAATATATAATAATGGTATATGATTTATTATCATTTAAAAATATGGCAAAAACGTTAAATGTCTATAATATAATAAATTCTTTAAGAGAGAGATATTATAAGGCGGCTATTAATAAAGAACCCCTTATTTCGTTAATTGCCGAGGCGGAGGTAGCGGATCAAGTATACAATTCCAACGCCATTGAAAACAGCACTCTTAGTTTAGAAGAAACAGAAAAAATTCTTCTCGAAATTGATTTAGATCGCTTTATATCTGAAAGAGAAATCTTTGAAGCTAAAAATTTAGGAAGGGTTGTTTCTTATATTAATAAACGAGCTAAGGAACAGGAACTAAATCTTGAGGTGATTTTATCACTTCATAAAATGCTTATTTCTAATATTCGTGACGATGTAGCCGGAAGATTTAGAGCTGAAAACGAATATGTTCGTGTTGGTAGTCATATTGCACCTAATCCAAAAGAAGTAAAAGATCGTCTTGAAAAGATGTTGGCAGAATATAATGCCGCTAGCTACAAAATTATTATTAAGCGTATTGCGAGACTACATCTTACCTTCGAATATATTCATCCCTTTGTTGATGGTAACGGCCGCATTGGAAGAGTTATTGATAATTATTTATTAATCAGAGAAGGATTTGTTCCGATAAACATAAAATTTATTGATAGAAAAAAATATTATGAAGCCTTTAGGGAATTCGATAACAAGGGAACTACAACTATTATGGAAGAAATAACCGCCAAGGCTCTTACTAATAGTTATTATAAACGTTTGGCTTATTTAGAGGTTAAAAAAATTATTACTCTTTCGGAATATGCCAAAAATAATAAATTATCACATTCTAATCTTATCAATAAAGCGAATCGTCAAACAATTGAAGCTTTTCTAGAAAAAAATGTTTGGAAAATTGGCGTTGATTTAGAAATTAAAAAATAAGGCGGATGAATTAATAATTTTATCTATCATTAGCTATCCACGTCCGAAAGCCGTCCCTCTTAGCGAGCCAAGGTAGATTAAGCGAGGTTAAAGCCCCGTTTTTTTTATATTTCCGCCAAAATATGCTGGTTCGAACTTTGCCATTTCGGCGTTAAATTTTTCGATGATATTTCTGAGTGGAATAAGCCAATTATGATAAGAAATGCTATTGTTATTATTGCCGCAAAACTTTATTTTAAATTAGGCTTGGATATGCTACTATAATTTATAGATAGAATTAGCAACGTTTATATATCTATGAAAAATAATAATAAAGGGCAAAAATTAGCCATATATCAAGCAAAAAATGGGGCTATTGAACTTTGTCAGGATTTTAATAAGGAAACTTTTTGGGCTAGCTTAGATCAAATTTCTAGTCTTTTTGGTCGTGACAAATCTGTTATCTCTAGACATATTAAAAATGTTTTTCAAAATAAAGAATTAGTAGAGTCTTCAGTTGTTGCAAAAAATGCAACAACTGCCAAGGATGGGAAAACCTATAATGTAGTTTTTTATAATTTAGATATGATTTTATCCGTTGGTTATAGGGTAAATTCAAGGGTTGCGACCCAATTTAGGATCTGGGCTACTAAAATACTACGACAGCATATAACTAAAGGTTATACAATAAATCCAGATGTGGTAAAAAATAATTACCAGCAATTTTTAGAAGCGATTAATAATATCAAAAAATTAGTTCCGACTGACTCAAATATTGATAGCGCTAGTATTCTAGAGCTCGTAACGGCCTTTGCGAACACATGGCTATCGCTTGATGCTTACGATAAAGATAGTCTGACGACGAGTGGAAAAACTAAAAAACAAGTTATTTTGACTGCCGAGCAACTCAGCAAATTCTTAGGTGAATTTAAAAAAGAGTTAGTTAAAAAAGGCGAGGCCACGGATATTTTTGGTATAGAAATCCGAAAAGGTGCTGTGTCGGGGATAATTGGCAATGTTATGCAGTCATTTGGCGGGAAAGCACTATATCTAAGCGCAGAAGAAAAAGCGGCGCATTTATTATATTTTATAGTAAAGAACCATCCCTTTATTGATGGCAATAAGAGGAGCGGCGCCTTTGCTTTTGTCTGGTTTTTAAAGAAGGCGGGCTTACTTGAGCGCTCAAAAATTACACCGCCAGCGTTAACGGCTCTAACTTTATTTATTGCCGAAAGTGACCCTAAAAATAAAGAAAGAATGATTAAAATTGTTTTACAGTTATTAAAACAATAATAAAATTACGTATAATCAATAAAAATATGAATTTGAATAATAAAGTTGTTGTCATTACCGGAGCAAGTAAGGGCTTCGGAAAATCGTTAGCTACATTTTTAAAAAAAGAGATTTGCCAAGTCATTATTTCTAGCGACAATAAATATGATTTAGAAGAGGCAAAAAAAGAGATATTGGTAGATTCTTTTTTAGCCGATGTAACTAAATCGGACGATTTAATGAGTTTAGGTAAATATGTCTTTGAAAAATATGGGCGAATTGATGTTTGGATTAACAATGCCGGAATACAAATCGCTCCAAGCTTGATTGAAAATATTGAAGTTGAAAAAATCAAGCGTTTGTTTGATATTAATTTCTATGGTTGCCAGACGGCTTTAAAGTACATGAAAATACAAGGAACCGGCTTGATAATAAATATCAACTCAACCGCCGGTTTAGATGGTAAACCAATGATAAGCGCGTATTCATCTTCTAAATTTGCCGTAAAAGGATTAACCGAATCAATTCGAAAAGAAGTGCCTGATAATATTAATATATATGCAGTTTATCCTGGCGGGATGCAGACAGAAATTTATAAAGAAAAATATCCCGAGGATATTAAAGAATATATGTTGGTTGACGATGTTGCTAAGAAAGTTATTGATAATTTAAAATTGGATAATCCTAATCCCGATTTAATTATAAAGAGGCCGATAAGGTCTTAGAAATTAATAAATAATTTTAAATTATATGGGTAGCTTAATTGAGATTAACGACACTTTACAAATTACATCAGAACAGGGTTTTCCGATTGAATTAGATTTGCAGAAACATTTACAGAATCCTTTTAAAGCCGAACAATTCAAGGATAAGGTGTTTACTTTTCAGAATAAGCCGGATATTAGATTGTTTCACTCTGCGCCGACAAGAGTATTTCTAGTTCATAATATTGACGGTAAATGGCTATATTGGGGACATTGTTTAATAATAGAGCAAACCATCAATGCCGAAACAAAGACTACTTCTGGCAAATTTAAAATAATAAAAATTTATAATCCTAGTCATCAACGGATAATGAGTCGGGAAGAAGTTGCCCTAGGGAAAGAGTATCTTTTTGAGATATAATATGACTATCTGGGATAATATTTATAAAGATTATCAAAGAGGCGGAGAGGCTTGGGCTACTATTAAAGAAGGAATAATTCCCCAATTTGCTGATTTTATTAAAAATAATAAATTTAATCAAAAAAGGGCTCTAGATATCGGTTGCGGAACCGGAAAATATTTAGTTTATTTAAAAGAATTTGGTTTTAAAACCGACGGAATTGATTCTAGCGAAACAGTTATAGAAACGAGCAGAAAATTGGTCAACCAAGAATCTTGTCTTGGTTGTGTTAATATGTTTAATTTTGATATCCCGTTAAATAAGTATGATTTAATTTATTCAATTTCTACTATTCATCACGGATTAAAAGAACAGGTTATTGATTTAATAGATAAGATTTATAATTCCTTGTTGCCCGGGGGGAGAATATTTATTACTTTGCCAAATATTGAAATATCTAATAAGCGGGAAACTATTAAAGATCATGAAGAATTAGCTCCTGGCACGTATGCACCCATGTCTGGACCGGAAAAGGGTTTAGCCCATAGTTTTTTTGCTAAAGATGAAATAAAAAATATTTTGTCTAAATTCAAAGATTTACATATAGAATTAGACGAAATTGGCAGATGGATAATAACCGCCGGGAAGAAGTAGCTTTTATATCATAAATATCCAGTGTTAAAAAATTTAGGAACGTTTTTTATGCACGCAGGTTTACAAAATAGCATTTTCTGTGCTATTTTTGGTATATAAGCTAAAGCATATGTTAAGATCTAAAAAAATAATCTTTGCCGCTCATTGTTTATTAAATCAAAGTGCTAGAGCTAAGACTGTCGCTAAGTGCCCCGGAGCAGTTAAGGAATTTTTGGAATTTTGTGTTAAAAATAATTATGGCATTATTCCGATTGATTGTCCGCAATTAATGTTTGAGCCGCTTAATAGAAAGCCTCAAGTTAAAGAATTCTATAATAATAAAGAGTCCAGAAAAGTTTCTCAGACAGTTGCTGAAAAAGTTGTAGAACAAATTAAGCTCTACCGCAAAAACAATTATAAAATAGAGGGTATTTATGGAGTAGAGGGCTCTCCGACTTGTGGCGCTATTAAAACCCATGTTAAAGATAAAAAAGGAAAATCAGTTTCAATTGAAGAGTCAGGAGTATTTTTTGAAGAATTAAAAAAAGTCTTGAAAAAAAATCGTCTTTCTGTAAGAATCTACGATTGGGATATACAAGCGAAAAAGTCAATTTTTAAGTAATATTTTTTTATTATTTTTTTTGAGAGAATTAACTGACTAACTTTATTTCAAATTTATGCATTTTAAAGAGGAAATAATTAATGATTCCGCGAAAAACTTAGCAGATATTTCATCTCAAAGTTTGAATGAGGATGGTATTGGCCAGGAAGATGCTATTGAGACTGAAATTAGCCCTGAAATAAAGGATAAAGCGAAAGAATCATTACTAAAATCAATCAAGCCGGAACTTTCTATTGATAGCCCATTAAATAAGGAAAACTTAGAGCTTGAATTATCTAAAGCTATTCAGGATTTACCGCGATATAGAGAATTAGAAGAAAAAATGAAAGATAAGTTTTCAGAAGATATTATTTATGATGTTTTTAAATTAATTAGGCAGTCGTCGGATAGTGAAAATATAAATAATACTAAAGTTCCTGAAGATGGAGTATTAGTTAACTCTATGAAGACTGGACTTTTAAAATGTGCCGGGCGGGTAATGATTGCTTCCGAATTTTTGAAAAAAAATAACATCAGACACTCTATTGGTCAAGCTCCGAATCACTCGATAATTATAGGAGAATTAGATGAAAATAAATTAGCTTATTTTGATGGTCAAAGTAATTTATATTTTACTTTTCCGAAACAAGCTTTGCGCGGTTACACCTCCGCAGACGAAACTAGGGAATGTATTTTAAATGACTATATTCCGGAAAAATCAGATAAGACTGACGGTTTAAATGGAGTTTGGCGTCATATGGTTGTCATGCCTTCAGGTGAAGGTGTTTTGCGTCAATATTTTGGTAATATGTGCGCGGCTTTAAATGGTAATGAAGAATTTAAAAATAGTGGAATAAAGAAAGACAGCCAACAAGCAGAGGCTTTAAATAATATAAGTCAAGATGTTTTAGGAGACAATCCTGTTTATAATAAGTTTAAAAATGAAACCCCCAGTTTAGCCAAAGAAAGCATCAGAAATTTCAGCGTCCAGGAACAGATCCTGAAAAAATTATTTAGTGAATCTTCGGATAAAGATGATTTTACAAAGAGATTTATTGAATATAAAAGCGATATTGTAAAAATTTTTCCTTTTTTAAATAAAAATTCAGACGAGATTATTAAAGAAAGCGCCGCTGTGGCTTGGAACGCTCTAAATAATAGTATTGAAAAAGAAATCCCAATTTGGGGAGCCTTGGCTTCTAGCAAGCACTTCTTTCAAACTGAGTCAAATTGATAAGAGCAAAAAAAATAAAATATCTTTATAATAATTTAAAAATATGGACGATTGTATTTTTTGTAAAATAGTTAGCGGGGAAATACCGGCTTATAAGATTTACGAAGATGAAAAATTTCTGGCTTTTTTAGATATCGCTCAATTTACCGAAGGGCACACGATTATAATTCCTAAAAAACATTTTCGCTTTATTTGGGATATAGAAAATGTCGGCGAATTTTATGAGTTTGCCGTTAAAGTCGCTAATCATTATAGAAGTCTTGGTTATGAGTTTATTGATTCTGCTTCTTTCGGGCGCTTAATCCCTCATGCTCATTATCATCTCATTCCCAATAAAGAAGAAGGAAATGATTGGAATAAGGCGATTTCTGGAGTTGGTGATTTACAAAAAGATTTAAGCCGAAGATTAACGCAGGAAAAAGCCTCGGAAGTTTTGGCCAAGTTTAAACTACCCGATTCTTTATAGTCTTAACATCGGTTTTCTATCAACACTTAAAATTTCTTTTCCCTCTAGCCAATATTTTTTGTTTTTAATATTATAATAAGCGGCGATTCCGATCATCCCGGCGTTGTCACTTCTGAATTTCATTTCCGGAATTAAGTATTTTTTGCCCATCTTTCTTGCCAAAGCGCCCACTTCTCGGACAATATATTTATTATTGCTTACCCCTCCGCCGATAATGACGGATTTTATTTTAGGGTTAAGCTTTATCGCCTTCTTTAATTTGGTCGTTAATGATTTCGAGATAGCGTTTATAAATTCACGCGCGAAATCGTAAGACCAGTAAGTATCTTTTCTGTATTTTTCTCGCAAAGTCTTTATCTTATAAAGGCAAGCCGTTTTAAGACCGGAAAAACTAAAATTCAAATCACCGGAACGCATCATCGGCACCGGTAGACCAAGTCGTCCGGCGACTTCCGAAACTGGCTTTCTTTCGTTTCTTTCTTTAAGACCGGAATTTATATCTGACCATTTTTTATCAGCCTTATCGGCTAAGAAGCTTAGTATTGGTCCGCCCGGGTAGCCGAGGTTGAGCATTCTGGCAACCTTATCAAAAGCCTCACCGGCCGCATCATCTAAAGTTTCCCCTAAAATTCTATATTCATTGATTTTCTCCGCGTAGATTATTTCTGAGTGGTTTCCGGAGATTAAAAGAGCCAGGGCGGGGAAAATAGTTTTTTCGCTCTTTAACTCAATCTGTCCTTTCCCTTCGCGATTAAGAATAAAAGAGGCGAGCAGATGACCCTCCATATGATTTATCGGAACAAATTTTTTCTTTTTGGCATAAGCTAAATTCTTAGCGAATTCAATTCCAACTTCTAGGGCAATCGCTAATCCCGGGCCGTAGGTTACAGCTACAAATTCTATTTCCTTATCTTTTATGCGTGCTCTTTTTAGAGCTTCCAAATAAACTTTCTCAATATTTTCTTGATGTGCTCGCCTGGCGATATCCGGAACGACGCCGCCCCATTTTTTGTGCAACTCAACTTGTGAAGAAATAACGCTAGATAAAACACGGCGCCCCTTTAATACCGCAACTGAAGTATCGTCGCAGCTCGTATCAATCGCCAAAATAAGAGGTTCTTTGTTCTTTAATTTTTTAGGGAGTTTATTCATAGGTTTCAATTTTTCTAACATTTTCTTCCAAATAATTAAAAACGACATTAATAATCATACCGCTTGCTTTTTTTATTTTATTTTTTAAATCCTCAGAGAATTTATCCGCCCATTCTATCGCGATAATATTATTTGCTTTAAGATACCTATCAAAACCGATTGTTTCTAAATCTTTCAGTCCGTCTATTCGCCAAGTATCAATATGGATAAATTTGCCTTTTCTTTTTCCAAGATGATAATCGTATTCGTTTAAAATAGTAAAAGTCGGAGATTTAACCAATTCTTTTATTTTTAGTCCGTCGGCCAGTCCTTTAGAAAATTGAGTTTTGCCGCTACCTAAGTCACCGATTAGAAAAAAGACCAAGGGTTTTTTTAGCGGTTCATCAATATATTTAAGCATATTCATTCCGCCGAAATTTACGGTTTCTTGAGAGCCATTTGTTTTAGCCGTTAATATAGATTTTTTTTGGGAAAAATTTATTTGCCCTTCTCGCATAATATTTAAATTATTCATCGTTGTATCAACAACGGTTGAAGTTTCGCGGTGAGGTAATTTCCCGGCGTCAATTATAAGGTCAATTGAGTCGCGGTTCTTTTTTGGCGTATCTTTAAGAAGAGAAGCTATAGTATATGGCTTCGCTTGATAGGAAATATTTGCGGAAGTCGCCGTAATCGGTTTATTAAAACTACTTATTATTTCTAATACCAGCTTATTCTTCGGGATTCTTATTCCTAGCGTTCCATATTCTGACTCAACTCCTTTGGCGACTTGACCGCGCCCCTTAGAAACTACGGTTATCGGTCCGGGGAGGTAATTTTTGTAGATGTTTTCCGCTATTTCATTTATTTCCACGTATTTAGAAGCCATTTTAGAGTCAGAAACAGCGACCGAAAGAGGCTTTCCTTCGCGCCTAGTCTTATATAAGAACAATTTTTTGATTGCGATAGCATTGGTTGCATCTGCGCCCAATCCATAACAAGTTTCGGTCGGAAATACGAAAAGTCCACCTTTTTTCAAGACTTTAAGAGTTTTATTGAGTATTAGATTTGAGTTCTTTTTGGTTTGTTTTATAATTTCCATAAATTCTAGATATTCTTTCTTGAGCTCTAGACCTCAACTATAATATAACATTATGCCAAAAATAAAGAAATAAACA
>CAYUWA010000018.1:0-10179 GCA_964448505.1 uncultured Gammaproteobacteria bacterium | reverse complement strand
TTCTATATATGTAATAGTACCTAAATCCGATTTGATTTGATCTAATTGATTTTTTAAAGTCGCTACATCGTGATATTTAACTTTAGACAATAAAGAAATAAACAAGCAAAAACAAAAAAGCGCCTTACAGCGCTTGGGATAGCTTAATCTTTTATAATAGCGGTTATCACTCCATTCTTTTATTTGTTTAGTCCCATACTAAGATAAAAATCTTTAGCTCTATTTACAGCTTTTTCTAGGGGGTAGATTATCTTCCTTATTAATTTATTCTCCGTTTTATCTATTTTCCCCATTTCTTTTCGCGCTTTTGCGCAGAGAGTTAAAATTTCTTGACCGCTTGCTAAGGCGGCATTTTTAATAAATAGAGAATAAAGTTCTTCGGGTTTGTTAAGATTAATATTTATTTTCTTTTTTCTCGCTTGTTTTAAAATAAGATAATTAACGGCGCTAATTTGTCCTTTTTGCAAATCTTCAAACCAATCCTCGGCGTCATCGGCTAATTGCTTGGCGCTAAGAGCGTACTTAAAGAATTTTAAAAGATAATAATTTTTATTATTTTTCTTGTCCATTAAATCAAAAACCGCAAGAGGTGCTAGGGCTAAAACCAAAGATTTATCTGATAAATTCTCCGAACGCGAAAAATTCGGAAGCTTTTTGGGGATAATTATTTTTCCATCAATTATTTCTAATCTATTTTGAATAACTTCTTGGCGGTTTGCTTGTTCTAAGTTTCTAAAGAGTCGGTGAAATAAAATATAAAAATTATCTGACAGATTTAAATCATAAAATATTTTTATATAAGTCCTAAAATCGGCATTGGCTAGCGGAAGTCCTTCTGGTTTGCCTACGCTGTCTAGAAAATCATCGTAAATATTTAAAGCTCGCCAAATAAGGTTCTGGCTCCTGCTTAATTTACTAAGTACGGGCTTATCTATATTTTGGCTTTGTTTTTTTGAGCTAATTTCCGCTGTCCATTTCGGCCAATAATAAACCTTTTCATTTTTCATATGTTTTAGGAAAAGAAAATTGAAAGCAAGCACCCTTATTTAATTCGCTCGTTACTTTTAAGGAGCCTTTAAAATCTTTTTCCGCTAAATTCTTAGTTGATGATAAACCAATTCCGAGGCCACGTCCGGTTTCCGCTTTAGTGCTAAAAAATGGTTGAAATATTTTATCAATATTTTCTGGGCTTATTCCCGGTCCGCGGTCAGAGACCATTATAATTATATTTTCCTCGTTTTCTTTCAGGGCTATTTCTATAAGATTGTCTTTATACTCCTGATCGGTATTTGATTCATAAGCCTCAATAGCGTTACAAAGCAAGTTGGTAATAATTTGCCCGAATTTTACCGGATCGCCATAAATTGAAATATCTTTTAAGTTATTAAATTCAATTCTCGCTTTAGCTTTTTTGGTTTTATGGTCCAGGAGTTGAATTATTTGTTCAATCTCTTCGCTAACAGAGAAAGTATTTAAATGGCTTTCTTTTTGAATTTGTTTTTTAATACTGACGATTAAGCTTTCCATTCTTCTGGACGCGAGAATGGCGCTATCTAGACATGACTTAGCACCGCTTACTTTTCTGCTCTCATCATTTTGCATTTGTTCTAAATTTAAAGAAACTGCCGTTAAAGGATTAATTAAATCATGGAAGATTCCTGATGAGAGGCGTCCGAATTCGGCTAGGCGATAAAGCTGATTTTTTTTTTCTTTCTCCACCTCTCTGATTTGAGTAGTCCCTTCTATTACCGTCTTTTCCAGGTTGTCTCTTTCCTCTTTTAATTCCTGTTCGCTTCGTCTGGCTCGCGATAACGCGCGACGGATTTCTCGGGAGAAGAGCCAAGCCACTGTGGCGATAATTAAAATTATTACCATATAAACAATGGCGTCGCTGACTTCGTGTTTTTCGCTCCGCCAGTAACTTACAACCGGTATAGAATTATTGAATTGCAAGTAGGTTACAGCAATCAAGAATATGTTTATTGCCAGGGCGCTAAGAATCACTAGCCTAGTATTAATCAAAATTCCAAAGAGAACGATGATTAAAATAGATAATAATAGTGCCGCCGGTAAGTCCGCTCCCCAAGTCAAGAAAGAATAAATCATTGGCAGTGAATAAATAGTTATAAATAACCAAGCGGCTAATCGTATTTTTCCCTTTCTGGAAAGCCAAAACAAAAAAATAAATAGAAACAAAATAGCCAAGGTATATAATATTGATAGACCCCGGTCAAGGGGATTAGAGATAATATCAATTAACCTAATTATATTAATTATTGAAAAACAAACAATTGAACCAAAAAGCAAAATATTTAATATTAATTCACTTCGTCTTTTATCTTCATCTTCTTGGCGAGCACCGACGATTTTGTTAATAAAGTCATTAATTTTCATATAATTTAAAAACACTTCTTGCGGAAAGGGCAAGAAGTGTTTTTTTCGTTTAGTCCCGCCAGGGCGTTCCCGGATTTAAAAATGTGGCTAGCAAAATCGCGAAAACGCTTGCTTGCCGCACTTTAGGACTATTAATTATTTTTTTAAGTTTACCTTTCATAAACGTCGGCTTAAAATGATGATTAGAAATTTGATAATATCGACCTGACGATATTTAATATCTATTATCACTCTAAGTTTAACAAATCAGTTATAAAGAAAATCTAAAGTTTTTTTAAAAGCGATGATTATTTTTCCGTATCTAATTTATAACCGCGATTGGAAAAGTTAAAAATACGTTTTTTCCCATTATCCTCAATCTTTTTCCGTAGATTCATAATATGAACTTCAATAGTATTGGAGAATGGATCTATACTTTCATCCCAAAGATGTTCCATAAGCTCTTGGCGGGAAACGACCTTTCCTTGGTTTTGCATTAAATAATCCAATAATGAAAATTCCTTGGCCGAAAGAAATATCCGCTGACCGTTTTTCTTAGCGGTAAATTTAACGCGATTTATCTCTAAATCTCCGAAAGTTAAGGTATCCTGTTTTATATTTTCTGGTCGTCTCAAAATAGCCTTGATTCTAGCGAGGAGTTCGGAGAAAGAAAAGGGCTTAACCAAATAATCGTCAGCGCCGAGGTCTAGGAGATTAATTCTGTCATCCAGCTCCGACCTAACGCTCATAACGATAATTGGCGTATTATTTCCGTCTCTTCGCAGTTTTTGAATTATTTCCTTTCCGTTTAGACCCGGTAAATTGTAATCAAGAATTATTAAGTCATAATTGTTTACTAAAGCTAAAAAACAACCTTTCTCGCCGTCGCTTTCAATATCAAAAACCGCGTTTATTGTTTTTAAAGCGATTGATAAGGGGGCGATTATTTCTTGGTCGTCTTCAATAATTAGAAGCTTCATAATATTTGTATTGTATAATAAAAGCGGTTTATCGGGCAACTAGCTTTTGGGGATATCTTTATTATATAAAATATGTCTTAAAGGAAAAATAAAAATATTCTAAAGAAAAAATAAAGACTTTAGAACATGTTTTAATATATTAGCCCTTGGTTTGCCTTTCTGGTAAAATCAGGCTACTATTTATATAGGGTAAACGCTAAGATTTATTATAAAAATGCGCAAAATATCAATTAAAAAAAGATTACCGGAGATTCTAAGAGACCAGGTTGCTGACCCTTTTTCTATTAAAGAGGGGCGCTTTAAATATGGACAACTAAAAGATTCTGTTTATTTTTCTGATTGGACTGAGGAATCGTTTTTATCCGACAGCAGCCAAAAAGAAATGGTTTCCAGGAGTTTTAATTTTACTAAATTAAAATATTTTGTCTTTTTCGCCGTCCTCGCTTTTTTCATTCTTGGCCTGCGGGTCTTTTGGCTTCAAATTATAAAAGGTAATTATTATTATTTATTATCTGAGGATAATAGATTAAGGGCAGAGGTAGTTGAGCCAAGAAGAGGTATTATTTATTCTAACGATTTGCGGTCACTAGTTAGAAATAAGGCAAACTTTGTTCTATATTTTCGTCCGATAGATTTGCCGCGAGACGAACTTATTAGAGACAACCTGATTAGGAAAATTAGTCGTATCCTTGAAGGCGAGCCGGAAATTTCCGATGATATTTTTAAATCGTCTAGCTTTAGCAACCAAATAGACTTGGTAAGCGACAATGCCTCATTTTATAAAATAAAAGATATATTAAGTACCGTAAAAATCGGTTCTTTGGAATCATATCAGCCGCTGTTTATAATTGATAATATTGATTATGATAAGGCGATGCTTATTAATTTAGAATTAGCCGATTGGCCCGGAGTTTTTTTAAGCAGTAAAATAAGGCGTGAATATCTTTTACCGACTACGGGAGGAGATTATTTGCTTGGTGAGAGTAGCTTGGCTCATATTCTTGGTTATACCGGAAAGATAAATGATCAAGAATTAAAAAGAATGGGTAAAGATTATTCTTTAATTGATTATATCGGTAAGGCCGGACTGGAAAATTATTGGGAGAAGGAATTAAAAGGTAAGGCGGGTAAAAAGAATATTGAAGTTGACGCACTGGGAAGACAAAAGAAGATAATTAATGAAGTTCCGGCGATTGACGGTTATAATTTATTGTTAGCCCTTGATCTTGATTTACAACTTAAAGCCGAAGAAGTAACAAAAGCTTATTTAGAAAAAGGCGGTTTCAAGCGCGCTTCAGTTATAATTATGAACCCGAATAATGGCGAAATAATGGCATTTGTTAATTTGCCTTCTTATGACAATAATTTATTTGCCAAGGGAATTAGCCAAGTAGATTATGATAAATTTTTAGAAAACCCCGATCGGCCGCTTTTTAATCGTTCTATTAGCGGTGAATTTCCGGCTGGGTCAACCATTAAGCCTATTTTTGCCGCCGGAGCCTTGCAGGAGGGGGTAATCGCGGAATCAACGAGTTTCTTGAGTACGGGGGGCTTACATATTGGGGAATGGTTTTTTCCTGACTGGAAGGCGGGCGGGCATGGGACGGTAGACGTTAAAAGCGCTATTGCTTGGTCCGTCAATACCTTTTTTTACTATATTGGCGGCGGTTATAATGATTTTCAAGGGTTGGGATTAAGTGGTTTGGTTAAATATTCTAAACTTTTTGGACTCGGAGAATTAACCGGCATTGATTTAAATGGTGAAGTGAACGGATTTGTACCGACAAAAGAGTGGAAAGAAAAGACTAAGAATGAGCCTTGGTATATTGGAGATACCTATCACTTTTCAATCGGGCAGGGAGATGTTTTAGCTACGCCGCTTCAAGTAGCAAACTATACGGCGACGATTGCTAACGGCGGAAAACTCTATCAACCACACTTCGTTTCTAAATTATTAGGAGTTAATAATGAAGTATTAAAAGAGATTCAGCCGAAAATTATTCGCGAAGGATTTATTGATTCTAAAAATTTAGAAATTGTTCGGGCGGGAATGCGACAAACGGTAAGTTCGGGAAGCGCTCGCTCCTTAAGCATTATTCCTGTTGCGGTAGCCGGAAAAACTGGAACCGCGCAGTGGTCCAGTAAAAAAGCCAATCACGCTTGGTTTACCGGATTTGCGCCTTATGAAAAACCGGAACTGGTAATTACCGTTTTAGTTGAAGAAGGCGTTGAGGGAAGTGCTATTTCTGTCCCCATAGCTAAAGATATTCTTAATTGGTATTTCAGAAATCGCTAATTTATGCCTTTATATATTCATCTTTTAATCCATTTTACCGTCGCCGTTTTAAGTGGTTGTCTTGTCGGTTGGTATTTCAAAAACATTAAAATCGGAATTATTTTGGGAATAATTGGCGGTTTTTTAATTGACCTGGACCATGTTTTAGAATATTTTTTGGTTTACGGATTAAATTTCAATTTAAGATATTTTTTTGAAGGACGCCAGTTTCTAATTTCCGATAAAATGCGTCTTATTTTTCATGCTTGGGAATATATCCCTTTATTTGTTTTTTTAATTTTTATTTTTAGAAAACGGGCGATAATTAAATTTATTTTCGCTGGTATCGTTTTTGCCGGAACGCTTCATTTAATAAGTGATAGTCTAATTAATAGTTATCCTTTGAAAAACTATTCTTTGATTTATCGTGCCTCACAGAATTTTTCTGCTCAAAAAATTCTTAGCCCCCAGCAGTATCAGAGAAATATTCAAGAGAGGCAAAGACTCGGGTTATAAAGTTGTAATTTTACCCTCTATTAGCACTCTCTTGACAAGAGTGCTAATTTTTTTATATAATAAATCTTGTATGATAAGTGACCGAAAAAAGTTTCTGCTCGAAACAATTATAAGCGAATATATAAAAACCGCTCAGCCGGTTTCTTCTGGCGGCTTGGTTGGAAAATATAAACTTGATATTTCCCCAGCTACCGTTAGAAACGAGATGATGGAGCTAGAGGAAGAAGGCTATATCTATCAGCCCCATACCTCCTCTGGACGCATCCCAACCGAAAACGCTTATAAGCTTTTCTTGTCTAATATAAATGATAAAAAAAGAAAACTTAAAGACTCGGAAACGGTTTTGCTAAACAGGATTTTTAAACACGATGAAGTTTCGTATAAGCAAAGTGCCAAAACAATTGCCGAGTTAGCTAGCGGTGCAGTCTTTTGGGCCTTTCATAAGAACGATTTATACTATACCGGACTTACTAATCTATTCAGTCAACCGGAATTTAAACAAGTAGATGTAGTTTGCGACGTTTCCGCGGTAATAGATAGGATGGAGGAGATAATTGATGGTATCTTTGAAGAACTTGATGACAAAGAACAAATATTTATCGGTTCGCAAAATCCTTTTGGTAATTTTTTAAGTACAGTTCTTGTTAAATATAAATATAATAATAAAAGCGCGATTTTTGGAATTTTAGGTCCGCTAAGAATGGACTATAGCCATAACTTGGCACTCGTTGAATTTATTAAAAAAAAGTTTGAATAATATGAATGAAGAAATTGAAAAAAGACACCCCGAAGCGGTCGTCGGTGCATTAATTTATAATGAAAAAGGGGAAATTCTTTTAATTAAAAATCCGAAATTTGGAGATTATTGGAATATTCCGGGCGGGCACATTGAGCTTGATGAGACGATGGAAGATGCGCTTAGAAGAGAAATAATGGAGGAAACCAGTTTAGTGCTTAAAAATATTGAACCAATAAAATTTAGTGAGGGGATAAATCCGGAATATTTTTTTAAGAAAAAGCATTTTATCTATTTGTCTTATTTGGCGGAACTGGCCGGAGGAGAAATAACTAAGAGTAATGAAATGACTGAATATGTCTGGATTGATCCGGAAGAAGCTTTAAAATTAAATCTTTCTTGGTCTGTTGTACCCTTGGTTGAATATTATATTAATAAGAAAAATAAAGATGGCGAATCTTGGGAACATAAATATCTACGCGCCTTAGCCGATTATCAAAATTTATTAAAACAAACCGCAAAAGATAGAGAAGAATTTGTTAAGTATGTCTTAAGCGATTTTTTACAAGATATTCTTCCGGTCTATGATCATTTAAAGGTTTCAATTAGCGGGTTAAAAGAAGAAGAAAAAAATAATCCTTGGGTTGAGGGAGTGCGCCACGTTTTAAAACAGTTCAAAGATATTCTAAATTCCAAGGGAATTGAGGAAATAAAAACGATTGGCGAAAAATTTGATCACGAAACAATGGAAGCAATAGATGGAAGCGGCGATACGGTCAAGCAAGAAATAATGGCCGGGTATAAATTAAATGGAAGGGTTATCCGTCACGCCAAGGTCATTGTTGGATAAATTATATTTAATAATTATTTAAAATATTTTAGTTAATCTTTTCTTTATCTACCAATAATTGGTTGGTTTTAAAGAAAAGAGATATAAAACATATGTCACTTATAAAATGGACTCCATTTTTTTCCGAGCTAGACGACATGGATAAAGTAATGAACGAGATGTTACCGTCAGTTCGCGGAAGTCAGTATGGGTTTACGCCAGCGCTTGATATGTATGAAGATAAAGATAATGTTGTCGTTGAGACGCAACTTGCCGGTATTGATCCGGAGCAAGTGGATATCTCTATTGAGAATAATATTCTATCAATCAAGGGGGAGAGCGAAAAGAAGAGCGAAATTGAGGATAAAAACTATTATCGCAAAGAAATTAGACGCGGTTCTTTCTATCGTTCTATTCCGCTTCCGACAAAAGTTGATGGGGATAAGGCAGTTGCCGTCAATGAAGACGGAATATTAAAAATTACTATTCCTAAAGCACCGGAAGTAAAACCGAAAACAATTAAAATTCAAAGTCATAAAAAATAATAATTAAAATAAATAATAAAAAATATGTCAAAAATTTTAGGAATTGATTTAGGAACGACAAATTGCGCCATGTCTATCATGGAAGGAGGAGTTCCTAAAATCTTAGAAAATATTGAGGGAAATCGCACAACGCCGTCTGTTGTCGCTATTTCAAAAACCGGCGAACGTATTGTCGGCCAATCGGCTAAGCGCCAGGCGGTTATTAATCCGGAAAATACAATTTATGCCGTTAAGCGTCTAATCGGTCGGCATTTTAGCGAAGATGAAGTTCAGCGTGATTTAAAAACCGCGCCTTATAAAATTATTCAATCCGGAGAAGGTGTTAAGGTTGTCATGAACGAAAAAGAATATACACCGCAAGAAGTTTCCGCTATGATTCTGTCAAAATTAAAAGCCGATGCCGAAGCAAAAACTGGTGAAAAAATAACGGAAGCGATTATTACCGTCCCCGCATATTTTAACGATTCTCAGCGCCAAGCGACAAAAGATGCGGGGTTAATCGCCGGCCTGGACGTTAAACGTATTATTAACGAACCGACCGCCGCCGGACTGGTTTACGGTTTTGATAAAAAACATGGACAAAAAATTGTCGTCTATGATTTAGGCGGCGGAACTTTTGATGTATCTGTCTTAGATATTTC
Source organism: uncultured Gammaproteobacteria bacterium (assembly GCA_964448505.1). Taxonomy (GTDB): domain Bacteria; phylum Patescibacteriota; class Patescibacteriia; order Patescibacteriales; family UBA12465; genus UBA12465. The sequence goes on along the minus strand of CAYUWA010000018.1, from coordinate 1,284 downwards.
TGCCGATACAGTTGAAGTTAAAGCGACTAATGGCGATACGCATCTTGGCGGAGAAGATTTTGATCAGAGAGTAATTAATTGGATTATTGAAGAATTTAAAAAAGATCAAGGAATTGATTTGTCTAAAGATACCCTCGCCCTTCAAAGAATTAAAGAGTCAGCCGAAAAAGCAAAAATTGAATTATCAACGGCGCAAGAAACTGAAATTAATCAGCCGTTTATTACAACTGATGCCAATGGACCAAAACACTTAGTGATGAAACTGAGCCGAGCGAAATTAGAATCTTTAGTTTCTGACTTAGTAGAAAAAACAATTGAGCCTTGCAAGAAAGCCTTAGCCGATTCCGGTTTTAAATTAGACGAAATTAATGAGGTTGTTATGGTTGGCGGAATGACTCGCATGCCGATAATTTTACAGAAAGTTAAGGAATTCTTCAGCAAAGAGCCGAATCTAAGCGTTAACCCGGATGAAGTTGTCGCTATGGGCGCGGCCGTTCAAGCCGGAGTTCTGCAGGGAGATGTAAAGGATGTTTTATTGCTTGATGTTACCCCTTTAACTTTGGGTATTGAAACAATGGGTGGCGTCGCGACTCCTTTAATTGAAAGGAATACAACTATCCCGACTTCTAAGTCGCAAGTTTTCTCTACCGCTGCCGATGGACAAACGGCGGTTGAAATCCATGTCGTTCAAGGTGAGCGTCCGATGGCACATGATAATAAAACATTGGGTCATTTTACGCTTGACGGAATTCCGTCTGCTCCAAGAGGCGTGCCTCAAATTGAAGTTAAATTTGACTTAGACGCTAATGGAATCTTGAATGTTATGGCAACCGATAAGGCAACTAATAAACAACAAAAGATTACCATCACTGCTTCTTCCGGTCTTTCCAAAGAAGAGATTGAAAAAATGAAAAAAGAAGCGGAGTTACATGCGGACGAAGACAAAAAGAAAAAAGAGGAAGCAGAAATTAAGAATCAAGCCGATGCCGTTATTTTTACAACTGAAAAAATGTTAAAAGAATCTGGCGATAAGATGAAGGCAGAAGATAAAATTGAATTAGAAGCTAAAGTTGAAGAATTAAAGAAGGCTAAAGAAGCTAATTCTGCTGAAGAAATGAAAAAGAAATTAGAAGAGTTAAATACCGTCGCGCAAAGAATTGGTGCGGCGATGTATCAATCTGCTCCAAGCGGCGAAGCGCAAGCGGGAGCTGAAACGGGACAAGCGACAGACGCTAAAACAGAGGAGAAAAAGGATGATGTTGTTGAAGGAGAGGTTGAAGAGGC
>CAYUWA010000017.1:16308-21602 GCA_964448505.1 uncultured Gammaproteobacteria bacterium | reverse complement strand
ATAATTTGGTAAATAGAGAAATTAAAGACGAAGAAGCTTCTCCTTTTTTGGAAAAAAATAAAATTAGTTCATCTTTTATTTTATATTTAGGAAATATTGAACCGCGAAAAAATATTGTTAATTTAATTATCGCCTTTAATAAGCTAAAAGAATCGGGCGCAGAATTTAGTGATTTAAAACTAGTTTTAGCCGGAGCAAAGGCTTGGAAGTGCAAGCAAGTAATAAAAGAATGGCGTAAGTCTTTATATCAAAGTGATATTATTTTTTTAGGTTATATTAATAAGTCAGAAAAAGAAATCTTATATTCCCGGGCCTCGGTATTCGCTTACCCGTCGTACTACGAGGGTTTCGGCTTTCCGCCTTTAGAGGCGATGGCCTACGGTCTGCCGGTTGTTTGTTCTAATGTCTCAAGCTTGCCGGAAGTTGTCGGAAACGCCGCTTTAACTTTCAATCCATATAAGGCCGAAGAAATAAAAGATGCGCTTGAGGTCGTTTTAAAAGATGAGGCGGTTAGAGATAATTTAATTAAGCAGGGGAGAGAACAGGAAAAGTTTTTTACTTGGGAAAAAACAGCCAAGGCATATTTAGAAGCATTTAAAAAACTCCATGAAGAAAAATAAACGAGTATTAGTCGCGATGAGCGGCGGCGTTGATTCAAGCGTGGCGGCACAATTATTAAAGAACCAGGGCTATGAAGTCGCTGGAGTTTTTTTGCATTTCTGGAAAGACGAAACGGCGGGCAACGCTCACGAAAATCGTTGCTGTTCCTTAGAATCTCTTTTAGACGCTAAAAAAGTAGCGGCTAAAATTGGGATTCCTCTTTATACCTTTGATTTTTCTGCTCCTTTTAAAAAAGCGGTCGTTGATAATTTTTTAAGCGAATATTCTTCCGGGCGCACGCCCAACCCCTGCGTTGTTTGCAATAAGAAAATAAAAATTGGTCTGCTTTTAAAGTACGCCGAAAAATTAGGTTTTGATTATCTGGCGACCGGTCATTATTTAAATATTAAAAAAGAACGGGGAAAATATAGCTTATATAAAGCGCGCGATAAAAATAAGGATCAGACGTATTTCTTATATACTTTTACTCCAGAAAACTTAAGCCATCTTTTATTTCCGCTCGGAAACTACCTAAAGCCGAACGTTAAGAAATTAGCGGCTAAGTTTAAACTTGGTGTTGAATCAAAAGCGGAAAGCCAAGATATCTGTTTTCTGTCCGGCTCTCATAATAATTTCTTAAAAAAGTATTTGAACTTAGTTGAAGGCCCGATTAAAATTCTAGAAACAGGCAAAGAAATCGGTCGCCATCAAGGTCTACCACTTTATACAATTGGTCAGCGTCGCGGGATTGAAATCGGTGGAACCGGACCGTATTACGTCGCCAAGTTTGATTATAAAAAAAATATCTTATACGTTGTTAAGAATTGGAACGAGAATATTTTATATGCCGACTCGTTAATTGCCAAGTCGGTCAACTGGCTATCAGGGAAGGCGCCGAAGCGGGCTTTAGAATGTGAGGCGGTTATTCGTTATGGGCATAAAGCGATTAAATGTTCCGTATCACTCAAAAATAAATCCTTATATCTTGTTAAATTTAAAAAGCCGCAAAGAGCGGTTACGCCTGGGCAGAGCGTAGTTTTCTATAACAAAAGAGAAGTGCTTGGCGGAGGGATTATTGCTTAGTTTAAAATTGTGTTATAATAATTTTTGTCAGTTTATAAAACTCATCTTAAAGGATGGGTTTTAAGTTAAAATAATAATTAAAATAATACTATGGCTCAAGAATTACCCGATGTTTTCAAGCGTATTCAGGACAAAAAGAAAGAACAAAGAGAATTAAAAACGATGTATCGCGATGCACTATCTACTAGTGGCGAATATCAAGAAGCATTGAAAGAACTGGCTGATTTAAAAGTTAAAAAGAAAAAAATTGAATCCGGTATTCAAGCGGATTTTAAAGAGGAGTTTGATAAATTAGAAGGTTTGAAATTAAATATTGCCGGCGATAATCAATTATTAAGTGATTTAGCTATTCATCAATTAACCAGCGGCGAACCGATTAATATTATTGACGAGAATAAAGTTGAATATGAACCGGTTTTTACGGTAAGATTTAAGAAGGCATAAATAGTTAGATAAAAAGAAAAGGCGGATATTCGTGTATCCGCCTTTTATTTTAATCGACGTAATTTTCTTTAAAAAGATCATCTTTTTTCACATTTCCACCCTCATTCTTTGTTTTTGATGTCAACATGTCAAAAACATGATCATGAGTGCGATGCGCTTTTTCCATCTCCTCGGAAAAATGATCAAGAAAAAAGATAAACGAGTTCTCTGTTTCAATACCGGGCAATATACCACTACCTTTTATTGCGATATTAATATTAATCTCGTCGTTTACTTCGCCAGCGTTTTTTTCATACGCAAAAGTAAAAATATCCGGATTCAATTTTAAACCACGATATTTAAACAGCCAGACAATTTTTCCTTTCATCTGTTGAGCGCTGACAGCCAATTCTTCTATCATATCTCTATATTCTTCCTCAAAGAGACATGACGAAAGGTCTATTTTTATACGAGCGTATTTTCTCGTCCAATAACACCGTTTTTCTCTGAATGAACAAGGGGCGAAGCTAAAAAGCAAATGAGAATGCTCAGAATGCATTTTTTCCCATTCAGATTTTTTTTTGATGTTTGTTTTTTTTAGTTTATTATTACACCAAAGCATGATTGGAAGCAGGCTAAAACCATAAAAAAAATAAGCACTTATTTTAAAACCCAAGATTGAAAATAATATTACAACCAATAAGTATAAAGATCCGTGGATTCTTTTATTCTTTGGCATCATGGAATAAAAATTTGTTAGGACTTGAATGTACGTATCACCGCAATCATTAACGGGCCGGAAGACAAAAAAATCACCTGTCAGTTTAAGAGAGTTAAGAAGAAAATTTTTCTCAATGACAATTTTGTCCGGATCTTCTTTAAATCTTCTCCAGTCTTTGGAGTGATTTTGAATATTATCAGCCAAGTGTTTCCATTCGGCAAAAGACAATCCTCCTTCAATACTGCGAATTTTTGCTCCGGAAACGTTCGTCAATAAAGAAATCTTTTTTTGTCCTTTAATTCTTCCGATACATTCGTCTTGAATGATCTGGAGTCTTTCTAAAAATTGTTTCATTGTTAAAGAATTTTTTGTTTCCTACTCCTATATTTATAGTCCCGTTCGGTTTTGGACTTCATACCATATTAAAATTATTACCGTCAAATGTCAATATTTGTTGTAAAATAAAAAGAAATAAAAAAAAGACTTCATTGAAGTCTTTTTTTTGTGCCCAGGGCGGGATTCGAACCCGCATGACCTCTCGGTCGCGCGATTTTGAGTCGCGTTCGTCTACCAGTTCCAACACCCGGGCTTTAGTATATTACGAAATTTAGTATAATAAATATCTTCTTAATTGTCAAAAGACTTATTATGCTTTATAATATTTTTATAAAGTATGGGAAAAATAATTTCTGTCGTTAATCAAAAAGGAGGAGTCGGCAAGACGACAACCTCGGTTAATATTTGTTCTTACCTCGCTTCTTTCGGCAAGCAGGTTCTTTTAGTTGACCTTGATCCGCAAGCTAATGCCACATCGGGCCTCGGGCTTGATCATCGCAATTTAGAGTTTGGGGTATATGAAGCCCTGCTTGGAGAAAAGAAACTTTTTGAGATTATAAAAAGAACGATGCAGAGTGGTTTTAAAATCGCCCCGGCAACCCTATCTTTAGCCGGAGCGGGAGTTGAACTTGTTAATATGGATAATCGGGAGTTTCGCTTGGCTCATATTTTAGAAGAAGCGAAAAAAGATTTTGATTATATTATTATTGACGGACCGCCATCTCTTGGTCTTTTAACTATAAATAGTTTAGTCGCCTCGGACGAAGTCTTAATTCCTATTCAAAGCGAATATTTTGCCCTGGAAGGTCTTAGTCAATTACTGGAAACAATTTCTTTGGTTCAAAATAATTTAAAGCCGACTTTAGGAATAATGGGTGCGGTGATTACGATGTTTGATCGCCGTAATAAATTATCGGAATCAGTTATGGAAGAATTATATCAGTATTTTCCTAATCGTATTTTTCGTTCGGTTATCCCGCGCAGTGTCCGTTTGGCCGAAGCGCCAAGCTATGGCCGCTCAATTTTACATTACGATCCAAAATCCAAGGGAGGAAAGGCCTATGAAGGACTGGCTAAAGAAATAATCAGTTTAGAAAAATAGTTTCTATTTTAAAACATAAATAATTAAATTTAATCATATGGCACACGGTTTAGGACGAGGACTTGGGTCGCTTATTCCGAAAAAAACGATGACTTACGGACAAAATCCGTTTCAGTCTAATATTTCCGAAGAAGAAACTGTTTCGGTTATAAACGATCATGACCGAATTTTAAATATATCTCCTGACAGAATTGATTTTAATCCGCAACAACCGAGAACAGTTTTTGCCGAGTCCGCTCTTAATGACTTGGCCGAATCAATCAAGCAGCACGGAATAATTTCACCGCTTTTAGTTACCAAAAAAGGAAATCGTTTTGAGCTTATCGCCGGCGAAAGACGTTTGCGCTCTGCGCGCTTAATCGGGCTCGCGGAAGTTCCGGTAATAGTTCGCGAAGAACAGGAACAGAAAAAATTAGAAATCGCGCTTATTGAAAACCTGCAGCGGGAAAATTTGAATCCGCTTGAAACCGCCCGCGCTTATAAAAGATTATTGGATGAATTTAATATTACTCAAGACGAAGTTGCTAAAAAAGTCGGCAAAGCGCGCTCTAGCGTCGCTAATATTCTTCGTTTATTAGCTTTGCCAAGAGAAGTTCAAGACGCGCTTGCTTCCGGAAAAATTTCTGAAGCCCATGCGAAATATTTATTGGGTCTTGAGGGTGCCGATAAGCAGCTTAATATGCTTAAAAAAATTCTGCGCCAAAATTTAACGGTGGCTGAAACAAATAATGAGATTAAAAGAATCGGCGGAACCAAGTCGGCAAAAATTAAAGACTATACCGATAGAGCGAAAGAAGAAGAATTGGCGGAATACTTAAATACTAAAATTGAAATAAAAAGGCAGGGGAGAGGTGGAAAAATAATTATTGATTTTTATAGCGAGGAAGAATTTAATGATATATTGACAAAAATCAGGAAATAAAAAATATGGAATTAGTCCATAATAAAAAATTAGATTTACAGTTAAAAGAAAAATATATCAAAAACGTTTGGAATATTTATGAAAAAGGAATAGATGAGCGAGGCGAG
>CAYUWA010000017.1:10752-16298 GCA_964448505.1 uncultured Gammaproteobacteria bacterium | reverse complement strand
AGGCGAGAAGGCAATTAAGCTTTGGACTATTTTTTTATTTATGGTTTGTTTTTTTTCGATGCTTTTTTTCTTTAATTTTAAAAATAGAATAAGTTTCGCCGCTCTTAATTCGCTTGATAAGCGCGAGCGCTGGTATCTTAGTGATTTTCAAATTGAGCAATATAAAAAACAACCCTCTTTATTCTTAACCATATTTACTCAAGAAGAAGATTGGTGGGAGGATTTTCAGGTTGGTTGTTATATTAATGGTAAGATAAAATGGTTAAAAATAGAGAGCCCTTTTGAGTCTGAATCTATCGGTCCGGCAGTAGTATCTGCTCGGTTTGTTGAGTTAAAAGGATTTTCTAAACCATTAATTGAAGTTTATTCTTTAACCCATGCCGCGCATGGAATGTATTATTTATATCAAGTGAACGATGATAATTTAGAAATATTAATTGATCATTTTGCGGTTGACGGAAACAGTGATATCGGATGTGTACTTAAGTATTGGGAAAAATATGGAAATTGTAATTGTGGGACAAAATTTGTAGGAGATAAATTAGAGGTAGAATATAGAGATATTAATTTGGATGGGGTAGATGATGTTGTTTTGCAGGGAAGAAAAAAAATACTTTGTGAAATACCGTATGGCTCAGAGGACTATAAGTTGTGGCAGGAAATAGAAGTAGAGGAAGAGCAGGTTGAGGAAATATTTATTTGGGATGGATTGAATTTTGTCCATCTTGACGAAAATTAGGAAATATAGTTTTTAAATTGGAGTCCTCTGGGAACTCCTTTTTTATTTGCGTTTTATGCTTAATTTATATCCCGATTTGCCATCCTAATTTTCTTATACTAAAATAGAGCTATGTCTTTTGTCCATCTCCACAATCATAGTCATTATTCTTTGCTTGACGGTTTAACTAAACTAGACGAGCTGGTTAATTATGCCAAAGAACAGGGTTCCCCGGCGGTTGCGATTACCGATCATGGAACGATGTATGGCGTTATAGAATTCTATCAGAAGGCTAAGAAGGCCGGTATTAAGCCGATTATCGGCGTAGAAGCATATTTAGCGCCCGGTTCACGTTTTGACAAGAATACGCGCGATGATGGGCGTTCTTATCATTTGCTATTATTAGCCAAAAATACGACAGGATATAAAAATTTAATAAAGCTTGTTTCTAAAGCACATATTGAAGGCTTTTATTATAAACCGAGAATAGACTGGGATTTACTTAAAGAGTATCACGAAGGCCTGATCGCTTCTTCGGCCTGTCTCGCAGGAGAAATTCCGCGTTTAATTCGCGGACAGAAATTGGCGGAAGCTAAGGCGAGAATTTTAGAATATAACGAACTATTCGGTTCTGGAAACTATTATCTAGAGCTAATGGATCATCCCGAACTTGAAGGACAAGCGGAAGTAAACGAGCAACTGATAAAATTTTCTCGTGAACTAAATATTCCGCTTATCGCGACTAACGATATCCATTATTTTAAAAAAGAAGATGACGAAGCTCAGGATATTTTATTGTGTCTTCAAAACAAAAAGAAAATTTCCGATACTGATAGAATGAAAATGATTGGATATGGTGATTACTCAATGCGCAGTAATCAAGAAATGATTAAAGCATTTTCTCATGTCCCCGAAGCAATTGAAAATACTTTAAAAATTGCCGAGATGTGTAATTTAGAAATTGAACTCGGAAATATTCAACTACCTCATTTCGAAGTTCCCGCCGGCTACGACGGTAATTCTTATCTCAAAGAATTAGCTGAAAAAGGAATTAAAAAAAGATTTCCCGGGGTTAAAGGAGAGGAATTAAAAATAATCAATACGCGTTTAGAATATGAACTTTCCGTTATCGCTAAAATGGGTTGGCCTTCTTACTTTTTAATCGTCGCCGACTTTGTTAATTGGGCCAAAGACAATAAGATTGTCGTCGGTCCGGGTCGCGGCAGTGCGGCGGGCTCGCTCGTTTGTTATTTAACCGGAATTACTAACTTAGATCCGATAAAATACGAATTGCTCTTTGAAAGGTTTTTAAATCCGGATCGTATTTCAATGCCCGATATTGATATGGACTTTGCCGATACCCGTCGGGAAGAAGTTATTAAATATGTAGAAGAAATGTATGGCGCCGATCACGTCGCGCAAATTATTACTTTTGGTACGATGGCGGCGCGTGCTTCAGTTCGCGATGTCGGTCGGGTTTTAGATGAGCCTTATGATTTTTGCGATAAGATTTCCAAGAATATCCCGATGTTTACTAAGTTGGAAGAAGCAATTAAAAATGTTTCCGAAGTTAAGGAGATGTATAATAATGATCCGGCGGCCAAAAGAATTTTAGATTATGCCAAGAGATTAGAAGGAGTTGCTCGCCATTCTTCAACCCATGCTTGCGGCGTTTTAATTACCAAAGACCCTTTGACCGAATATGTTCCGATTCAATATGCCTCATCGTCCGATAAAAGTATTATTTCTCAATATTCGCTTCATCCAATTGAGGATTTGGGGCTGTTGAAAATGGATTTTCTGGGGCTTAAGAACCTAACAATTATTGAATCGGCGCTTAGAATTATCAAAAATACGCGCAATCTTGATATTGATATTGATGAAATCCCGCTTAACGACGAAAAGACTTATAAATTATTCCAAGACGGAGAGACAACCGGCGTTTTTCAGTTTGAATCTTCGGGCATGAAAAGGTATTTAAGAGAATTAAAGCCGACGGTCTTTGAAGATATTATCGCTATGGTTGCCTTGTATCGTCCGGGACCGATGGAATGGATTCCCGATTATATTGACGGAAAGCACAGAAGAAAAAAAGTTTCTTATCTTCACCAAAAATTAGAAAGTATTTTAGAAAAAACATACGGCGTCGCTATTTATCAAGAACAAGTTATGCAAATCGCCCGCGACCTGGCGGGGTTTACTATGGGTCAAGCCGATGTTTTAAGAAAAGCGATGGGTAAAAAAATCGCTTCCTTGCTAAACGAACAAAAAGAGAAATTTGTTGAAGGTTGTGTTAAAAACGGCGTTTATAAAGAATTGGCGGAAAAAGTTTTCTCATTTATTGAGCCTTTTGCCGGTTACGGTTTTAACAGAAGTCATGCCGCTTGTTACGCGATGATCGGTTATCAAACGGCTTATCTTAAAGCGCATTGGCCGGTAGAATTTATGGCGGCACTTTTAACCGCCGATCAAGGAGATTCAGACCGCATTGCCATTGAAATTGACGAATGCCGAAATATGGGAATAAAAATTATGGCGCCCGATATTAACGAATCCTTTGCGAGCTTTACCGTTGTTACCGCCGGGACCAAAGAAAACAAAGCGATTTCTGCGGACGAAAAAGTTGATACGATTCGTTTCGGTTTGATGGCGATAAAAAATGTCGGAGAAAATATTGTTGATGTTTTAATAAAAGAGAGAAAAGAAAATGGAATTTTTAAAGATGTTTTTGATTTGCTTTCCAGAGTAACCGATAAGGACTTAAATAAAAAATCATTGGAGAGCTTAATTAAAAGCGGCGCGCTTGATGAGTATGGTGAACGGGGTCAATTATTATCTAATACTGAAAGACTTTTAAATTTCAATAAAGAACTGGCCAAAGAAAAAGACAGTCGTCAGGACAGTCTATTTTCGGAAATGGTTAATGTTAATATTAATAAAATCGCTTTGAACCCAGCGCCAGCCGCGCCGCAAGACGAAAAATTAAGATGGGAAAAAGAATTATTGGGCCTTTATGTTAGTGAGCATCCCTATAACTCTCTCCGTCCTTATTTATCAGGCTACGCTATTCCTCTTGCCGAACTAAAATATCATAAAGGAGACGAAAGAATTATTAGCGCGGGAATTATATCTTCAATTAAAAAAATCTTAACCAGAAAAAACGAATCAATGCTTTTTGTAAAAATTGAAGACGCGCTGAGCTCGCTTGAACTTTTGATTTTTCCGCGGCTTTATAAAGAGACTTTAGATTTATGGCAGGAGGGAAGAGCCGTTATAATTGACGGTAAAGTTTCTGAAAAAGATCAGGAGTTAAAGGTTCTGGTTAATAGAGCCAAGGAAATAAGTTTTGAAAATATTCAAAAATCGGTTGATGATTTTAAGCGCCTTATTTTAGAAGGTGGGCCACCTAAAAAAACTTATAATTTCGCGCCTAAAGCGGAAAAACCCAGCGCTACGTCGCCTCTAAAAAAAGAAGCGCTTGAAAATAATAATCCGCCGCTTAAAGTAATTTTTCTAGGAGAATTAAATAACCCCGACCTTCTTAAAATAAAACAAGTTTTTTCATCATATCCGGGTTCAAGCGAAGTTTATTTTAGAGTGAGCGAAGAGGGAAAAAATAAAATTATCAAGACCGCTTTTCGGGTTAATAATTGCGAGTCTTTGCGCAATAACTTGAATAAAGATTTTAAAGAGATTATCAAACTCGCCGATTAGAGATTTCACCCGTTAAAATGTTTGTTTGAATTTAAGAATTCTGATATAATAAAGTTGTTCTACAAAAGAATAACTTTATTTTTTTGTTATTCACTTTTAATTAGTTTTTTATAATATGCCAAGCCTTAAAACTAAATCAAAAACTAGCGTCAAAAAACCAAAGGGAGCGGCAGAAAGCGAAAAGAAAAAAAAGAAGCCGCTTAAAAAAACTGCCAATCGTAAGAAATCAAAATCTTTGGTTGTTGATGTTATAAACGATGAGGATATTTCCGAGTTGGACGAAAATAATTTTTTTCCAGATTTACCGGAAGACCGCGAAGATATTGCGAGTTTAGTAAAAGGCGGCGATAATAAGATTGAGGATATTGATAGTCAGAAGAAATTTTTCTCCGATCTCGTTTCGGAAATCAAGAAAAAAGAATCCGGTCAAAAATCTGATTTAGAAGAAAGAGACCAGAAACCGCACAAGAGTTTAGGGCTATACCGACGCTTAGTTTTCCGCTTTATAATTTTAATTTTAGTTGTTGCCGCCGCGGTATTTTATTTTTCTTTTTCAAGTCTAACGATAAACGTTACGCCTCAAGGCGAAAAGATGAGCGATATTTTATTTTTGCAAGTTTCTAATAATACCGCTACAACTTCAGATGCTGTTCTAAATGACCCGCGAGAAAAGGTGAGCGGCGAGATAAAAGAAGTTATTGTTAAAGTTGAAGGTAAATTTCCGGCGAGCGGCGAAGAGCAGCAAAATAAGGAAATCCTAGGAATGGTTAAAATAATAAATAATTATACCAAAAATCAACCTTTAGTCGCGACAACTCGTTTATTAAGTCCGGACGGGAAGCTATATAGAATTAAAAATGCGGTTGATGTTCCGGCTGGCGGACAAGTCCAAGTGGAAATTTATGCCGATAAGCCGGGAGAAGAAATGCAAATCGGTCCGGCTACTTTTACTATCCCCGGACTTTGGCTCGGGCTTCAGGATAAGATTTATGCGGCGAGCGATGAGGGTTTTAGTTTTAAAAACAGTGTTAAAAAATACATTAATAATTCCGATCTTCAATTGGCGACGAAAGAGTTAAACGATTCTTTACTTAAAAAAGCTAAAGAAGAGCAA
>CAYUWA010000017.1:6047-10742 GCA_964448505.1 uncultured Gammaproteobacteria bacterium | reverse complement strand
GGCACCAGAAGTGCCTTCAAATGTTGGCGGTAGTGAGCCGATTATAATTGAGCTAGACGCCAAGGCGGGAGAATTTAAGGATGAATTTGTCGGACGCGCAGAAGCTAAAGTTATTGTCGTTTCTTTTTCTAAAGAAGAGGCGGCCAAGTTAGCCTCGGCTAAATTAAATCTTTTAGTCCCCGATGATAAAGAGTTACTGGAATTTAAACCGGAAGAAATTTCTTATGCCTTAGAAAACTATGACGCGCTTAGCGGTAGTGCAACTATTAAAGCATCGTTTTCCGGGCTTATGGCTTTAAAGAGCGAGTCGGAAATTATTGACAGAAGCCAGCTCGTTAATCTTAAAGAAGCGCAGATAAATACATATTTAAGAGATTTTCCGGAGATTAAAAGTTATGAATTGAAGTTTACCCCTTCGTTTATCAAGAAAGCCCCGAGTTTAGTTGATAGGATTAAGGTCAAGATAAATCGTTAACTTTAAATAAATAGATATAAAACGCCTCTTTCTGGGGCGTTTTTTAGTTTGACTTATTTAGAGGTTTTGTGGTAAGATTTTTTGAATTGGAAAAAAGTTATTTTCCGATATTTCTTTGACAATATGTAATATATATAAACCAAAATAAGAAAAAAAATGAAAAAAAAGAAAGACCCGAAAGAACGGTTTAATGAATTTTTGGATCGTTCCCTGGGAAAGGATTTTCGCCTTTCTCCGAAAGTAGTTTCTGTTAGCTGTCTGCAATTCGGAGACACTGGTAAAGGAAAGATTGTTGATCTTTTCGCTCAATGGGCGAATATCGTTGTTCGTTGTACCGGCGGTGACAATGCCGGACACTCTGTAAAATATGGTGAAAAGGAAATGATTTTTCATATTTTACCGTCTGCGATGGCTCATGAAAAAGTGCTGAACGTAATTGGGAATGGTTGTGCTGTTTATCCTAAGACAGTAGACAACGAAATTCAGCTTGCTCAGCTTAAAGGTATATCTTGCAATAATTTAAGAATTGCTTTGAACGCCCATCTACTTTTACCGCATCAAATTATTTTTGACACTCTTGGTGAGTTGAAGGCCGGTAAAAATAAAATCGGCTCAACTAATAAAGGAATGATGCCAGTATATAAGGACTTTGTTGGTCGTCGAGGGTTGTTCGTAAACGATCTTCTTAATCCAGATATGTTAAAAGAAGGTCTTCGGAAAGAAATTGATTGCGCTAATGCTTTATTGGCGGCCTTTGACCAGGAAGCCGTAAGAACAGTTATGCAACATGAGCATCTGGAAAGTGGACTCTATTATCAAAAAAACCCCGAAGCACCAATTAATTTTAATGCCGTTTATAATCAATACATTGCTTATGGACGACAACTGCAGAAATATATTGTAGACACCGATAAACTTTTGAGGGAGAGCGTTGGTAAAAAGAATATATTGCTTGAAGGCGCTCAAGGTCTTCTTCTGAGCGTGAAATATGGAACGTATCCATTTGTCACGTCTTCCGATTGCTCTCTTGCTGGTATGGCCGACGGAGCAGGAATTAGAGAAAGAGATATTGATGTCTCCTTTGGAATCTTCAAGGCTTACATGACCAGAGTAGGTAGAGGACCTTTTCCGACTGAAATGGGCGGAGAAGAATCCGACCTTTGGTGTAATGGTGGTTTCGCCAATAGAGAAATTGAAGAAGAACGGTTTCCGAAGAACGATATTCTAAAAAATATCAATGGCGATGATTCCTTTAAGCAAGGTGTTGCTGTCAGACAGGTTGGAGGCGAATACGGGGCGACGACTAAACGGCCTCGCCGAGTTGGCTGGTTGGATCTCCCACTCTTAAACTACGCGCTCAAAAATCAGGGAATCACGCATTTGATTATGACTAAGGGCGATATTTTAACTGGTATCAAAAATATCAAAATTTGTTACCGTTATAGTTATGATGGCCCTGATTACAAGCACGGAGAATTGCTTCTTCGCCGAGGAACTTTATTAAGGAAAGCAATTGTAACCCCCGCGGTTCTTAGCCATTGTACGCCTTTCTATGAGGTGTTTCCAGGTTGGAAGAAAAGCATCAGGCCTATACGGGAATTACCGAAGTTGCCAAATAATTTTTGGCAAATTGTGAAGTATATTCACGCCAGAGTCGGTATGCCTGTAAGTGTCATCTCGGTCGGGCCAGAACGAGATGAAAATATTTATGTGAAATTTTTGTAATTTTTTAACCAGATACTTAAAACCGGTAGAATAAATCTACCGGTCTTTTTTTATTTCAAAATTACTAATATTTTTTTAAAACAGACCGAAAAGTTTTACGGATTTTTTAGTTTCTAACGATTTTTTCTTTGAGAAAATCGCGTAAGCATCTTTAAAACTAGCCCCCTTAAAGATTATTGCGCCCATCGCTTCATTTAATTTACTCGCTTCTTCAAGCGAACGTTGATGAAGGTTTCGGCCGATAGCAATTCCGCCCGCTCCGCTAAGTTTCATTTGTTTATCAAGGTCTTCCAATATTTCTTTCGGTGTTCTTTTGCTTCCTCCGACACAAATTACTTTAGTTCTTCCGGCCGCTAGAATTACTTCGTTAAACTTTTTAGCGACGCCAACTCTATCTTCCGGAGTAAAGGGATACTTAACTTTAACAAAGTCAGCGTCCAAGCAGGAAGCGACGCCCGCACCGCCGGCGATAGTATGGATATCTTCTTCTTTTATATATTTGCCACGCGGATAAACCCAGAGAATAGCGATTAATCCTTTTTGATGCGCCTCGTAAATTATTTTTGCGGCTTGAGCGAGCATATTCGTTTCATATTTACCGCCCAAATAAATAGTATAACCGACGCCGGTAATTTTTAAGCCGCTATTTTTTTTAAATTCCAATATATCGGAGACACTCCAGAGAAGTTGGCTTGAGTCTTTGTCGGCCTCGCCGATATTAGTTTTGCTATTAAGCTTAATTATATAAGGGATATTTCTATAATTATGACCGTATTGCGAGGCAAGACCGAGTTGAACAGCCAAAGCGCCGCCAAGAGAATTAGCGGCAACTTTAAAGAGATGCTCCGGATTGGCGTCTTCGGCGCTTATTCCTTTGCCGAAAAAATCGTCGTTTAAATGTTCAATTTTTTGGTCCCCGGCGATTAAAAGCAAGTTTCCGCTATTATTGGTTAGCGCTTGGTAATTTTTCTGATATTCCGTCTGATATTGTTTGGGGACGCTTAAGGGAATATTGATTTTTGGCATATTCATTTTTTTAAACTTTAATATTTATAAATTTAAGATAATATGTTATTATTAGAGTAATTGTGGCGCGACGATAAATATCAAGACCACAAAAATATTATATCATATTTATGAAAAAAGATGAAAAAAATAAGGATCAAGACTTAAAAGATTTTCAAGATTTAAGCGGAGTGAGCTTAAAGGAGATGAATTTTGGTCTTTGGCTATCGGAGAATAGAAAAAAAATAACCAAAATTTTTATTATTTTCTTGATTACGATTTCCGCTTTTTTCTTTATTTATTCTTCCTATAACTATATTATCTATTTTTTAACCGGGAAGACGGAAGTTCAAACAGAGAATCTTATTAGTTCGCCTCGTAACTTGGTTCAGGAGATAGTTTTCGGGGAAACTATGGTATACTCGGAAAATAATAGCTTTGATTTAGCCATTAGTTTAAAAAATAATAATGATAATTTTGAGGCGGATTTTAAATATTGCTTTGAACAACTGGGCAAAGAGATAAATTGCGGGTCTTCATTTATTTTGCCAAAGAGCGAGAAATATATTTTAGCTTTGAATCAAAAATTGGAAAATGGGACAGATGCCGTGTCGCTTAAAATTTCCGATATTTTTTGGAGTCGGATAAATAAAAGAACGATTCCCGATTGGTCGGAATTTTACTTTAATCATCTTAATTTTTTGGTAGAAAATATTGAGTTCTCCGGAAACAGTTCCAGCGGTTTGTCCGAAGAAGTCGGACTGAGCAGTTTAGAATTCAATATTAGTAATCTTACTTCCTATTCTTACTATGAGGTACCGCTTAATATTCTTTTGTTTTCCAATAACGGTTTAGTCGGTGTCCATCGTTATTTATTGGATAATTTTATTTCCGGCGAAAACAGGAAGATTAGATTAAGCTGGCCGGCGGATTTAGAAGCGGTTTCTCGGGTTGAAATTGTTTCAGACTTAAATATGTTGAATCCCGATGTCTTTAAAAAATACGAAGGTGAGGTAAAAAATTAATATGTTCAGCCGTTTTAAGCTTTATTTCCATAATTTTGACTGGTTTATTTTATCTTCCGTCGTCCTCTTGGTTAGTTTCGGGCTGATTGAAATTTATAGTGTCGCCTTAGGGCAGGGGTCTTTAGATTTGCTCAATTTTAAAAAACAAATATTCTTCGCCGGCCTTGGTTTTGTCGGGAGGCCTGGATTTTGCCTTGCGTCCGCCCCTCGCATTTTTTAAAAAGTATTAACCGCTATCTTTATTTTTTCGGAATCGCTCTTTTAATTTTTGTTTTAATTTTTGGACAAACCATTCGCGGTACTAAGGGTTGGTTTTCTTTAATGGGTTTCTCTCTCCAGCCGGTTGAATTTATTAAGATAATTTTAATAATATTTTTAGCCAATTATTTTTCTAATTTGGCGACGAGGGTAAAGACCAGTCGTCATTTTTTTTCCTCCGCCATTTACTCATTCGGATTTATCGGT
>CAYUWA010000017.1:0-6037 GCA_964448505.1 uncultured Gammaproteobacteria bacterium | reverse complement strand
CTATATGAAAGCTTTTGCTGGAGCGGTTTATCAGAATCCAAAATCAATTTGTCCGCATCATCAGATGATTTTACCAAGAATTATAAAAAGTTAAGCAGAGTTATTTTTATCGGTTTAATTCTTTTACAACCGGACTTCGGTTCCGCCTTAATGCTCTCGGCTATTTGGTTTATTAGTGTTTTAGCCGCTGGGTTTAAAAAGAAGTATTTTGTTTTTGTCGCGGTTTCTCTGGCTTTAATTTTTACCTTAAGTTGGTTCGTCCTTTTTAAAGACTACCAAAAAGAACGAATAATAACTTTTTTAAATCCCAGTGCTAATTCGCTTGAATCCGGTTATAATATTTCTCAATCAATAATTGCCGTCGGTTCCGGGGGACTAACCGGGAAGGGAGTCGGTTTCGGCTCTCAATCACAGCTTAAATTCTTGCCGGAAGCGCAGAATGATTTTATCTTTGCGGTTATTTCCGAGGAATTAGGGTTTTTAGGGGTCGTTCTGGTTTTGTTTTTTTATCTTATTTTCTTTTTCCGCTGTTTTAGAGCGCTTGCTAAAATCAACAACGATTACGGCATTTATTTTATAATTGGCGCCTTAGGCTTGATTTTTATTCAAATGTTTATTAATATTGGTATGAATCTAGGGATTGTGCCGGTTGTCGGCTTACCCTTGCCGTTTATAAGTTATGGCGGCTCTTCGCTACTCGCCTCGCTAATTTTAGTCGGGATGATAGAGAATATTATAATTAAATCAAAAATTAGCTATTAAATTTATGGAATTAAAGTTAAGCGTTCAAATGCGCGAAAAAAATGAGAAGTTAAGTCACGATTTTATTGCCGCGGTTTTATATGGCAAAGGAGTTGAAAACCAAGAAATTAAAATGGATAGAGTAAAATTTGAAAAGGTTTTTAAAGAGGCCGGAGAATCAAACTTGATTCTTTTGGAACTCGGTGAAGTTAAAGTTAAAGTTTTGGTTAAGGATTGGCAAAAGGATCCGATTAAGAATTTCTTTACTCATATTGACTTCTTCCAAGTTAATATGAAAGAGAAAATCACAACCGCTATTCCTTTTCATTTTGTCGGCGAGTCCAAAGCAGTTAAAGAATTGGGCGGAATGTTAATGAAAGAAATAAATGAGATTGAAGTTGAATGTCTTCCAGACGCTTTAGTTGATCATATTGACGTTGACGTTTCAGCCATTACCGAAATTGAAGGTCATTTAAAAATTTCCGATATCAAACTTCCGGAAGGGCTTACCCTTCTTCACCACCACGCTGAAGACATTATCGTTATGGTTATGAGACCGAAAGTCGCCGAAGTCTTTGCGACTGCCCCAGGAACAGTTGAAGCGACTGATGTTAAAGATGCTAGAGAAGCGAAAGAAGCTAAAGATGCTAAGGACGCAGCGGAAAAGAAATAAAATATCGCCAAGCATCAAAAAAATATTAAAAGAATATAGTTTAATACCCGAAAAGAAAAAGGCGCCTGCGGCGCCTTTTTGGTATTTAATTTTCTAACGTTTGGGATTAATTGTCTTTATTATTTAATATATTCATTATTAATATCATTATTGTTCAAGAATTGTCTAATTATTATAAAGCGATTTTTACGGCTTAAGTCTTTTACAATTTCAAACTCCGCTCCTTTGAAATAATTAGCGGCTGTTTTTCTTATTTTTTTGGTTTGGCTCGGATCAATCTCACAGATTAGAAATAAGGATTTAAAATTGACTCTTGTTAGTTGTTGAAATAACTCAATATAATATTTTAGCCCGTCTTTTCCGCCGTCAAGCGCGATTATCGGTTCGCGCTTTATACTCGGCGCGCTTTTAATTTGCGCTTTCGTTAGATAAGGAAGATTGGCACTTAAGATTAAGTTCTGATTTGTCACTTTCTTAACAATTGGAGAAATAAGATTGCCTTTAAAAAATTTAATCTTTTTTTCTAATTTATGGAGACGGGCATTATCAAGCGCGATTTTTAAAGCCGGACCGGAAATGTCAACGGCAAGAAATTCAGTTTTTTTAAAAATTCTCGTTTGGCGATTTTTAAGCTCAATAGCACTTGAAATAATAATGGCGCCTGAGCCGGTTCCAATATCGGCTAAAACATATTTTTTATTATTGCCTATTTCCTTAGAAATCGCATCAACAATTATTTCCGTTTCCGGGCGGGGAATAAGAACGTCATAACTTACCTTAAATTTTAAGCCGTAAAATTCTTTTTCAGAGGTTATAGCGGCGATGGAAAATCCTTGTTTTCTTTTCTTTTCTAGGACTTTAAATTTCTGTTCAATTATTTTCGGAATATCCATTTCAGGATGAGCCAATAAATAAATAATCTCTTTTTTTAATAAAAAAGAGATTAGAAGATTAATTTCCGAGCGGGGAAGAGTTGATTTTGTTATTAAGTCGGAAAGATCCATCGGGTTATTTATTTGATTCTTCTTTCGATGCTTTTTTAAGAGCAGAGACAATTTCCTCAATTTCTCCGTCCATAATTCTGGTTATACTGTGCCAAGAAGAATTAATACGATGGTCGGTTACCCTATCTTGCGGGAAATTATAAGTTCTTATCTTATCCGATCTATCGCCGCCTCCGATTTGCGTTTGTCTGGCGCTTGAGTCGGCGGCACGTTTTTCTTCTTCTTGTTTTGCCAATAAGCGGGAACGCAAAACTTGCATCGCTTTTTCTTTATTTTGATGTTGTGATTTTTGATCTTGGCAAGAAACGGTAACGCCGGTCGGGAGATGAACTATTCTAATCGCCGAATAAGTCGTATTAACGCATTGTCCGCCCGGACCGCTAGAGCAGAAAGTATCAATTCTTATATCATTGGGTTTAATTTCAATATCAATTTCTTCAGCTTCCGGTAAAACAACGACAGTTACGGTTGAAGTATGAACGCGGCCTTGTTTTTCAGTTTCCGGAACGCGTTGAACGCGGTGCGTTCCGGCTTCAAATTTAAGAAGACCGTAGGCGCCTTCGCCCTTCACGTTAAAGATAACTTCTTTAAAACCGCCGATTCCAATTAAGCTTGAATCAATTAACTCTAATTTCCAGCCTCGGCGCTCGCAAAAGCGGGAGTACATTCTAAATAAATCTCCGGCAAAAAGAGCCGCCTCATCTCCACCGGCGCCGCCTCGTATTTCAATAATGGCATTTTTCTTGTCATTAGGACTTGCCGGGTTAAGCTCTTCTTCAAGCTCTTCTTTTAAAACGGAAACCCGATTATTTAAAGATTCAAGCTCTTCGCTGGCCATCGCTCGCATTTCTTCATCTTTTTCTTGGGTAATTATTTCATTATTCTGCTTGATATTAAGCTCCGTTTTTTCCAATTCTAAAATAAGACCCATTATTTTCTTCAAATTGGCATGTTCTTGAGAAAGTTTGACCATTTCCTTCTGATCCTTCATTATTTCAGGATTTCCGAGCTTTTCCTCAATTATTTTAAATTTTTTCTTTATTTCTTCGTACATATTGACTTATTTTTAAGCATGTGTTATTATCACAATTGAGCTTTGTTCATAAGTTTTATCACTTGCGGGTGGTAAAACGTGAACAATTTAGGGTTTAAAAGTAAATTTAGCGTAATTAAGATCTTGTAACTAGAGTTCCTCCAATTACTCTCGTTATCAAACTTCTTAAGGATTCTCTCAGGAATACGCTGGGTTCTTTTAAGCCCTTTTTTTTATTTAAAAAAGCAATCGCTACTTTTATCTTAGCATATTAATACTAAAATAAAAAAACCGATTGCTTTTTTGTATCTAACTTAACTATTTTTTGCCGCTTAATTTTACTTGAGCGATTTTCTTAATATCTTTGGTTTTTACAACTACTTCTTTTTTAGCTCTAACTTCCGCGCGAGCGGCTCTCTTTACTTTCTTACCTTTCTTATCCTTAACGCTTTCTTTAGCTTTAACCTTAGATTCAAATTTCTCAACACGGCGAGCCGTATCAACTAATTTTTGTTTTCCAGTATAGAAAGGATGACAAGCTGAACAAAGTTCAACTTTAATCTCCGGTTCGGTTGAGCCGGTTACAAATTTATTTCCACAAACGCAAGAAACTTTGCAGTCTTTGTAGTACTTTGGGTGAATCGCTTTTTTCATATTAGATTTATTGGCTTATTATCAATATTTATAGTAGTATTATGCTATCATAACTTTTAAATTTAATCAAGAGCTGATATAATAAGCTTTGTAACTCAAAGTTCCGATTTATGACTAAAATAAGCAATATTGCCAAGAATACTTCATATTTAACTATCGCCTTAATTTTCCAAAAAGTCATTTCTTTTACCTATTTTACGCTCCTGGCGCGTTATTTAGGACCGGAGGACTTAGGAAAATACTATTTTGCCATCTCATTTACGACCATTTTCGCGATTCTAATTGATCTTGGATTCGCCAATATTTTAATTAGGGAAGTCGCCAAAAGCCAAGAAAAAGCTGCTCGTTTTTTAGGCAACGTTTTGGCGATGAAAATTCCTCTTGCTTTAATCGCCTTGGCGGCAGTTTTTGTTTTTATTAATGTTTTACACTACGAATCTTTAACCAAGACCCTGGTCTATATTTCTTGTGTTTCTATGGTTTTAGACTCTTTTACTTCTACTTTCTTTTCCGTCGTCCGCGGTTTTCATAATTTACGATACGAAAGTATCTCGTCTATAATCTTCCAGCTCCTTGTTCTAATTATCGGTTATGGCGCCTTGCTTTTAGGCGGAGGACTTATTCCGGCCATGCTCGCCTTGGCCTTAGCCAGTACTTATAATTTTATTTATTCTTTTTTAATTTTAAAAAGAAAAATTAAAATTGCGATTAAGGTTGTTTACGATAAGCCCTTAGTTAGAGAAATAATATTGGTTAGTTGGCCCTTTGCAGTTTACGCTATTTTTCAGCGCCTTTATACTTATTTAGATTCGGTTTTCTTATCTTATTTTGCCGGTGATATTCAAGTCGGTCTTTATCAAGTCGCTTTTAAGATAATATTCGCTCTCCAATTTTTGCCGATGGCTTTTACCGCTTCGCTTTATCCGGCGATGAGTTCTTATTGGCAAACGAATAGGGAGCAACTGGCTATTTCTTTTGAAAGAGCTATTAATTACTTAACAATTATTTCTTGGCCGATAGTAATCGGCGCGGTTGTTTTAGCCGATAAGATAGTTCTTTTATTTAAGTCCGGCTACAGCGAGGCGGTTTTACCGCTCCAGATTTCCATTATTTCTTTATTCTTTATCTTCGTTAATTTTCCAATCGGTTCGCTTCTTAACGCTTGTGACAAACAAAGAAAAAATACTTTCAATATGGGGATAGTTCTTATCGTCAGCATCGCTTTAAATTTAATTTTAATTCCCGAGTTTAAAGCGCTTGGAGCAAGTATCACTGTTTTAGTAAGCAATATTTTAATGTTTATCCTTGGTCTAGCGACGGTCAGAAAAATTATTATTTATAAGCCGCTTAAAAATTTAAAGAATCTGGCTCGCGTTCTTTTTTCCTCGCTTTTAATGGGCGCTTTAATTTATTTTAGTAAAGATTATTTAAACATATTTATTTCCACCGCTTTAGGTGCTATTCTTTATTTTGCTGTTCTGTTTTCTATCGGAGGGTTTAAGAAAGAGGACTTGTTAAGCGTTTATAAGTCTTTTAAAAAATCTTAAGTTAATTTATGAGGACATTATTATTTACCCTTGAATACCCGCCGTTTAAAGGAGGCATCGCCTCTTATTACGGCAACTTGGCTAAGTATTGGCCGATGAACGAAAATATTGATATTTTAGATAATTCTAAAAATAAACTTTTAATGGACAGAAAATGTTTTTTTGCTTGGCGGCCGGCAATTTCTAATTTTAAGAGAAAAATAGACAAGGATAAGACCACCCACGTTTTAGTCGGTCAAATTTTACCCCTCGGACTCGTCGCATATTTCTGGTCTTTTTTTAGACCTTTTAAGTATGCGGTTTTTCTCCACGGTATGGATTTTTCCTATGCTCTTAAAACCAGACGCAAAAGATTTATTTCCTCTCTAATTTTAAAGCGAGCAGA
>CAYUWA010000016.1:13480-22758 GCA_964448505.1 uncultured Gammaproteobacteria bacterium | reverse complement strand
ATTTCCGTCATCAGAATATAGTTTAAATTCTTGGCCATTAATTTTAATTCCACTTTGATCAAGAAGTCTTCTGGCTTCACCCTTACTGCTTGCTAGCTCAACGGCAGCCAGAAGATCAATAATATTCCAAGAACCGCCTCTTACTTTTTTAAGTTCTATATCTTGAGGAATCTCTTTATTCTGAACAGTCTTTTGAAAATATTCTTGCGCTTTAGCGGCCGCTTCTTCCCCCTTTATCATTTTAACAATTTCATAAGCCATTAATTTCTTGTGTTGCATTAAGTTTTCTCCCCGAACAATATCTTTTTCAATCTCTTTTACTTTGTCCATAGGGATATTGGTCAACAATTCAAACCCCATAACAATATTACGATCCGGGTACGACATCGCTTTGCCATACATATCTTCCGGCGTATCACCTAAGTTAATACCGTTCCCTTTAGTTTTACTCATTGTTCTTCCATCCGGCGCGTCCATCATCTTATTTGTTCTAACAAATTTTTCCTTATTCAAATAAGCCCTACTTAAGTCTCTACCGACCAACATATTAAAAGTCTGGTCTGAGCCGCCAATTTCCATATCAACTTCCATCGCCACTCCGTCATAACCTTGCATTAACGGATAAATAAACTCATGCAGTCTAATCGGGTTGTTTTCCTCTATTCGTCTTTTAAACATATCGCGGTCTAACATTCTTTGAACGGTAATTTGCGACATCAATTTTATTAAATCATCCAGTTTTAATTTTGATAACCATTCAAAATTACGCTTGAAAGAAACGGGATTATCCCCCTTAAAGTCTATTAATTGAGACGCTTGCTCCTTCCAGCCGGCCATATTCCTCTCTATTTCTTCATCAGATAATAATTTTCGTGTATCGCCTTTGTCCGGATCTCCGACCTTAGCCGTAAAATCGCCGACAAGAAAAACTACCTCATGCCCTAGCTGTTGTAATATTCTCATCGCTCTAATACCGATAGCATGCCCGACGTGCAGATACGGACCGGTCGGATCAAAGCCTTGATAGATTCGCAACTTTTTTCCGGCGTATAGTTTTTCTCGAAAACTCTCAACCGATGGATAAATTTTATCAACCCCGCGAGTCAAAAATTGTTCAATTAGTTCTTTGTCAACGACTACTTTGCTCATATATTTTTTAGATTTACTCTGCAAATAATTGATATGCGATTTAAAAGCAAATTAAAGATTAATTATTTGGTACTAATTACTAAATTATGTTATAATATTAACAGACTTTTGCAAGTTTTTCAATTAATTATAATAACTAAGCTAAAAGCAAAATTAGCCTTTTAAATTTATGTTTTCTTATCGCGCAATATTAAAACAAGCCTGGATTATTACTTGGAAGCACAAATATTTATGGTTTTTCGGACTTTTTGCCTCACTCGCTATCGCTAGCGGCGGAGTAGAGCACCAATTTATCGCCACAAGCTTTAACCAGAACTTAATCAATGGCTCTTTCTACTTCTTAAATTATTTTTTGGCCTTTGGGCTTTTAATGCAAAATCTTTGGTCGGGAATAGTAGAACTATTTAGCTACGACTTGTTAACAATAGTAAATACCCTGACCGTTGCCCTAACCGCTCTAATTCTTATCGCCACGTTTATCTGGCTTACCTTTACTTCCCAGGCGGCCCTAGTTATTGGGATAAAAAAAATCGTTAGCGCCAAGAAAAAAGATGCTGTTTTAAGCATCCGCGAAGGAATGACTAAGGGTCACAAACATTTTTGGTCAGTTCTGTCTTTGAATCTTCTGGCGAAAGTTTTAATTTGTGCCTCTCTGTTTATTATCGGTCTACCTCTTCTGTTTATGTTAGTTTCTAAATCGTATATCGCAATAATTCTTTATACCTTATTCTTTGTAGTTTTTGTACCCATTGCCGTTTCTATAACCCTAATAATTAAATACGCGATTTGCTACCGTGTTTTAGATGATGAATCGTTTGTCCTCTCAATTGAAAAAGCTTATAAACTATTCAAGAAAAACTGGTTGATAAGTATAGAGCTGGCCATTATTCTTTTTATAATCAGCTTTTTAGCCGGATTCTTACTCCTAGCCTTGGGCTATATCTTTATTGTCCCGCTATTTTTAGTCGGTGCGATGCTTAAGGCGACTTGGCTCATGTCTTTAATGATTGCACTTGGCTTTATAATTCTAGTGGTTTTTGGCTCGGTCTTAACAACTTTTCAGGTTTCAACCTGGACTAATTTATTCTTATTATTAAAAGATAACCAGGGCGCAGCCAAGTTGGAAAGAATCTTTAAACGAAAGAAATAGTTTATGAGTGATTTAGACTCCATTGAAAATCTAATCAATCCGACCGATGACGAAGAAAGTGTCACCGGTCGTTTTGCTAAAAAACAAGTTGAAATAAAACTAAAAGAAGCCGAAAGAGAAACAAAGGAGATTGCTCAGAGTTTGGGTCTGCCTTACGTTAATTTAGTCGGTTTTCCAATTAGCCCAGAAGCTTTGGTTTTAGTTCAGGAACAGAAAGCCCGCGATTTAGGGGTTGTTTGTTTTTTTTATGACGGGAAAAATATTCGTCTGGCCTGCCTGGAACCGACAACGGAAATTCAAGAAGAGCTTGATAGATTAAGCGAGCAATATTTTACCGAAGTAAAATTATATTTAATTTCCGAAAACAGTATCAATCACGCTTTAGAAATTTATAAAACAATTCCTAAGGTTAAGAAATATGAAAGTGGCGTAGAAATTAATGAAGAAAACTTGGCGAAATTTGAAAATGATATCGCTAATTATAAAAATTTAAACGAAAAGATAAACGAAGTAAATATCACCGATGTTGTGACTTTAATGCTGGCTACGGCCATAAAAACCAGCGCCAGCGATATTCACATTGAAGCGGAAGAAACGGGAGTTGTTATCAGACTGAGATTAGATGGTGTTCTTCAGGAAGCAGCAACTATTAGTAAAGAGAAGTGGCATCAGATTATTTCCCGTTTAAAGATATTATCTAGAGTAAAAATAAATATTGACGACCGCCCTCAAGACGGACGCTATACAATATATTTAAAGAATAAAAAAATTGATGTTCGTTGTTCATTTTTGCCGACAGCGTTTGGCGAAAGTGTAGTAATGCGTCTTTTAGATTCTGAAACAACGTCTTTAGAGTTTGAAAAACTTGGTATTAGACCGGAAATAATGCCGATTTTACGAAAAGAAATTGCTAAGCCAAACGGTTTAATACTGACAACCGGCCCAACCGGAAGCGGTAAGACGACAACTCTTTACGCTATTTTAAATAAATTAAATCAGCCGGGAACCAAGATAATAACTCTAGAAGATCCAATTGAATATCAATTATCCGGGATAAATCAGAGTCAGGTTGATAGCAAGCACGGCTTTAGTTTTTCAGACGGCCTGCGCTCGGTCTTAAGACAAGATCCTAACATTGTTATGGTCGGAGAAATCCGCGACCTAGAAACGGCTGAAATTGCCGTCCAATCTTCTTTGACCGGACATTTAGTTCTTTCTACTCTTCATACTAACGATGCCGCCGGTGTTATTCCCCGTTTGGTAGATATCGGAGTAAAACCATATTTTTTAGTGCCTTCAATTAATGCCGTTATCGGCCAGCGTCTTGTAAGAAGACTTTGCCCGCATTGCCGAGAAGAACATAAACTAGATAAAGACGAGGAAGAACAAGTAAACAAAATTCTTTCCGTTATTTCTCCAAAAGCCGGTATTAATATCTCTCCGACTCTGCCGATTATTTTCAAACCGGGAGCGGGCTGTAAAGAATGTAATTTTATCGGCTATAAAGGCCGCCAAGGAATTTTTGAAGTCTTTACCATGGACGATAAGATTAAACAATTAACAATAGATAAAGTCCCCTCGTTCAAAATTCTGCAGCAAGCGATTGAAAATGGAATGATTACTATGTTGCAAGACGGGGTACTAAAAGTAATGGACGGCGTTACCTCCCTAGAAGAGGTTTATAGGGTAATTGGCAATTTTGATTATGTTAATGAATTATACGATATCGTAATCTCGCAAACTATGGGCCGCGGCGTCAAGGTTTCGGTCGCGGAAGCGGAAAAAGCTGAAGAACTAAAAAAAGATATATCCCTTATTCCAAATGCAGTTAAGGAAATGCCAAATGCCGAACTTATTAATTTAATAATGGCACTAGGCGCAATAAGCGATGCCGGGGATATTCATATTGAACCGATGGAAAGCGACGTTAAGGTTCGTTTTAGAATTGACGGTGTCTTGCACGATATTTTGAATTTGCCGAAAACTAGTTATCTTCCCCTCCTCTCAGAAATTAAAATATTAGCTGGCGCACCAACAAATATAAAGAGAGCAACTTTTGACGGCCGCTTTACTATTTACTTGCCGGAGAAGAAAGTTGATTGTCGTATTTCTATAATTTCCGGCGGCTACGGAGAAACAATTGTTATTCGTCTTTTATCAACCAATGCGATTAATCTTGATATGGCCGAACTGGGAATTACTTCCGTTACCTCCGACTCTCTTCAGAAAGCGATGAAAAAAACTAGAGGTATTATTATTACGACCGGTCCGACCGGCAGCGGTAAAACAACAACTCTCTATAGCATGCTCAATCAATTAAATAAGCCGGACGTAAAAATAATTACCGTTGAAGACCCGATTGAATACCAATTGTCAGGCATTATGCAAACTCAGATTGACGAAGAGAAAGGTTATTCTTTTGCTTCGGCGATGAAATCCTTGCTCAGACAAAATCCTAATATAATGATGATCGGGGAAATTAGAGACGAGGAGACCGCTAAAATTGCGATTGAAGCTTCTATGACCGGACATCTTGTCTTATCAACTATTCACGCTAATAATGCCGCCGGGGCGATTTCGCGTTTTGTCGGACTTGGCGTAGAAAGACAAGCGCTTGCGAATTCAATTGAATTTACTATCGGACAACGTTTAGTACGGCGCCTATGTCCGCATTGCCGACAAATAGCAGAAACGAGCGAGGACGACTTGAATAGGATTAAGGATATTTTAAAAAGCATAAAAAATCCTAACGTAAAGATTCCGGAAAAATTAGAATTTTTTCAGAGCGTCGGCTGTGAAAAATGCGGCAATCTCGGCTACAAAGGCCGACTTGGTCTTTATGAAGCAATAGATATGACGTCCAATATCCAAAAAATAATTCAGGGCGATAATGTAACTGATTATGAAATAGAGGCGGCGGCGATTGAAAACGGAATGGTCACAATGTTACAAGACGGAATATTAAAAGCCTTAAAAGGAGAAACAAGTATTGAGGAAGTCTTCCGAGTAATTTAATTAAATACAACTATGATTAACGAAAAGTTTTTGAGCAGCCTAAAAAAAGATTATCAAGCTAACGAAAGTGCGCGTCGCCAAATTATCAGCGCCTCCAATAATATTTTGTTTGAAGCAAAAAAAACAATTTTTGCTCTGCAAAGACAAGATTTTAAAATTGCCGAAGGAAAACTAGTTGATATGGAAAAGGCATTAATGAATTTACAAAAGAATTTCGGAGTTGATAGGTTACACCGGGAAGGCGCTTATAAAGCAGCGGTTGAAGAATATTTAGAAGGAAAAACTTTCTACCAAGTAATCAAAGGTAAAAAAATTGACGCTGTCGCGAACTTATCGCTTGATTACGAAGGATATCTCGGCGGAATATGCGACTTAATCGGAGAGCTGGTCCGCTACGCGACTAACCAAGCCGCTAAAGGAAAATTTACTGAAGTCGCAAAAATAAAAAAGATTGCCGAAGCAACCATGACGCAACTTATTGATTTTGATATGACCGGCTATTTGAGAACAAAATATGATCAATCCCGTGGCCACTTGCGAAAGCTGGAACAGATGGCTTATGAAATAAAGTTAAGAACAAAAAAGTAAGGCCTATGCTAATTGCTATCATCTCAGATATTCATGACAATCTCGCTAATCTAAAAATTTGTTTGGACTGGATAGAAAAGATTAAATTTGAAAAAATTATTTGTTTGGGGGATGTCACAAATATTGAAACAATAAATTATCTCTCTAATTATTTCAAAGGGGAGATTTTTTTAGTTCGCGGCAATATTGAGTTGTACGAAGAAATTGAACTAGAATATTATCAGAATATAAATTACGGCGATGAAATTAAAATTTTAGAAATAGATAATCTAAAAATCGGCCTCTGTCATGAACCGAGAAAAATAAAAAAATTAATGGACTGTTCTCCTGATTATATTTTTTACGGCCATACGCATAAACCTTGGCTCGAAAAAGACGGGGCAACGATGATTGTTAACCCCGGCAATCTTTCCGGTACTTTTCATGAGGCCACCTTTGCTTATTTAGATACGACAACGAGAAAATTAGAGTTGAAGGTGTTGAAGGAATTATAATTTTGCAAAAAATAATTGATTTCTGTTATTTCATATTTATTAATAAAAAATTGGCTCTTTAGCGTCTGTTAATATTAATAAATCCTTAAAATCGTCTATTAAAGTTACTCTTTTTTCAAACACATTATACGATAATTTATATTCTTTTGATACAATATTTTTATATTCTTTCTCATTCCATTTGCCGTTTGATATAGTGAAATATACTTCAGACAAATCACTATTTGTCCCAATATAATTAATAGAAGAGTTAGCGTCCCAATTATCACGGTTCTCGCATCTTAAGACTTCTTTCCCACTAAATATTTTTTGAGGCGAGTCATTGACCGTGACGTCTTTTAAGATCGGTTTTAAATTCTGGCATGAGTCATGGCAATCAGTGCCACATCCTTTATAATTAATAAGCTCTCTAATCCAGTTATCATCGTTGACGGAAAGTTCATACTTACTAAAACCGCAACCACTTAAAAATTCTATTTTTAAAATTTTATGATTTAAAATATCGTAATACCAATATTTTTGATGACATTCACAAGCATCTCCGTCTGATTGAGTAAATTCTAATATATTAGGATTATTTGTTTTTGCTATTCCGGGAAGCACCTCGCCGCCAGTACATCTTCTTCCAAAATCAAATATCTTTTTCTTGGTTCCAGTTTTTTTATCTAAAATATAAGTATTAGTATCGGTTCCACCGAGCCCAGGTTCACGCCCTTTCCCAACAATATTTTCAAAATAAAATATATTGTCCTGATAGCTAAAGGAGGTCGATTCGCTACCAAAATAATAGTTATCTTGATCCTTCGCCCAGCCTTCACCTAAACATATAAAGGTGCTTGGGTTAGAACTAAGAATTTTCCCCCCTGAGTAAATATTGTTCTTATCGATATAATAATCACTATAATCGTTATAATCGCTATAGGAGTTTGAGCATTTGTCTCCTTTAAATTTTTTAAAACTTTTAGCATCTGCCCCAGCTAGGATTACGCCGCTAAAATACATATTGTTTTTGTCAGCTGCATAAAGGCTTTTATCGCTAAAAACTGTGAATGAATCTAAATCGACATTATCGACTTGAAAAGATTAACTCTGACTTGTATCATTAAAATAGACATTACTATTATCTTTATAGTAATAATCATTTAAACGTTCGCTTAACCATATTTTAGATTCAAGACTACTAGTTGCTAAATTTTCTGCATCATTTAAATTGGCAACCGATCTCTCTTCAAAATTAGCTATCGGTAATGATTGATTTCTGCGCGCCTGGAATGATTTCACAAAATAAAAACTAGCCGCCCCAACGACTATTATTAATATGACTAAAATAGTTGATTCAATTATTTTTTTGTTAATTTTTAAGATTGAGCGGTGCATAGCAACTATAAAAAATTATATTAAACATTTTAATTATTAATAATTAAATCCCCTGTCTTAAAATTAAATGTATAAACATCCTTATTGATTAATAAATTAATAGTGTCCGTATTATGATAGTTGGTTTTTACATCAAACTCGACCTCATATGGAAATTTTATATTATTTTTCACATTAATTTTTTTTCCATCCTTTTCAAACGTCACCCTATCACTAAATGTTAAGCAGGACGTCATTTTGCATATATCATACTGCGCATAACCTTTATCCCAACATGATTTTTCTATTCCGCTAAATGATAAAAGGTTATTTGTTAACTTTTTCGTTTTTAAATTATAACTGGCGATACTAGAATCATTAACACAATGGTCATATTCTCCAAAACTTATTAAAAGATTATCTTTGTCAATAAATTCGAGCAATTTTGCCTGGTTCATTATATTTAAATATGTGGTTCCGTCTGGAGCAAGGTCGCAAGTAGGAAAAAGTAAATCAGCTACTTTTTCTATATCTTCTTCCCTGTCTCTCCCAATTATTAAATCACACAGAGAACCATTTCTGCCGCAGCCTTCATCGCTACTTTTTCTAATCATAAACTTTTCATAAGTATAATTATTAATTATAGCGTCTGTATAAATATAGTCGTCACTTTTAAAAAATTTATCATAAAAATCTATAATTTTATTTTTACATGCATTACTCTTAACAACGGCATTTAATTTTTTTTCTATCGGCTCGCCATATTTTTGTAGACCATTCTCCGTATAAGCAAAAAGTTGAATTTTGATTTCTTTGTTATTTACCCAGCTTATCGCACCATCCAATAATAAACCTGACTCATCTATTAATTCAACACCATAAATCTTTTCATTATTTGTATTCATGTAAGGCTCCAAATCAAGAACTAAACCCAACCTAGTATTAGAAATAAAATCATACAAATATAACTTTTCATCATTTAATTCAACAGCTCTTTTTTTATCTGGTGATAACGATAAAGAATTTACAAAAGGAGAATTTTTCATCTCTCCGCTTATTTCTTTATTTTTTAGATTAACAATAATAATATGCTTATCAAGGTAAGAGCTACCCGGAGCAAGCATGATGTTAAGATAAATATATAATTTATTATCGTTCTCATATTGAAACCATTCAACAATTTTTTCTCCTGGATAATTTTTACCAATCCCAAAAAAATTATTTTTTTCATAATATTGCAAAGTGTAAGGCAACGCTACTAGACCATCCGGGGCATACAAGCAAGAAGTGTAGTCAATGTTAGCAATAGTATAAGAATTATGGACTAATTCATTTACACCAAATTGATTATTAAAATCAGAAATGCTTTCAGGACACAATTCGGTGTTTTGTTGTTCACCGTCTTGATCATGTACAACAATATCGCCAGATTTTGATATTTTATCATCTACTTTTAAGCACCCCGCCAAAAATATCGGAATAAAAAACAAAATTACTATAGTTATTTTTTTCATATTGGAAATATA
>CAYUWA010000016.1:12346-13470 GCA_964448505.1 uncultured Gammaproteobacteria bacterium | reverse complement strand
CTAACAAACATAGCACGAAATGTGCTATTTTGTCTATGTGCTGAAAAAACAGCTCTAATTTACTAGAAAGCTGTTTTTTAGTGTTTAATCATTTATTTAGCCTTTATATAAAAACGGTTTTCTCTTGATTTAATTGTTTAATCCATTTAGCAATTTATTATACTTAGCTACTTCCTCCCAATAATTTTTTCAAATACTGTCCGGTAAAACTTTTAGAAATTTTAGCGACTTCAAGCGGACTTCCTTCGGCAACAAGATAGCCGCCGAGCTTTCCGCCTTCCGGTCCGAGATCAATAATCCAATCAACCGATTTAATAACATCCAAATTATGTTCAATAATTAAAACAGTATTACCTTGATCAACTAACATATTTAAAACTTTAAGCAGGCGATCAATATCGGCAAAGTGGAGACCGGTTGTCGGTTCGTCTAGAATATACAAAGTTTTACCGGTTGCTCTCCTTGATAATTCAGTCGCTAATTTAATACGCTGGGCTTCACCTCCGGAAAACGTAGTGGCGCTCTGACCGAGTTTAACATAGCCAAGCCCAACCTCGTCTAAAGTCTTTAGCTTTTGAGAAATCGCAGAATGATCGCTAAAAAATTCTTTGGCTTCGCTTATCGTCATTTCCAAAACTTCATAAATACTTTTTCCTTTATAGAGGACTTCAAGCACCTTATCTTTGAATTTTTTTCCGTTACAAACATCGCAAGTTAAATAAACGTCGGACAAAAACTGCATCTCTACTTTTATCACACCGTCTCCGGCGCAATTCTCGCAACGCCCACCGACAACATTAAAAGAAAAGTGGCTGGCATTTAAACCCTTAACCCTCGCTTCCGGGAGTTCGGCAAAGATATCTCGGATATAAGTAAATAGACCGGTATAAGTTGCAGGGTTAGAGCGCGGTGTTCGACCAATCGGCGATTGGTCAATATCTATAACCTTATCAATATTTTCCAATCCTTGAATTTCTTTGTGAGCGCCCGGCTCGGTCTTGGCGCGATAGAATTTTTTGTTCAGCGCATTAGCGAGAATATCGCTCATTAGAGTTGATTTTCCCGAGCCGGATACGCCGGTCATTGCCACTAATTTTCCGAGCGGGATACTGACATCAATATTT
>CAYUWA010000016.1:12032-12336 GCA_964448505.1 uncultured Gammaproteobacteria bacterium | reverse complement strand
AAAGTAGAAACCAATGTTGGTATATTCGTTTCTATATTTTTTAGATTATGTTCTTTAGCGCCAATAATTTTAATACATTTTCCGTTACCCGCCCGAAACTTAACAGGAATTTTAATTTCTTTTTTCCCCGATAAGTAAGATCCAGTAATTGAAGCGGAACATTTTTTAATATCTTCCGGCAGTCCGGCAAATAGTACATTGCCGCCGAGTTCACCCGCACCGGGACCGATATCTATAAGCCAATCGGCAGCGAACATCGTTGACATATCGTGTTCAACGACAATTACGGTATTACCATTATCTC
>CAYUWA010000016.1:1816-12022 GCA_964448505.1 uncultured Gammaproteobacteria bacterium | reverse complement strand
AAGATCACGTAATTGTTTAAGGGTTGCGATTAATTTATCATTATCTCTTTGGTGAAGCCCGATAGACGGCTCATCAAGAACATAAAGTACGCCACTTAGAGTTGAGCCGACCTGAGAAGCCAGTCTTATTCTCTGTGCTTCTCCGCCCGACAGTGTTGCGGCGGAACGGCTTAAAGTAAGGTAAGAGAGGCCGACATTAATTAATAAATCAATGTTCTTAACCATTTCTTTTATTATCGGTTCAACAATTTTCGCCTGACCGTTTAAAAGACTTGTACTTTTTAACCAATCTTTTAAGATTACGCCGAGCTCATCAATACTGTAATTGGAAATATCAGAAATTGAGAGATTATTTATTTTAACGGCGACAATCTCCGGCTTTAGCCTGGCACCATGACAGGCCGGACATAAAAACACCCGCATTACTTTCTCTATTTCCTGTTTTACAAAACTAGATTTTGTTTCTAAATATTTATTATCCAAATGTTTTAAAATACCGATAAATTTTCCGTCGCCATAAAGCATTAATTTTTTATGCGCTAAATCTATCTCCTTTATCGCTGGGCGCAAACTAAAATTATGGCGGCTAGCCAGTTCGCTCAACTCTAGAAATAAGGTGTTGCCATTTAAATTAGAATGTGAGAGCGGCTTAATCGCCCCTTCTAAAATACTGAGGTTAGGATTAAAAATCAAATCCGGGTCAACCTCTAACTTCGTACCTATTCCGCCGCAAGACATACAGGCACCATGACCGGAATTAAAAGAAAAATCGCGCGGCTCCAGACTTGGTCGACGATAGTTACATTCCGGACAAGAAAAGTATCTTTCAATTTTTATAGAATTGCTCTGTTTTCCGCGAATATTTTTTTCCGCCTTCTTCTCTTCCGATGATTTGATAAGCTTTAGATTGCAATCAGGACAATACGGCTCGCCGCATTTAGCATAAAGCAGGCGCAGATAATCATAGACTTCGGTAATCGTTCCGACAGTAGAGCGGGGGTTATGCCCGACTGTTCTTTGATCTATAGAAATAGCCGGAGACAAACCTTCAATTAAATCAACATCCGGTTTATCCATAAGTCCTACAAACTGGCGGGCGTAAGAAGAAAGGGACTCGACATAACGGCGCTGTCCTTCGGCATAAATAGTATCAAAAGCGAGTGATGATTTTCCCGAACCGGACAAACCGGTAACGACGACCAGTTTATCTCTGGGAATATCTAAAGAGATATTTTTTAAATTATGTGTCCTGGCTCCTCTAACTTTTATAAAACTCGCGGACATAGAAAATAAAAATTATAAATTAATTAGATTTAGTATAGCGGAAAATTACAAAAAAATCAAGATAGGTTTAATCTTGATTCTAATTTACCAACTAAACGAGAGGATAAGGTTAAAACAAGGGATAAAAGAATTTAAAAAATCCGATTAAAATTTTGTCATACCATTTTATTTTTAACGTCTTCGCCCCGAATCGCAATGATTCGTCGCGCCATTTATCTACTATTCTTCTTAAATCATGAACTAAGTCCTTCTGTTCAAAAAATACCCCGGCTTCGGCGCATAATCCGAAAGAAACGATATCCATATTTTGCGAACCAATAACCCCTTCACGCCCATCAATAATCATTATTTTAGCGTGATTCATATTAGGAGTTAAGAAAAAATTAACGCCAAGCGCCGACAAACGGCAACAATTTAAATAATTAACTTTGTTTAGTCCTTTCACATCCGTATCGTTAGGAATTATAATTTCTATTCTTACCCCACGGCGACAAGCATCGTCTAAAACAGCAATGAGCCAGCGTGGCGGCAATAAGTACGGTGTCACAATTTGAATTGACTCTTTCGCTCCGCTTATTTTATCTCTATAATAATTATTGAGATAATACAATTTATTAGTATTAACTAAATTATCAATTATCCAGGCTTTAATTTTCTTAGTTATCGGCTGTCGGCTATATTTTAAAATACTTTCTTTCTTGCCGCCGACTCTTTGATAATTATAAGCAAAAGATTTTAATATTGGACTGACGATGTGCCCTTCTAATCGTATTTGTAAATCGCTCCAGTTTCGAATTTTTTCCGAGATATTAACACCGCCCAGAAAAGCGATTTTATTATCAACGAGAAGGATTTTACGATGTGTTCGTTTTATCCAATGACTAAAATATATAAACTCTATCCCCGCCGCTTTCATTTCTAGAACTTCCTTATTTCTAAGCGACCAGCTCCCGTAAGCGTCGGCGATAATAACAACTTCCAGACCGGCCTTGGCTTTTTCTTCTAAAAGCTTTAAAAAATTATGAGTAGTACTGGTATCATTTAAAAAAATAAACATTTCTATATAAACAGACTTTTTGGCAAGTTTTATTGATTGGAACATTCCATCCCAGGCGCTCTGTGAAGTTGTATATAATTTATACTTCATTTTTATTAATTAATTAGCCTTTTAATTTCGTCTATTTTTTTATCGGCCGCTTTTTCTCCGGCGTTAATAATATTAATAATAACCTCTTTGGTAAAAAATTTTGATAAACTTGAAGTCGCCACAAAAGGAGAGAGATCGGGAGCAATTACAATATCAATATCTTTAATGTCGTTCTGAGCTAAATTATATAAAACTATTCTCGTGCTTCTTAAAACTACTTGCGGCATCGTTAGTTTCTTGGCAATAAATTCATTCTGATGATATATATTTACCCCGATAACAATATCTGCGCCCATTTTGCGAACCAAGACGCCCGGCACCGGATTGCTCAGACCGCCGTCAACTAATAGTTTATCTTTATATTTTAAGGGCTTAAATACTAAGGGGACGGAAACGCTAGCCCTAATCGCCCGGGCGATATCACCGTCGGAAAAAATATACGGCTTTCCACTGAATAAATCGGTCGCAATAATTTGTAAGGGGATTAGCGAATCGGAAAATTTGAAATTTTGAAAACGCTTATTAAGATATCTAAGAAACTTATTACCGCCAATAAGGCCTCCCGTTAAGCTAAAGTTCAAAAAAAGAGGCATATTATCTTTGGCATTTGCGACAAATTCATCCTCCAATTTATTAATATCTTTAAAAACCGCATAATAGGCGGCAATTAAAGCTCCCATGCTGGATCCGCTTAAAAAATCTATTTCAATTCCATTCTTTAAAAACGATTTAATTACTCCAATATGGGCGAAGCCTCGCCAGGCGCCAGACCCTAGGGCTAAACCAATTTTTTTTCGCGTTTGTTTGTTTTTCATAAATAATAATACCTTATTAGTATAACAAAAAGACATTAAAAAAGCACTCTTGCTTAAAAATTCAACAATAAAAAAACCGCAATTATAATCACGGTTTTTTCGTTAATGATAATTACCATTAACAGGCTAAAGCTTAATACCGAAAGATTAAGTATCCGGTACATGCTTTATATAAAAGGTCATAGCGCAACTCTATCGTTGCTTTCCAGTCATTCTTTTTCCATGACTTGTACAGCTCAAATGAAGGCGCTAATTTAAAATTACTAAAATACTCAGAATTTGCCCCAACGGCTACTCGTATCAAATCATTGCCAATCTTTTTCCCCATCATGGTCTCGAAGTTATATAAACCGTTTGTTCGACGGCCCTCTACTTTTAGGGTATAGGTGCCCTTAGTAGTAATTTGAGAGAAATGAAGATGAAAAAATGCTGGCACAAGCAGATAGTCAGTAGCAATGATGTAGTTGTCCTGACAGAAAAAATCTTGGTTTATTTCTCCAAAGCCACTCTGCGACTTGAACCAAAAATCTCCTGTTGTAGAATTATAACTACCGAGGCTAAAAATTCCGAAGTGATCTAAATTCCTAGTTCCTGCAAACCCCCAATAGGTTGTTTGCTTTTTTTCATTTTCCGCTAGACCAAGTGAAACAAAGGCATGTTCTGGATGGTAAGCGAACCAAGCATAAAGCTGGTCCGTTTTTTTTATTCCCGTCAACATTGAATGATTAGTATAAATATAGGCTTCAGCAGTAAATCGCTTATTCCATATTCTACCACCGTTAAAATCATTCAAACCGCCATTTACGTGATACATTCGGCATAAATCAAGTCTGACAGAAAATTTGTCAAAATTATGACTACCCCAAGCATACCAAGAAAGTTTTTCGACTTTCTGCTTGCTAGTAGAACGAACAGCCATAAAACTTAGGCTAGAGTTCGGGCCAGAAATGAAATCGCTTAATATAATCCCAAATACATCGTCATCCTTAGACTTATAATCGTATTTGAAACTTAATTTATTCCAGCCGACTTCAATGCGCTGAAAAGAAACTAAAGACGTGTCAGAATTAACTAGAAATGAATTTTCTAGATTAACCGACTGGGACTGGGCTTGATTGGTTATTAAACAAGCAAACACTAATAGATTTACAATATACTTTTTCATTTTTACCGTTTTTGTTAATAATTGATTTTAAGCTGATAAGTAATCAGCTCTTTGTTTACAATTAGTAACAAGCTACCGGAATCGGGCCAGGACTCATTTTAAAACCGCTTAACTCTCGTTTAACTGGTGCTAAAAATATCCTGCCTAAATAAATAAGATGAAAAATAAATTGTCTTATAAACATAGTCGCCTGCAGGCCACTAATTGAAGTTACCTGACAATAAATATCGTCAGTTCCCCCATAGTCCATCTGGCTTATGCCAATACCGGGCGGAGCGTTGATCTCCAGTTGATATTTTACTAAACCATTGTTTAACCTCTGAACTTCTGCCCCCTGAATCCTTGGAATTGCTAATAAAGATAAAGTTAGAGCAGCCGCCGGAACCAAAGAATGGCGATAGACAAAGCCGCGACTATCTAAATAATCACGATAATCCTTAATCTTTAAATTACTTCTAGCGAATCTTTTTATATCCGCTATTTCATTTTTAGAAATTAAAGAAAAAATATCAGTCTGTCTTCGGCGGAAATCAATCTCGAGCGCCCATTCGCGACCCCACATGTTTACTGACCTGCACCATACTCTGATAATAACGACTGGGTACAGAATTAAACAAATAAGGAAACTGATAGGATTTTTAATCTTAATGGAATCTTTTTCTTGATACCACCAAATCCAAAGAAGAGTTAAAGCGAAAAGAAAATTCTTTAGATAAACTTTCCACAACCAAAACAAAATACTTAGGAGAAACTTTGACCAAAATCCAGGGGCTCTAAATTTTGCCATAGATTCAGCTCTTCTTTGCAAAGAACCAGGGTCAACTGTTTCTTGGCATTTTTCTTGAGCAGCGGATAATCTAGCCTGTATGGACGCACGTTTCTCGTCGGAACAGTGAAACCAGATTTCTTCATAATTGCGACGATTAAATTCGCATAAAGTACTAGTGCTACTTTGAACAAGAAGTATTACATTCCTGTCAAAATCATTAGCCTTACTTTTAAGTTTTATTTCTGCTAGATCAGAGAAATAAAGCTCAAAAGTGTAATCCCGACCGAGAGCCTCAGCTCTTCTTACTTTTTCCTGTAAATACTTAAAATCTGCTCGACCATTATCCTCTTTACGAGGTGGCTGAATATTCGGTTCTCTTTGACTAAGCCAAGAAAAGAAACCAGTATTAAACAAAAAAAATACCGCCAGAATCCATTTTAGAGTTACTGTAACAATATTTCTCATGATTTACCTTTATATATTTTATATTCTTTTTTTAAAATACATATTGCCCAATTTAGACAACAGATTATTGTATAATAATTTGATATTTCTGTCAATAGAGAAAGGCAATGTGCCCATACCTAATGTTGAACAAAATTAAACAATTCGCCCTTGCTTTTTATCTCATAACTGACTAGACTTAAGCTATAATAATAATTAACAATAAATATGAAAAATTTTAATAGAGGTGGCGGGTCAAGAGATAGAAGGGACAATAATTCAGAAAGGCCGGAGATGCATAAAGCAATCTGCGCGGACTGTGGCACAAGTTGTGAGGTTCCTTTTAAACCAAGTGGCAACCGCCCAGTTCTTTGCAGTAATTGCTTCAAGGGAAAAGACGATTCAATCCCAAGACAATCTAACGGTCGGGACTTTGCCAGACCAAGATTTCAAGATAAAAAAATGTTTAGGGCAACTTGCAGTGATTGCGGAAAGAGTTGCGAAGTTCCCTTTCAACCATCTTCCGGCAAACCGGTTTATTGCAGTGACTGTTTTGGAAAAGATGAAAAGGTAAAAAGTCCGACTGTCCGCCCTGAAAACAATTCTTACCGCGAACAATTTGATATTTTAAACGCTAAGCTTGATAAAATTTTAAACGCTTTAAGTCCGGTACTACAAAAAACTAAACTGGAGGCCCCGGCAAAAAAAGAAATTATAAAGATTGAGGAAAAAACGGTGACTAAAAAAGATTCTAAATCTCCTAAAAAGTTAGACAAGAAAGCACCAAGCAAAAAACCGGTTAAAAAAAGTACGTCCAAGAAAAAATAGATATTTATACAAAAAAAATAGATCAAATTGATCTATTTTTTTTAGTAGAAAACAGTCATTAAGAAATTTGATTTATGTTTCCGCCGATAAATACTGGCTTCATCCCATATATCTCCTGCTTATAAGAAAGCGACGAAGAAATGGGATTTAATATATAGATAGATTTATTTAAAAAGAAAGCAACACCAATTTCAATTAAAGTATTTCCGCCGACGTATCCGCCGACTCCTTTTTTTTCATAATTACAGACTAAAATAGCATCGCACCATTCAATTTTTTTAAAATGATCTAGAATCGCCTTGCCTTTTAAATTCCAAATCTGGTGATCGGGCGGAAAAGCATCAATACCTCCATTATCTTCAATATACTGACCAAAATAAACTTTCTTTCCGCCACCCATATCGGACGGGGCTTCATTACTTAGAAGAGGAATAAAAACTTCATGTCCCTTGTTTTCTAGGGCTATTTTAATTTGTTCCATTTCAGAATAAAAAGCGATACTGCCGCAAAGTGTTATTTTCATATTCCTAAAAATTCAAATATCTTATAAATTAAAATTGCCGGCCAAATTAATGCCTTCAGAAATCCAATAACCCCCGCCAAAAAAGTCTCGGCGTGTTGAATATAATAAATAAGCGCGCCACCAAAGGCCAATCCGTAAAGCCCGCTTGAAACATTTTGCTGTTTTGTCATATTTTTTATATTTAATAAAATCTTAGTATTATTTATAGTATATCATAGTTGATTTAAAAATAAATATTTAATAACTAGGCTCTTTGACCTTCAGGCGCCA
Organism: uncultured Gammaproteobacteria bacterium; assembly: GCA_964448505.1. Lineage (GTDB taxonomy): Bacteria > Patescibacteriota > Patescibacteriia > Patescibacteriales > UBA12465 > UBA12465. The sequence continues at coordinate 4,777 of CAYUWA010000016.1, read as the reverse complement.
GTAAAGTATTATATACATATATGTTTTATCCATTAGAACTGCTGGCCAAATGGCTAACTTACTCTATATTTAATATCTCACCCAATACACTTTTAGCTAGTGCGCTGACTTTTTTTATTGCCGACATCTTAAAAATATTTATACTACTATTTGTAATTATTTTCATTGTTTCATATATACGCACTTTTTTGCCTCCAGAAAAAGTTCGTTCATTTTTAGCAAAAAGAAATAAGTTAACGAGTCATATTCTAGCATCCCTATTTGGTATAATAACGCCTTTTTGTTCTTGCTCCGCCGTACCATTATTTTTAGGTTTTGTTGAGGCGGGCATTCCGCTTGGCGTAACGCTTTCTTTTCTCATTTCCTCGCCGATGATAAACGAAATAGCTTTAGTTTTATTGTTCGGTTTATTCGGTTGGAAAATTACTTTAATTTATATACTAAGCGGCTTGCTGATTGCGATAGTTTCCGGACTAATTATCGGTAAAATGAAAATGGAACATTTAGTCGCCGATTTTGTTTTAAAAAATAAAATAGAAGACGAAGCCTCTGCTAAAGTAAAAACTAATCAAGCAAAAAGAGTAAATTATGCCTTAAGCTACACGCTTAATATAATTAAAAAGGTTTGGCCTTATATTTTAATCGGCGTTGGCTTAGGCGCCTGGATTCATGGTTACGTACCGGCTGATTTTCTAGCTCAATACGCCGGCGCGGACAAATGGTACGCCGTACCGCTCGCAGTTATAATCGGCATTCCTCTATACTCTAATGCGGCCGGAATAATTCCCTTAATTAGCGCTTTAACTGAAAAAGGCGTCGCTATGGGAACAACTCTCGCTTTTATGATGGCCGTGACCGCGCTCTCTTTGCCGGAGTTTATGATTTTGAAAAAAGTAATGAAGACGAAACTCATAATAATATTTGCCTCAATCGTCGGCCTAGGAATAATTTTCACCGGTTATTTGTTTAATGTGATTATAAGATAAAAAAGAACTAGCAAGCACTAATTCTCTGATAGAAATCTGAAATTTCTCAAAATTTTGATGATACTATTGGTGAAATTGAGAAGCGGGTGGAAATTTGTTGACATTTAGTTATTATGGGTATATACTCATAATAGGCAGGGGGCAAAGGTCGACCTGTCGTTATAAAAAATGTTAATAATAAATTTATGCCAAGAATGAACGGAACTGGCCCAACAGGGCAAGGACCACAAACCGGCCGAGGGATGGGTCGCTGTGCTAGCGGAGAAAGAATGTTCTGGTGCGGACGCAGAATGATGGGTCGAGGCGGTTTTAAGCTTTCTTTATCGCCCGAAGATCAGTTAAAGGCTTTAGACGAAGAAGAAAAAGCTCTGTTGTCAGACTTAGAAGCAGTAAAAAAAGAGAAAGAGGCTTTAAAAAGCCAAAAATAAAAGAAGGCATGGGAACCGGCCTCTTTAGAAAAAGGGGCCGGACAGCCTTCTCTTATAGAGATATAATAGCAAATTTGTTATAATTTTCAATACATATGCCCAGACCAAGACTTTGTCGAAAAATAGAATTTAATCCAGAAATAACATATTTTAAGCCTCAAGGAATTCCTATGAGGAGCCTTGAGATTGTTGAACTCACAACCGAAGAATTAGAAGCCTATCGTTTGCGCCATATAAGTGATTTAGATCAACAAGCTGCTGCCGAAAAAATGAACACTTCAACTAGCACTTATCAGCGAATATTAAATTCGGTTAATAAAAAAATTGCCGATGCCCTCATTAACGGCAAGGCGATAAAAATTATTAAAGATAATTTATGAACAAATTAAAAACTCTCTATATATTACTAGCATTCCTGATTTTGTTATTTCCGCAATTATCAAAATCCCAAGAAGTTCAAGAAGATTACGTTAATTTTAAATCGAAGGTAGTGGATGTTTTACAGGTTGAGGAGAAAATCAGAGAGGACGGAACTAAATTTAAACAACAAAATCTAAAACTTCTCGGCTTAGAGGGTCCATGGAAGAACCAGGAAATAATTTATAATGGCATATCTGATATTGAAGTAGCTAACGCTAATTTCTATAAAGTTGGCGATAGTGTTTATGTTGACGGGCATAGTGACGAATCCGGTCAAGATGTTTTTTATGTCGTTGATTTTGTTAGAAGTGGCTACCTTTATATTCTATTTATTATTTTTGTTTTCGCCGTTTTACTGGTGGGCAGGTTTAAAGGCTTTAAGGCTTTGCTCAGCTTGTTTTTAAGTTTTGTGGTTATTATTAAGTTTATTTTACCGCAAATACTAAACGGCCGAGACCCCTTTTTAATCAGCTTGCTCGGCGGTTTAGTAATTTTGGGAATAATAATTTATCTAACGGAAGGGTTCAAAAGAAAATCTCATATCGCCGTCTTATCGGTCTTAATTTCTTTATCGGCGACCTTGATATTATCGATAATCTTTACAAAATTAACTAAATTATCGGGATTAGCCCAAGAAGAAGCGGCATTTCTGATTGGTGCGGGCAATGTTGAAATCAATTTTCAGGGCTTATTATTAGCCGGCTTCATTATCGGCGCGATTGGGGTTTTAGACGATATTATTGTCGGACAAATTGAAGCGGTCGAGCAAATTAGAGAAGCTAACCCGAACTTGCCCACCAAGAAAGTATTTTCTTTAGCTTATAAAGTCGGCAATACTCATCTGGGCGCAATCGTGAATACTTTATTTCTTACTTATGCAGGAGCCGCTTTACCCCTACTTTTATTATTTATTTTAAATCAAGATTCGGGGTTAACATTTAATAGATTAATAAATACAGAAATAGTCAGCACAGAAATAGTTAGAACATTAGTTGGCAGTATCGGCGTAATGCTATCCATGCCAATTGCTACTTTTTTAGCGGCTATTAAATTAAAAGGTAATAAATAGTAATTAAGAAGAGAATTAGCAAGTGCTAGTTCTCCTCGCTTGTTGATTTGGGCATAGT
>CAYUWA010000016.1:0-1806 GCA_964448505.1 uncultured Gammaproteobacteria bacterium | reverse complement strand
CAGAAAGTGCAATATGTGTGTGCACATTATTTTTTGTTGTTGACTTTTTTGCACATAAGTCGTCTTATAATATGTTCTGAAAAATTAGACTAAATACCTAGTTTTAGTTATAATATAACTCAGTATATACTAAAATTATTAATATGGTTCAGAAAAAAACAACTTCTAACGAAAATAAGATAAGCGTTATAAAGGGCATATATAATCAAGCTCTTAATGATATTGATAAAATTAAAAAAGAAAGGGATAAAAAAATTAGAACTGTTTTAAAAGATATTGATAATAAACATATAGCCAAGACCTTACAAGATATAAAAAATTTAAAATAATTTTTCAATATTATAAATTAATATTAATAATATGAATTTAGAAAACGAAACCAAGGAGTCTCCGTTAGAAAAAGCCAAAAGGTTAAAAGCAGAAAAAGAGTCTAAAGACCAAACTAAGGCTGAGGACGAAGCTAAAAAGCAAGCTGAAATTCAAGTTAGGACAGAAAAATTAGGAGTCCTTAATAATTCTAAACAAGATCTAGAAAGTAAACTTAATGAAATAAACTCTAAACTTGAGGCATCAAGAAATGAAGCTCACGAAACTAGAGATACAATGAAAGAGGGTGGCTTAGATAAAGATGAAGAATTTAAGGATGAATATGATTCAACTATTTCAGAAGTCGCTGGCAATTTAAATGAATTAAGAAATGAGAGAAATGACATTAAGGCGGAATTAGAACGAGTCAATTCAAATATTGAAAATTTTGATATTAATGAAGCAATTTCCGAGGGTAAAGAGGCGACCCAGGAGGCAGCAGAAAGCGTTAAACAAGAAAACGAAGAGGCAATAACTCAAGTCGAATCTTATCCTGGAGCTGAAGCTGGTGATATTAAAACAGCCGAAAAGATAACTACTGAAACCAGTAAAGAGGTTGATAAAGTAACAGAAAATTCAGAAAAGAGTGTTAACGAGGTAACTGGCGAAACCAAAATAGAAGAAAATAAAAATGAAGTTAAAAAGGAGGTAGCTGAAGTTAAAAGTGAGAAAGATATTCAAGAAATTTTAGATAGTATTGACCAGCCTGGCACTTATGGATTTAATCAAGAAAAACTGGAGCAAGCCTTTGAACTCGCTAAACAATCCCCAGAATTAAAAAAGGCTCTTGAGAGTAGAGTAGAGAGTAGTTTATCCGAAGAAGTTCGTCTCACTCCCATGATGCAGGGCAAAAATCCAACTAAACTTATAGAAAATTATTCAAAACTAGTTTCAAAAGATGTAATTGAAAATGCTATCGCTAATGGGTTAGAGGGCATGACAACTTATAGCGGGAAAACTATTAATAGCCTTTCGGAATCGATTATAGATACTAAAAATACAATAGGTCTTTCAAAAGAAGACACTGTTAGGTTGCTTAATAAAGGTCTAGACTCTCTAGTTACTAAAATTAATAAACTACAAGATGAACGAGCAAAGGATTTAGCAAACGAGAAAACTCCCGATTGGAAAAAAGAAAGCTTAAAAGAGGAAATGAAGTCAGCCGAATCTTTTATTAATCAACAAAAACAAAGAGCTTTAGAAATTTGTAAAAGTTTATAAAACAATTAAATAGCGCATTGGTCGCATACATCATTTTTATTAATTTTGGTTATATTTCAATCACTATTACCCCTTGATTTGTCCTCCATTTTATACTATAATGCTCTCATTGACTTATAAAATAATCTATGACAGGGAGACAAAACCTAGCATAAGCTAGTCAAATTACGGACAATAATTTATAAATACGCAGTCTTCAAATAATATAATAAATATAAG
>CAYUWA010000015.1:13740-24625 GCA_964448505.1 uncultured Gammaproteobacteria bacterium | reverse complement strand
CCTTGCACGGGCGGCAAAGGACCGACCCCTAATTGATCCCCTTGCGGGCTATTATAATAAACGACTGAATTAACGCTCAGCTCGGAAATTAATTTTATTTCCGGCAAGTCTTCCGTCTTTTTTATTATTTGCCCGCCCAAAGTATATTCGCTTTGAACCTGCAAAGAAAGAGTTCGTTTATTAGAATCGTTATTTTTAAGATATACCCTTAGATTAATTTCCCCCGCTTCTTCCGATTTTATTTTACTAATATTCAACTCCGAATTTTTAATTTGGTAGGCTTTGGTTTTTAAATTTTCTTCGGCGCTTTCAATTTTGGAAACTATAAATTCTTTGTTCTTACTAAGCAATTCAAACTTGGCATTACTAATAGAAGCCGCTCCGTTATTTTTGTATTTTATATTAAGCAATATCGGCTCATCGGTCTTAACAGCTTTACTCGGTAAAGAAAAGCTAAATTCCAAAGGAGGATTATTTAAATCAATAAATTTATGAACGGAAGAAGGCCAAGGCAAAAATGATAAATTAGGCCGATAAAAATATAGAGAAACAAGAGAAACTAAAAGAACGACAATAACAACAAGAGCAAGCGAGTCCAAGAGCAGATGCCAGCGATTACCCGCGTAAAACCTCTCCCAGCGTCTTTGCCAATTTCGTTTAAAAAGTTTAATCATATAATAATTTATTAATAAAATTCTTTAATCCCGACTAGAATTTCATCTTGCCCGTCATTATTTATATCGCTGGCGCTAACCTTAACTCCGCCGTGGTAGCTTTTGTCGTAAGCGAAAAAATTACCGAGAACATCTCCTTGCGCCGAAAAAATTCTAACGTGCGGTCCGCCACCGGAAATCGGCGCGCTAATTATTTCTAATTTATCGTCGCCGTTTACATCTCCCAAAGCAATACCGACGCCGCCTTTAAAATTTTTATCATAAGCCAAAAAACTGTTTTTTAAAATTCCTTTTAACGAGAAGATTTTTATAGTCGGTTCTTGCCCTACTCCCGGTCCGGTAACGATTTCGTCTTCTCCATCATTGTCAATATCGCCCAAAGCGACATAAACTCCGCCGCGAGAATTCTTATCATAAGCGAAAAAACTGCCTATTAGTTTCCCGAGCGGAGAAAATATTCTGACTTGCGGTCCGCCACCTGCTCCGGCGCCACTTACTATTTGTCTAAAATAACCGTCCGTAATTTTAGCGCTTAAATTTACTTTTTTCTTAAACGCCTTATCGTAAGGAAAAAAACTGGAGACCTGTTTGCTATTTTTATATAAAATTATTTTCCCCGCCGCCGCCGATAAACCTATTTCTTCGGGATTATCTTTATTTTCAGAAGCGGATATTATTTCCGCTTCACCTGGAAAACCGCTTAAATAAGCGAAGAAGCCATTTCTAACCTGAGAACCGGAAAAATTATAAACCCGATAAAAATAACCGTTAGTAAAAGGTGAGCTTTCTATCCGCACCATTTTTTTAAGCAATATTATTCCGTCTTGCGCGGCTAATTTTAAATAATTAATTTTTGCCCCCGTATTAAAAGCCAAATCTTGGGTACCGCTAATTTTTTCCAGATCTTCTTTTAAAAAAATTTGCGTCCTCTCTTTGTCGCTAGAATTTAAAATTACCGAGCCATATTTGAAATCGCGGCGCCAAAGTCCCGGTTTTAAAACTTCACTATTATTATCCAATAAATTATAGGCTTTGGTTTGAGCCGGTCCTAAATTAATATTATACTCGTCATACCACCAAGTTTGCGCGTGGTTTGTAACATCATAATCAAAACTAAAAAATCCGTCACCGAGCAAAGCGCTGCCGAGCCCGAATCTAAGATGGCGATAATTTTCTTGATTTTTGTCGCCAACATTAATAATCGCGGTCTGCGGTAAAAGGTTAAGGTTCTGATATTTTAAATAATTCTGCATGGAGCCGGTCCAGGTTCCGCCGTTTTCCCAAAAGGCGGGAAAGCTCTCAAACATCATGCCGTTAAGTTTATTCTGAAAAGGGGCATAGGTTTTTCCGTTACCGACGACAATAAATTCGTGACCGACGAGTTGCCTCGTCTTTTCCAATATTTTTGTAAAACCGCTAGACCAAAGATAATCCGCTTCCGCCGCCGTCTCCGTTTTTCCGTCATTATTCAAATCAAAATTTCCATTATTAAGCCAGGAAATTTCGCCGCCGACGTTATCATAGAAAACTCCGTCCCAAAGACCGCTTGATTGGATTTTGTTAGAAACAAATTCCGGCAAATAATCATTAAAGCGTTTTCCTGAATTGTTTTTTCCGGCACCGTCAGTAACGTTTATTATCTGTGCTCCCGGCCAATTAGAAATCCGATTACCATTTCTATCTTTTAAATACCAGGAATCGGTAAATTGGCAATTAAGTTCCTGGCGCAAGTCGGCTGACCGATAGTCGTCAACATCAATAAGCACTTCCTGTACCGACAAATAGGCTAAAATAATTATTTTTGGGTTCAACTCACGAATTTTAAGAAGCTGTTTCCGGCTATTCTCCTGAGCCTCCATATCCAAAATAAGCAAATCCCATTTCGCCAATTCCAGAGCTTCGGCATCACTTATCTCCCATTTCAAAAAATAATTGGCCAGTCTCGGATAAGTGCTCTTTAAAACCGCAGCTCGTAAGTTGAGCGGAAAAATTAAAGCAAAGACAAAAATTAATAAAAATATTTTTTTCATGACTTACTTTTTCTTAATAACCTTTAATCCGCTCGGCAAATATTTACGAAGTGCTTTCGGAATAGTAATTGAAGTATCTTTGTTTTGATAATTTTCTAAAATAGCGATTAAACAGCGTGAAACGGCAATGGCCGTTCCGTTAAGAGTATAAACAAACTCCTTCTCGCCATTTTCCTTTAAATACTTTATATTTAACCCGCGCGATTGATAATCGGAGCAATTAGAAGTTGAAGTAACCTCGGCATAGGCTCCCATACCGCCATCATTATTCGGTTTACCAGGCATCCAAGCCTCTAAATCATAAGTTCTAATTGAAGGTGCTCCTAAATCGGCGCTGCAATGATCTATAACCTGAAAAGGAATTTTTAATCCCTCCCAAATTTCTTTTTCAATTTTCAATATTTCCTGATGAGCTTTTTCCGCATTTTCCGGAAGAACATATTGAAATATTTCAATTTTGGTAAATTGGTGGACTCTAAATATTCCTTTGGAAAATTTAGAATAAGAACCGGCTTCCGTTCTAAAACAATGGGAAACGGCAACATATTTTAAAGGAAGTTCTTTAGCGCTTAGAACTTCATTTTGATGTAAACCGCCCATAGTAATCTCCGCCGTACCAATTAAACAAAGATCGGAATTTTCAACGTTATAAACCTGGGTTGATTCGCCTCGCGGATTAAAGCCAAGTCCTTCTAGAACCTCCCGCTTCGCCAAATCCGGGGTAATAAAAGGTGTAAAGTCGTGGCGCACCAATATATCTAAAGCATATTGAATTAAAGCAAACTCTAGAAGTGCGAGCTCATTTTTTAAATAATAAAACTTAGCGCCACTTACTTTCGTCGCTCTTTCAAAATCAATTAAATCCAAGGTTTCGGACAATTCAACATGGTCAAGAGGCTTAAAATTAAATTTTGTCGGTTCTAAAAATTTTTCTAAAATCGGATTGTCATCTTCGTTATCGCTTACCTTAACGTCGGGGTGAGAAATATTTGGGATATTCATCAGTAATTCTTTATGCTCAATTTCCAATTCAATTAATTTATCTTCTTTTTCTTTTAAAGAATTACCCAGCTCTTTCATTTCTAAAATTATCTCCGGCGTCGGTTTGGTCTTGGAGATTTTATTCCGTTTAGCTCTATCCGATTCAATTATCGTCTTTAATTCCCTGATTTCTAAGTCTAACTTCAAAAATAAATCAATATCAACTTTCGCCAAGCGATTGGCGCAATTCTGTTTAACCGCTTCCGAATTTTCCCTGATAAATTTTATGTCCAACATATTTTTAAATTAATTAATCACTTCCCCGCCGAAAGTTTTTAAAAGATTATCCATCAGTGTTCCGCCTTCTTTTTTAATCTCCGAGACCGTCTCCGGTTTTTCCTTAACCGCTGATTCTAGCACAGAATTATCAATATTACCAGAGTCTTCTTCAATTTTAGAATAAGAATTTTTTTTGATTTCCAAATTTTCATCAACCGTTGCCTTAAAGGAAATATTTGCTAAATAAACCTCGCGCAAAGTATTCTCTACAATATTTTTAATATTAACATCATTAATTCTGTCCTGATGGAATTTATACTTAAAAATCAAGGATAAAACATTATCGTTTATTTCTTGCGGATTGCAATTTTGTAAAACAAAAGATAAGGAGTGATTATACTTTTTTATTTTAACTAAAAATTCCGGCCATTTTTCCATCACCTCTAAATGATCGCAATTAAAAACAGCCGAGTTGGAAATAGACGAGGTGGGGAGAGATTCACTTTCTTTAGTTGCTATTTTATTTGATTTTGGACTAAGTGCTTTTGGCGCCGTTTTGTTTTCAATTTTATTTTCTTGTCCTTTTGAAAAATCGGATAAATTTTTAATCGTCGCGTTATCGGAGCAAATTTCAACTAGCGCTAGCTCCAACGGCAATTGAGGAATTAATAAATTCTTATCATTATAAGCCGCTAAAAATAAACGGATATAGTTTAGCAGCTGTTCGGCGCTTAAATTATTTTCTAATTGATTAAGTCTTATTTCTAGACTTTCGCCTAAATCAAGCCCGAGGCTCGCCGTTAAACCGGGGCTTAACTTATTTATTATCATCTTGCGCAATAAATTGATAATTTCCGTATTAAAATTTTTAATATTGGCGCCGCTATCAACTAAACCATTAACTAAATTTATAGCTTTCGCGGCATCCTTACGACTTAAATAATCTAATAAATCTACCGCTTCATTACTATTATAATGAGGAATGACCAGCTCCGCTTGTTCTAAGCTTATCTTCTTATCGCCGAGAGAAAAAATTTGGCCAAGTAAACTTTCGGCATCGCGCAAATGACCGCCGCTGCGTCTCGCGACCGCTTCCAAAACTTCTTTATCTATTTCTATCTTTTCTGCGCTGGCGATATAACTTAATTTGTTAACAATATCGGAAACGCTGATTCTTTTAAAGTCATATCTTTCACAGCGAGAAATAATAGTTAGCGGGACTTTGTGGATTTCTGTCGTACAAAGAATAAAAACAACGTAAGTCGGCGGCTCTTCAATAATTTTTAAAAGTGCGTTAAAAGCCGAAACCGAAAGCATATGCACTTCGTCAATTATAAAAACTTTGTATTTGACTCCCGACGGTTGAAGGCGGGAAAAAGAAATAATATTTTCGCGGACATTATCAACACCGGTATTTGAAGCCGCGTCTATTTCAATAATATCAAGATTATTGCCCTGGGTAATTGATTTACAATTTACACATTTATTACAAGGTTCAAAGCTTCCCTTCTTACGCTCTAAACAATTAATCGCCTTGGCGAGAACCCGAGCCAGAGTCGTTTTCCCAACCGCTCTTGGCCCGCAGAATAAAAAAGCCTGAGCGATATTATCGGCGCTGATTTCATTTTGCAAAGTTAATTTAATATGATTCTGTCCTAAAACTTCGGAAAATTTTTGCGGACGATAATCACGATACAAGGTTGACATAATTTTACGATTTAATAGTGGTGCGTCGTCTTATTTCCGCCTCTACTAAGCGAACATTTTGACCATATTTTAAGCGGCTAAGCGCTCGAATTTTTTCAGCTACTTCCGGTCTCTTAACACCTAGCATCGGCCAAATAGTCTTCAAAGAAAAAGGACGACAAGCACTATTGTCTACTAATAATTTTAAATAAGCTGTTCCTTTGTCAATATTTATCAAATCATATTGATTAAAAACAGGCTCAAATTCTTTAACTAGATAATCCGCATCATCCGAACCTATTTTAAAACTAATTACTGTTCCGACGTTTCCAAAAACCGCATCTTTAATTTCAGTATTTTGCCCTTTGCTTAATTGACCAATGTACTGATGAGCAATAATAAGATTTAAAGCATATTTTCTTGCCTCTGACAAAATTTGACAAATTGAATTAGTCGTAAAATTTTGAAATTCATCAATATAAAGATAAAAATCTTTACGAGCATGCCCTGGAATGTCTGTTCTAGAAAGAGCCGCCATTAATATTTTGCCAACCAAAATCATACCTAAAAGATAAGCATTCATCTCTCCAACCATGCCCTTTGGCAAATTAACTAAAAGAATTTTTTGTTTGTCCATTACTTCGCGCAAACTAAAAGCACTTTTCTGTTGACCGATTATCGGCCGCATCATGTCGTTAGAAATAAAAGAGGTTAATTTAGAGGTAATATAAGGAACAATATTAGCGAGCGCCGCTTCCCCGCCCGCTTTTTCCGCTTCTTTTTTCCAAAAATCAACAACTGTCTGATTTTTACAACGACTAATTTTTAACTTTCTGAATTCTTCGTCAGCTAAAACTTTAGGGATTTCCATTAAAGTAGAACCGGACTCCGGATCGTCCATAATAAGCAACATCGCGTTTCTCATATACTGCTCAAACATCGGTCCGCCCGTTGCTTTTAAATCATAAAGCTTGTCGAAGATTCCAATCATTTCGTTAATAACAAAACTTTTCTGTTCTGGATAAAGTGGGTCATATTCCAACAAGTTTAAGGCCATTGGTCTTTCTAAGTCAGCGGGAGAAAATATAATTACATCTTCCGCTCTTTCTGGGGGAACGCGATCTAAAATATCTGATATCAAATCACCATGCGGGTCAATTACACAAACCCCTTCACCATTTTGAACATCTTGAATGGCCATATTAGCAAGGAGAACGGATTTACCGACACCCGATTTACCGATAATATAAGTGTGGCGTCTCCTATCTTCACGCCTCATTCTTATTTCGTTCTTGATTCCTCTATAGAAATTATAACCCAAAGAGATTCCTTCTTTAGGAATATCAGCAGGCGCTGGCGCTGACTTAGCTGTCAACCAAAGGATATTTGGAGTCTCCGTTGAGCCAAGAGGCAGATGATAAAGGCTAGTTAGCTCAGCAGTGCCAAGAAGAAAACTAGAATTATCTCTAAAACGTCTATAAATAAAATCTTTAATTATACGAACCTGATTCTTTTTCTGAATATGATAAAAATTATTACCATAAGAATAGTTATTATATTCATTGTATATATTGGATAGATTCTCGAGATAATAATTAGCTTTTTCTCTTGTTCCGGCGCAAGCTACCAAACGAAGATTAACTTCAAGACCAGCTTTAGAATTTTTTTCCTCTATCATTTTAAGCATATCTTGCTCTACCGCCGTTAAATATTTTGTAGTTGGCATTCCGTTTTGCGCAGTATTTTTTTGAGAATTAGAGGTCGGCGGAAAAATTGCATACCAGAATGACCAAAAAGGATGGCTAGCCTTTAACCCTTGGCGAACCGATCCATAACGGTTAATCATCATTGAGGCTCTCTTGCTTGCCCAATGCCAAGAGCCAGGAGCGCTCCTGACCATATATTGTATAGAAACACTTTCTTGACGATCTAATTTAGATAAAACATTTATAATAGAATTAAGAGGATCAACCGTCATCTTCTCATAGGTTTTTAGAGACAACACAAAGCTACTCTTAGTTTTTAGGAAACCAGCAGTAACACATCCTTTAGCATCAAAGGCATTATAATCAAGAACTTCTTCCAAAACTGCCTCCGGATAATGTGCCGTTATCTGTTTTTCGAGATACAAGGCATGTTTATCGGGAGCAACCGCGTAAAAATAAATCTTTCCTTTTTCGGCAATTATCTCAAAAGAGAAATGATCGTTCCTACCCAGAAACCAATCTTTAAAATTTTTCTTTATCCGCAAAGCGCCTATTGCCGCAAAAATCATCTCCCCTTTAGCAATTTCCTCCTTAATCCCTTGAGAATTATCATTTTTCCCCTCATCTTTTGGTTTCTCTTTCGGCAATTTTATTAAAAATATTTTGTGCTTGAAATAACGACGACCAAGACCAAAAAACTTAACAACCTTACGAACTAAAAATAATAAGAGTAAGAGAACAACAAGAGCCAAAATGCTCCATAAAACTACAATAGGGTCTAAATAATTATTAAAATCCGGCATATTTATTTCACCTTTAAGCTTATAATCTTATCCGCTTTTAGTTTAGTTTCTTGCTCTAGAAAAAATTTATTAACCCCGGGGATAAGCTTCAACCATTTTTTAATCAGAGTGATAATTTTATCAACCTTAACCTTCGTTTTTTCTAGCAAAAGAACGATTTTTTTTACCGTTTCTTCCCCCTTGGCTTTGAATTCCTTTTGCTGAGCCGGATTCATCTTCAAAAAAACTTCACTTAAGCCATCAGCTAAGATATTATCAATTTCTATTTCGCGTTTTTTCTGAAGGCTTTGTGCCTGAGGACTGGTTTTAACTAGCGCTTCGCCACTTTTTTCTAATGCTTTTACCGACTCTTGCTCCGGTTTAGAGCCTGGGATATTTTTTTCAACTCTTATTTCAACTTTTTCATTCTTAGTTTCCGGCGCAATAACTTCATTGGCTTTTTCAATAGGTGGCTGGCCAACAATTTTTTCAATAGCCATACAATTTTATTAAAATATTAATCTAAGATTATTGCTCCAACCGGACAATTCTCGGCCGCATTCTTAGCACAGTCGTTAACTTCTCCATTTAGAACTTCTGACTTCCCTGCGGCGTTCATCACAAAAGTTTCCGGGCATAATCCGGCGCACATCCCGCAACCGACACATTTATCTTGGTCTACTTTAATCATAAAATTTTAGTTAATTTTTAGTTTAAATTTATAACCTTATTATAGCAAACTTTTGAAAAAGTTAAAATCATTTTAAGGCTAATAAACAAAGTAAAACAGGGTCTAGGGTCGGTAAATAAGCAGGCATTGACAATTAAAGAAGCTTTTGTTATATTTAGAGCATAAAATCTTAAGAATACTCTCAAAATGCTAGTCTCTAGACCAGCATTTTGTATGTAAATAATCAATATGGCACATAAGAAAGCCGCCGGGTCAACCTCCCTAGGACGTGAATCAGAAAGTAAACGTTTAGGTGTTAAAGTTACAGATGGCGAACAAGCAAAAGCGGGTTCTATTATAATCCGACAACGCGGAACAAAATATCATCCTGGTTTAAACGTTAAAAAAGGCAAAGACGATACCTTATTTGCCTTAAAAGCCGGTTTTGTTAAGTTTTCAACTAAGAAATTGAAGAAATTCAATAATACTTTAAAATCTTGCAAGATCGTCAGTGTTCTTCCAGAAAGAGTCGCTAAAAAAGTAGAAAAAATTGTTGTTAAAAAGGCGGCGAAAAAGACAGTCGCCAAAACAGTTAAAAAGTAATTTTTAAATTCAATATAAAAAGGCAGCGCGAACAGCGCTGCCTTTTTTAGTTCTATGGATATTTATCCATTCTTTACTTAAACCGTCTGCTCTGATTATTTTTTACAAACTCTAATAAATTCTACAAAAAGCGGATGTGGGGCAAGCGGACGAGAAATATATTCCGGATGAAATTGAACGCCGACAAAGAAAGGATGAGAGCCTATTTCAATCGCTTCAACTATTTTCCCGTCGGGGGACGTACCGGCAATAGTTAAACCTAAATTTTCAAAGGTTTTTAGATAATCGTTATTAAATTCATAACGATGGCGATGACGCTCGGAAACAATTGTTTTATTTGTAAATTTGCTGTAAGCCTTGGCTAAATGAGTTCCTGGTTTCATCTTGCAAGGCCAGCCCCCAAGACGAATTGTCCCGCCATAGCCTTTCTCGGCGATTAACTTTTCCTGCCCCGGCATAATATGAATAACCGGATTCTTAGTTTTTAGATCAACTTCGGCAGAATTAGCATCTTTTAATTTAGCGACATTTCTGGCAAATTCAATAACCGCCATTTGCATTCCGTAACAAAGACCGAAATATGGTATTTTCTTTTCCCGACAATATTCAATCGTTTTAATCTTCCCTTCGGCGCCACGTCCGCCCCAACCTTGAGGAACAATAATTCCGTCCAATCCTTTTAGAACCTTAACGCCATTTTTTTCAACATCTTCAGCGCTAAGCCAATGAATTTTCGTATGACATTTATTATAGGCGCTCGCATGCTTTATTGCTTCAATAACGGAAATATATGAATCTCCGAAAGAAAAATCACCACTGGCAAAATATTTTCCGACAATTCCGATATTAATTTCCGGCGTTTTGATTTTTGAAGCCACGACCATTTTTTTCCATTCATGATTATTATTTTTATCTTTAAGCGGTAAGGATAATTTTTTTAAAATTTGGTCACCTAAATTATCTTTTTCAAAATTAAGCGGAATATCATAAATAGAAGTCGCATCGGGAGCGGCAATCACGCAATCAAGCGCCACATTACAATTAATTGATAATTTTTCACGACGAGACTGGTCAATCGCTTTTTCCGCTCTTGCTACAATAAAATCGGGCTGTATCCCCGCACTTTGTAAATTACGAACGGCATGTTGAGTCGGCTTAGTTTTCATTTCACCAATCATATTAGGAATAGGCAGATATGAAACAACGACAAACAAAACATCGCGTGGATTAAACAATTTCATCACTCTTGCTGCTTCCAAAAATAATAAATTTTCATATTCTCCAACCGTTCCCCCAATTTCAATAATCATAATTTCCGCCCCAGTCTTTAAAACGGCTTTTTCTATTCTGTCCCTTATTTCTTGAGGGATATGCGGGACGACTTGAACGCATTTTCCTTTATATTCTAAATTTCTTTCGCGAGAAATGACCGTTTGATAAATACGACCGGTCGTCATGTAATTTTCCTTATAGA
>CAYUWA010000015.1:7064-13730 GCA_964448505.1 uncultured Gammaproteobacteria bacterium | reverse complement strand
TTTTTGTTTAAAAATCTCTCGTAATTACCAATATCTTGATCGGTTTCATCGCCGTCTTCGGTAACAAAAACTTCGCCGTGTTCAATCGGATTCATTGTCCCGGCATCAACATTGATATAGGGGTCCATCTTAATCGCGCTCACATTATATCCTCGCGCTTGAAGAATTTGGCCAATTGACGCGGTCGTCACTCCCTTGCCAACGCCCGACATAACTCCGCCGACAACAAAGATAAACTTAGTTGAATGCTCTTTTTCTTTTTTAACAGTTTTTTTCTTTACTGACATAATCTTTTGTGCTCAGATATTTATCTGATTTTTATTTTTTATTTCTTTTTTAATTTTAAAGTTTCTATCGCTTTAACAAGTTGCGGATCCCTATTCTTATCAAGATCAGATTGAGTCATTTCTACTTTTATGTCGGCTTCAATTCCTTTTTCATTAATAAAATCACCGGCTGGAGTAAGCCATTTAGCGACAGTTACCTTTAACGACGAACCATCGCTTAAGTCCTGCAAAGTTTGAACCGAACCCTTACCAAAAGTTTTTTTGCCGACTAAAGTTGCGAGTTTATAATCCCTTAGAGCACCAGCAACAATCTCCGAGGCCGAAGCGCTTCCTTCATTTATTAAAACAATGGTCGGAATATTTCTTAACCTTGCTCGTCCATTAGAAAAATGTTCATTTCTTTTATTTTCTCCAAATTGTTCTGATACAATCGGCCCGGCATCAACCCATTCGCTAGCCATCTCAATCGCTGTCTCCAAATAACCGCCCGGGTTATTTCTTAAATCAAGAATTATTCCCTTCGGTTTTTTAAGAACCGCCGTATTTACCGCTTTATTAAATAAGTCGGAAGTATCATCATTAAAATTAGATACCTTAATTACAAATATTCCGTCACTGCGCATTTCAGTTTTAACGCTTTCTACAACTATCAGCCCGCGAGTAATAATGATATCTCTCGGCTTTTCTTCACCGCGAATAATAGTTAGAGTAACCTTAGTATCTTTTTGTCCTCTAATCATTTTTACCGCCTCATTAACCGTTAGTCCGATAGCCGATTTGCTATCAATAGCATATATTTTATCGCCGGCGCGCAACCCGGCTTTTTGCGCCGGCATACCGTCTAAAGGTGCAATAACCGTAACGACATCGTTTCTCATCCCTACTTCTGCGCCTATTCCTTCAAAAGTTCCTGACAGGTCACCATAAAATTCTTGTGTTGACTTTGGGTCCATAAATACGGTATAAGGATCGCCAGTCGCCGCCGCCAAACCCTCCAAGGAACCGTAAAATAATTCCTTATCTTTTATTTTATTTTTATCAACAAAATTCTTTTTTAAATTATCCCAAACTTCAAAATATAAATTAAAATCAAAGGCATCCTCATTTACCCCCAGAGTTTGATTTTTAGCTTCTTCGGAGTAAGCAATAGTTTTGGAACTCTCGCTCTTTTTATTTCCATTCCCCAAATAAAAACCCGCCAAAAAAATACCGGCTAATAAAAATAATGAAACGCTTATCGTTCCAATTTTCTTGTATCTATCTCTATCCATATTATTTCAATTTATTTTTTTATTTGTCCTTATCTTTCAAACTATAAACATCACTAATATTTTAATTTAAAAATCAAGTTTAGGCAAACTAGGTAAAAACCCCTTAAAAATAGGAATGTTTAGATTAATGATTGAAGCGCTTTTAAAGCGTTAGGCAGAATAGGCAAAATAATATTTACGATTTTTATAAGATATGGGGCTATTTGCGAAGCACTTAGTTGATTGCCAAAGAAAAATCCAATTACCGCATAACGAGAGGCGACATAAATTATAAGCCCTAAAAATAAAGAACCCTCAATAAAGCCGAGAGCGGCTCCCAAAAGATTATTAATATATTTACTGCCCGGAATAATGGCAATTAAATTGAAGAACTTTTCAATTAGTTTAAAAACTAAATCAGTTAACCTTGTAACAACAATAAATAAAACAATGAAAGCAACAACTTTGCCGATGTTATCGTGCCCCGCAGCCAAATTTTTTCCCCATTCAAAGACTAATAAATAATAGTGACTGGCGACAAAGGCGCCGATTATAAGACCGACGATATGCCCGAGAGATCGGATTAAACCTTTAAACAAACCGTTTAAGGCAAAGGCGGCGATAATAACCAACAAACTGATATCAAAAATTGACATACAAATTGATATTAAATTTTTTTAAACTATAATTATACCCGAGGAAACAAAACTTCCCCCTTTTTAATTTGTGCGGCTAAAAATTGCTCTTGAATTTTTGAAGAGACGGTCGGTAGAAATGGAAACAGAAAATAAGAAATATTCAAAATATTTTGCGCTATCGGTTTTAAAACATTTTCTATTTCTTTTTTATCGCTCATTTTCCAAGGCGCCTTTGAACTTAAGGTCTCATCGCTTAATTTAATTTTTTCCCAAATAAGCTGTAAAGCCTCATTAAATTTATAAGATTTCATTTTTTCCTCTATTTCTTTAGCGAGAGCAGTCATTGAAATATCAGCTAAATTTATTTTTAGTTCGGTTCTTATCTCATTTTTTTCCAAAAGATTAGAAGCACGTGCCGCCAGATTTCCTAGTCCATTTGCTAAATCGGCATTATACCTTAATTTAAATTTTTCTAAACTATAGTCACCGTCTTCAAAAGTTGAAATTTCCGAAAGTAAATAATAGCGAACAGCGTCCGATCCATATTCTCCAACTAAATCATAAGGATTAACGACATTACCGAGGCTCTTGCTAATTTTTTGCCCCTCGGAAGTCAAAAAACCAAAAACTAATATTTGTTTAGAATTAGGAACTCCTGCCGACATAAGCATTGCCTGCCACATCGCCGCTTGCGGCCGAAGATTATCCTTGCCACAGACCTGTACACCGGGCCAATATTTTTTAAAATCGTCGGAACTTTCCGGCCAACCCAAACAGGAAATATAGTTAACTAAAGCGTCAAACCAAACGTACATAACCTGAGTTTCATCTCCCGGAACCGGCACGCCGTGCGGCATCTTATCCTTTTGGCGCGAAATACTAAAATCCTGCAAGCCGGAAGCGACAAACGTAGATATTTCTTTTAAACGACCGGGGGGTAAAACGAAATCCGGATTATCTTGATATAATTTTAAAAGTTTTTCCTGATATTTTGAAAAACGAAAAAAATAATTTTCTTCTTCAATTACTTCTAAATCTTTATTCGGATGCAAGGGGCAATAACCGTTTACCAGCTCGGAATCGGTTTTCTCCATTTCGCAACCGACGCAATATTTGACTTTATAGTTTTTCTTATAAATATCGCCGTTTGCCTCGCATCTTCTCCAAAATTCCTGAGCCGCTTTTTTATGATTTTCGTCGGTCGTTCTCATAAAACTATTAAACGACAGGTTCAATTTTTCTTTTAAAGGCAGAAACTTGGCGGAATACATATCGCAATAAGCCTGAACGTCCATTTTCATTTCCTGCGCTTTCTGATAAATTTTTAAACCGTGTTCATCGGTGCCGGTATTAAAAAAGACCTCCGCTCCTCTTTGCGCCTTATAGCGAGCGATAACATCCGCCCTAATAATTTCAGCCGCAAATCCAATATGCGGTTCGGAATTAATATAGGGCAAGGTTGTAGTGATATAGAAATTATTTTCTGACTTCATAATTATTTCAAGGTTTTAATTAAAACAACAAACTCTCCTTTTAAATTGCTTTCTTTAATATTTAGTTTTTTTAATATTTCTTCCGGGGTCCCGACGTATAAACTCTCATACATTTTCGTCAGCTCTCGGGCAACAATTATTTCCAATTTAAGCGATAACTCTTCATTCATTTTGATAATTTCCTCCAATAGTTTAAGAACCCGATGCTTTGACTCGTAGACAATAGCTGGGTAATCGCTTTGAAAAATACTTCTTAACATCGTTTGTCTTCCCTTCTTGTGCGGCAGAAATCCTAAAAATAGGAAACGATCAAAACCGGAGCCGGCGATAGAAACAGCGCTTGTAAGAGCCGATACACCCGGTACGCTTTCAATTAGAGCTTCCGGCAATTTTTCCCTAACAAGAGAAACGAGCTTGCCTCCCGGGTCCGATATTCCCGGCGTCCCGGCATCGCTTACTAGCGACAAATTTTTTCCCTCGTCTAAAAGGGCGATAATTTTTTCTATCTTCAAATCTCCGGAATGCTGGTGATAGGAAATCGTCGGTGTTGATATTTTATAGTTATCCAGTAATTTTTTGGTGACTCTGGTATCTTCACATAAAATAAAATCAGACTCTTTTAAAACTCTAAGAGCCCTTAAACTAATATCTTCCAAATTACCAATTGGTGTTCCTACTACTCTTAAAATTCCCATAAATTATTCCATATTATCTCTTCTTTCTCTGACATATTTAGTCCAATCCTCGGCAATTTCTACTAAAATCTTAAAAGGTGCTTCAATAATAAAGTCAAAGATAAAAATAAAGATATTTACCTTGGAAAAATTATTGGAAAGCCAGCGGCCGACTAAAATAATCGGCATATAAAAAAGATCAATAATAAACGTAAATAAGTTCTCCTTTCTTTCAATAACCATTAATTCTTTAATTCCTCTGGTGACAATAATACTAAAGAAACTGACAAAGGCCAAAAAGAACAAGAAAATTGTAATACTGACCCAATTAAAATTAATTACGGTTAAAGCTTTAATAATTAAATAAATAGAAACACAAAAAGAGGCGGTATAAATAAGATGAAAAATTCCATTAACAATCATATTCCGCCTCGTGTCCTTACGAAGAATGATTGGTTGAGTCTTCTCTTCTCCGACAAAAGAAATTTCTTTTATCCCTTCAACTATTTTATCGGTGTTTTCATGATTGGGTCGTCTGGTTGCAAAAACAATCAAAAATAGAAGGAGCGCGGGAAAAGTAATGTTAATCGCTAATGAAATCGGATTTAAAGGCTCATTAAACCATTTAATCGCCGGGACTTCTATTAAAATCGCAAACACCGATTTGGTTAAGAAAATATAAATAATACTGCGCAGAGCCGCCTTCCATAATTTTGATTTAGCTTTTCCGTATTTATT
Organism: uncultured Gammaproteobacteria bacterium; assembly: GCA_964448505.1. Classification (GTDB taxonomy): domain Bacteria; phylum Patescibacteriota; class Patescibacteriia; order Patescibacteriales; family UBA12465; genus UBA12465. Next base: position 8,650 of record CAYUWA010000015.1, on the reverse strand, counting down.
GCCGCAAACTTTTCTAATCTGCTTTATAAAGGTCCGACCGTTTTCTTGAAGTTCGGCATAAACTTTAACCGGATCATTTTCTATCGTATCAGAAAGAACATTATAATAAAGCGAGTATAATCGAACAATCTTATCTAATTGCTTAACCAAGGGATGCTTAATTTGATTTTCGGTTATTTTTTTTAATTCGCTAAGACGAGCAGCGATATTTTTGAGGTTCTGATCGTCTTCTAGACTAAACGAACCTTCTTTACCTAAATTAAGCCAAGCTTTATTATAATATTTAAATAAAACGAAACCGAGCATATCCTCATCAAATTTGGAGAACTTACGACTAATACTTAAGTAGATTTGGATATCTAAGTCTTTATCATAGGGTAATTCTTTCGGAAGCTTGATATTTTTAACTAAAATATCAAACATACTGCCGACTATAGTCTGTTTAATCTTATTTGGCGCTAAATTTTCTTCTATTTCGCAGGCAGCCAGATGAAGAAGCCAATTGATTAAATTATTTTTTTCCTTAATCAGATCCTTGACTTGATTAATATCAGTTTTGATATTTAAACTGGCATTTATTTTAGAAACGTAATGTCCTTTTAACCGTAAATATTTTTCCAATAAAACGGCAACCTCCTTGATTTTTGATTCCGGAATTTTATTATTCGGTAAATATGAGCCTCTTATAAGTTCTATCAAGAGATGGTTGGCTAGGCGCTCACTATCAGTTTCTTTAACAACGCCCTCAATAACGACTTGCCGACGTAGAATTCTGGCAATCGCATTTTTCCGCAATAAATGCTCTTCTTCGTAATCAACCGCGTTTCTGACCTTTTCATAAAAAAAGGCGACCCGGGAAATTAAAGATGAGACTTTAATTTTCGGTACGCCGTCGTCTTTCTCGTCTTTTAAATTGTTTTCGCTATAAATAACCTGAAACAGCTTTTTAGTATTCTGGTTTATTTCAACTGCCTCAATTTTTTCGCTACTTCTGATTAAATTCGGGCTAACCATAAAAAAATTAATCTTATTATTAATTCATTATTATTGTATATCGTTTAAAGCTAAAAAGCAATAAGAATAAGACCTCCCCCTTGACAAGCGACCAGCAATTTTGTATCATTTTAGTAGATAAAAAAAATGGCCAAAAGGCTATTTTTAATTACCTATTTTATTAGATTATATGAATAAACTGACAAATTACATTGTTGAGTCAATAGCCGAGATGAAGAAGGTTACCTGGCCGACAAAAAAAGAAACTTATAACTATACAATTCTAGTTATCGGCATTAGCGTCGCGATTGCCCTCTTCTTAGGATTGCTTGATTTTCTTTTTACCGAGGGTTTTCAAATTATCTTTAAATAAAAATGCTATAGATTTACTTGAAAATAATCAAAATAAAATTAATTGGTATAATTTATCTTTAAATGAAAATGCTATATCTTTATTAAAAGATAATAAAGATAAAATTTATTGGTCTTATTTATCATTAAATATTAATCCAGAAGCAATTAAATTATTAGAAGATAATCCTGATAAAATTAATTGGGATTATTTATCTTTAAATGAAAATGCTATGAATTAA
>CAYUWA010000015.1:0-7054 GCA_964448505.1 uncultured Gammaproteobacteria bacterium | reverse complement strand
TTTTACCGAAGTTGACAACTTTTTTTGTTTCCATCATGAATAGATAAACCTTCAATAAATTTTTTAAGAAAACTTAATCTTTGAAAGAAAAAGTTATAGAGGCAAAAATAAAAATAAATAGTTCTTAAATTTTATGGCCAAACAACTTTTAAACCAGGGCCGACGCTGGTATGTAATTCATACTTATTCCGGGTATGAAGAAAACGTTACCCAAAACCTAAAACAAAGAGTTGAGTCCCTAGATATGGAGGACAAAATCTTCAATATCTTAATTCCCACGGAGAAGAAAATAAAAATCAAAAATGGCAAAAGAAAGGTGACCGAAGAGAAAATCTTTCCCGGCTATATCTTAGTTGAAATGATTGTTACCGACGAATCTTGGTATATCGTCAGAAATACTCCTAATGTAACCGGCTTTATCGGAACCGGTACTATCCCGACTCCAATTGGCGACGCCGAAGTAAAAGCTCTCCAAAAAAGAATGGGGGTTGAGGATCCTAAATTCCAAATTGATGTCGTTGTCGGCTCACCGGTTAAAATTAATGAAGGGCCATTTAAAAATATGGAAGGTAAAGTTACGGCCGTTGACGAGGCAAAAGGAAAAGTTAAGGTGTCGGTTTCAATGTTCGGACGTGAAACGCCGGTTGAACTTGATTTCTTACAAATTAAAAAATCTTAAAAATTTGATAAAAATAGCGATGCTTCTGCGCTGATTATAAAAACAATAATATGGCAAAAAAAATAAAAACAAAGATAAAGTTACAAATTTCCGGCGGACAAGCTAATCCAGCTCCTCCAGTCGGTCCGGCTTTAGGCCAACACGGTTTAAATATCGCCGATTTTTGTAAACAATTTAACGATAGAACAAAGGATAAGATGGGTGATATTATTCCCGTTGAAATCACCGTTTACGAAGACAGAAGTTTTGACTTTATTCTAAAGACTCCTCCGGCCTCAGAATTAATTAAAAAGGCGGCTAATATTAAGAGCGGCTCAGGCAAGCCATTAACCGTAAAGGTCGGTTCAATAACCGATGCTCAACTGGAAGAAATTGCTAAAACTAAGATGCCTGATTTAAACGCTAACGATATTGAGGCGGCAAAAAAAATTATTGCCGGAACAGCTCGTCAAATGGGAGTTGATATAAAAAAATAATTAAATAATTGTGGAAGTTTATTCTTATTCTAAATAAACAATAAACGTTAGACCACGAAACACTATTATGGCAAAAGAAAAGAAAGAAGTTGTAAAAAAGTCAAAAAAAGAAGCAGTAAAAAAAGCGAGCCCGAAAAAAGTCGCTAATTACTCAAATGTTTACGATAAAATGAAGGCTTACCCGGTAACTGAGGCTCTAGAAATCGTAAAAAAGTTAACTAAAACAAAATTTGACGCCTCGGTAGAAGTTCATTTCCGATTGGGAATCAATACTAAAAAAGGCGACCAACAAGTTCGTAGCGCGGTAAGCCTACCTAATGGAACCGGAAAAACTGTAAAAATCGCGGCTTTTGTTAGCCCGGAAAATGAAGCAGCCGTTAAGGCGGCCGGAGCCGATTTCGTCGGTGGCGAAGAATTAATCGCGGAAATTAAAAAGACTGAGAAAACCGATTTTCAAGTAGCAATTGCCGAAGTATCTCTTATGAAAAATTTGGCTGTAATCGCTAAAATATTAGGAACTAGAGGTTTAATGCCCTCTCCTAAAAATGATACGGTTACTTTAAACCCGGTTAAAGCGGTAGAGGAATTAAAGAAAGGTAAAATTAGTTTTAAAAACGATGATACCGGAAATGTTCATGCCGTGATTGGAAAAGTAAGCTTTGATAATAATAAGCTGGCCGAAAACTACCAAGCACTTATTGATACAGTTAGAAAAAGCAAACCATCATCTTCTAAGGGTACTTTTATTAAAAATGTGAGCTTCTCTTCCTCAATGAGCCCGGGCGTAAAAGTTATTGTTTCGTAATTGACGAGAAATAAAAAATACCATATAATCTTTATAGGTAAGCAATTTTTGAAGAAATGAGCGGACCAAATCCGCTTTTTTCTTTAATAAAAGGTCGTCTTACGTTTTAATTAAATTTAGTTTAGAAAACAAGATGAAGAAATTATTTATTGGTGGATTGTCTTTCAAGACAACTGAAGAAGGTTTAGCCGAAGCTTTTGCTAAGGCCGGAACAGTTCTTTCCGCCGTTATTATCAAAGACCGCATGACCAACCGCTCAAAAGGCTTTGGTTTCGTAGAAATGGATAGCGATGCCGATGCGGATAATGCTATCGCCATGTACAACAATCAAGAATTAGACGGACGCCGAGTTATCGTTAATGAAGCTCGTCCTCTAGAAAAGAGATTCTAATAAAATCAATTGAGATTGAAAATACAAAAAAGCGCCCTCCTAACGGAGGGCGCTTTTGTAAAAACTAGGTTTAAACTTAATATTTCATTACTTTCTTTTTTAACGGTTTTTTTACAGTAACTTTCTTAACTTTTTTAATAATCTTTTTGGGAGTTTTTTTGATATCAGCTTCTCTCTTCTCATAATCGGCTATTGCCTTTTGGAGTCCCTGAACGGCCATAACTGAACAATGGACTTTTTGATGCGGCAAACCGCCTAAATCATCAACAATTTTTTGCCATTTATACGCCTTGGCTTGCGCTACCGTCATTCCCTTAATTTTTTCGGTTAGGACTGAGGCGGTCGCGATATTAGAAGCGCAGCCAAAAGACAAAAATTTAACGTCTTTTATTTTCCCTTTCTCAACTTTCAGGAAAAAGTCTAATTGATCGCCGCAAACCATATTGCCGATTTTCGCATAACCATCGGGGTTTTTGAGTTTACCGACGTTCTTCGGTTTTAAGAAATTATCCAGAGTTTTTTTAGTATAATTAAGTGACATATATTTTAATTAATTAATAATTATTGAACCGGACTAAAACTTCGCAATCTTTTAACCGTATCTTTCAAGCATTTAACCGTATAATCTATTTCTTTTTTAGTTGTAAAACGACCCAGAGAAAAACGAATATTACTATTTAATAAATTATTTTCAAGTCCAATTGCCCGCAGGACATAGGACGATTTTAAATTAGCGGCCGAACAAGCTGAGCCGGTTGAAACATAAATTCCCTTCTGGCTTAAATCAATTAGAATTGCTTCACCCTCAATATAGCCAAACATTATATTCAAATTAGCCGCTACTCTTTTTATTAAACTGCCGTTTATTTTTACGCCGGGAATTTCTTTTTTTATTTTCTGCCAGAAATAATCACGTAAAGACTTAACTTTTTTCAAATAAGCTGTTCGTTCTTTATAGGCTAGTTTTAACGCTTCCGCAAAACCGATTATCCCCGCTAAATTATAGGTGCCGGAACGATAATTATCCTCTTGCCCGCCACCGACAATTAAAGGCTTTATTTTAACTTTACGATTGATATAAGCTATTCCTACTCCTTTTGGCCCGTTAAATTTATGGGCAGATAAACTTAGAAAATCCAGACCCATTTTTTTAACATCCAATTTTAAATACGGTATAGCTTGAACAGCATCGGTATGAAAATAGGCGCCGTACTTATGCGCGATTTTAGCGAGAGTGACAATGTCCTGAATTGTCCCGATTTCATTATTGACGGCCATAACGGAAACTAAAATTGTTTCCTTATCTATTAAGGCCTCCAAAGATTTTGGCTCAATAATCCCCTGTTTGTTGACCGGCAGAAATTCAACCTTAAAACCCTCTCTGGCTAATTCCCTGGCCGATTCTAAAACGCAGGGGTGCTCAATTTCAGAAACAATAATTTTATTGCCTTTTGCTCGATTAGCGTAGGCGACTCCCTTAATAATAAAATTATTGGCCTCGCTTGCCCCTGAGGTAAAGATTACGCTGTCTGTCTCACCACCAATAAGCCTAGCAACCTCTTCCTTGGCCTTTCTAAGCGCCAAAAAGGCCTTCTGCCCGGGATTATGAATAGAAGAAGCATTGGCGTAAAAATCGGTCAAATATGGCTTTATTTTAGCCAGTACCCGCTTATCGAGCGGTGTCGTTGAGGCATTATCTAAGTAAACTTGCATATTCTCTATTTTAAGAGCTCAATTTCGTTAATTACAACCGGAGTTGAAGGTCTATCATTAATTCCAGTTTGGACTGCTTCAATTTTCTTGACGATATCCATACCGGAAATAACTTCCCCAAAATTGGTATGTTTGCCATCAAGCCAAGGGGTTGATTCGGCGGTAACGATAAAAAACTGGGAGCCGTTAGTCGCTGGTCCGGAATTAGCCATAGCCAAAGACCCAGCAATTAATTTATGAGAATTGAATTCGTCTTGAAATTTATAATTTGGTCCGCCAGTTCCCCAAAGAGACGAATCATCCTCTTTGCTTAAAGGATCACCGCCTTGAATCATAAAATCTTTAATAACGCGATGGAATTTAGTTTGGTTATAAAAATCCGCTTTAGCTAAATTTAAAAAATTATTAACGGTCATTGGCGATTCGCTATTGTAGAACTTAACCTTAATATTTCCGAGACTAGTTTTAATAATCGCTTGAGAGTATTCTTTAAGTAAATTTTCTTGTTGTTCTGGGCTATTCATAATTTTATTTTCTTTAACTGGCTCGTTTTTTAAAGAACTGTCATTTTCTGCAGCCTTTAAACCATTCTTAACCAGTGCGACGGAGTTATCGTCGCTTGTTAAATTATTAGTATTTTCTAAATTTGTTGAAAGAGCTTCATTTGCCTTATTGTCCCCCTCATTTTTATCAACTTTACTCCCGCAAGCGGAAAGACTTACGGAAATAAGAACTAAAACTAAAATAAATATAATTTTTTTCATATATTTTTTATTTTAAATTATTTATACTTTATATTGTCTTTTAATATTTTTATCTTCTTCTTCACGTTTTTCTTCAATAATTTCTTTCGCCTTCAAACGCAACTCAGCCAAATCTAACTTATCTAATTCCTGGGCACGTTTATTTAAATAAGCTTTAGTATTAAATTTCGGCTCATCAATAACTTCACCGAGCAAAACATCTAAAATTGCCCCGATTTTAGGGCCCGGCTTAGTTTTTAGAAGGGCCATCAAATCTTCGCCGTTAATCTTCAACATTTTAGCAGAAATCGGGTCATTTTGCACGCTCTCCATCATATACTGTAAATGTCTTAATTTATAAGGCATCGCCTTAGGCGTTCCTGATCCGAGCCGGTCGGCAATTCTTACGTCTATCAAATCTTTGAGATTTTCGCGGCCGGTCTTAACGATTAAACGCCGAACGGAAGCGGCACTAACCTCGCCGGCATTATAATAAAACATGTGGTTTTTTATCAAGTTGACGACTCTTAAACGATCTTCATTAGAAAAACGTAAGCGAGTTAATATTTTATCGGCCATTTTTGCACCCAAATATTCGTGATTATAGAAAGTAGCCACCCCGTCAATTATCTTTCTCGTTTTTGGTTTTCCGATATCGTGAAGCAGAGCCGCGAAACGAACCTGCCACTCTTTATTCGGACAATATTTAAGAGATAATAAATTATGTATAAAGACGGGATAAATATGATGTCTATCTTGATTAACTCCAACTCCCTGCTCTAACTCCGGTAAAATATATTGTAGGAGTTTAGTATCATGAAGCAGAGAAATTCCTTCCATTGGTTTATCCGAACTTAAGATTTTTACAAGTTCATCCCTTATCCTCTCCTTGGAAACGAATTTTATACTACCGGCTAATTTGACAATTGCTCGCTGTGTTTTTGGCTCAAGTTCAAAACCGAGTTGAGAAGAAAAACGAATCGCTCTTAACATTCTTAGGGCATCCTCTCTAAAACGATCACTTGGCTCGCCGACCGCTCTTATAATTTTAGCTTTTATATCTTTTTGCCCGCCAAAAAAATCAATTATTTTTTCGTCTTGAGGATTAAAAGCCAGAGCGTTAATAGTAAAATCCCGACGCTCTAAATCTTTGTCTATTTCCTTTTCAAAACGAACTGTATCGGGATGTCTTCTATCGGAATACCCTTGCTCACTTCTATACGTGGTAATCTCAACAACATCTTTTAATTCTCCTTTAGTCTCGCCTTTTTTTGTTTCTTCGCGGAGCGGCAAAATTACCGTACCGAAGGAGTTCTCATATTTTGCTTCCTTAAATACTTCTAAAATTTCTTCGGGCCGAGCGTTGGTCGTTATATCCCAATCTTTAGGAGTTTTCTCCATTAGAATATCCCGAACGCAACCGCCAACAATAAAAGCCTCAAAACCGGCGGTCTGTAAAGATTTTATTATTTCTAAAATGTGTTCTGGTATTTTCATTTAATTTTTTTTAAACCTAGTATGCAAAAGCTTATCGGATAATTTATTGTCTTTAACCCAATTATAATACTCCATCATTTCTTTATTCTCATGGGCGCGCCTGATTTTTTTACCCTTATCAATATTATACATTCCCTCCATCCTCTTTTTTCTAATCAAATCGGTCGTCGGAATCGGCTGTCCGCCGCCGCCAAGACATCCACCCGGGCAAGCCATCACTTCTACATAATGGTATTTATCCAACCGCGATATAATATTTTTAAAATTTCCTATTCCATTTACGACCGCAACTTTTATTTTCTTGCCGGCTAAATTAAAATCCGCTTCTTTTAATCCTTTCATTCCTCTTACCTCTTTGAATTCTAATTTATTGTCGCACGTTGCGCTCCGACTTTTTTTACAAGCTAAAAATTGCGCCGTTCTAAGCGCCGATTCCATAACCCCGCCGGAACTACCATAAATCGCCGCCGCTCCACTGCCATTATTAAATAAACTCTCACCCTGTCCGTCCGGCAAAGCTTTAAAATCAATATTATTCTTTTTTATTAAAAATGCCAACTCGCGGGTCGTTAAAACATAATTAACGAGCGGTGCTCCTTTAAATTTTAATTCTGGCCTAGCCGCTTCATATTTTTTTGCCGTACAAGGAACAATAGAAACAACGATAATATCTTGGGGTTTTATTTTCAATTTTTGGCCCAATAAGCTTTTATTGCTCCGGCGCTATGGATATGCGGCGAACGAGCGGTC
>CAYUWA010000014.1:21805-25027 GCA_964448505.1 uncultured Gammaproteobacteria bacterium | reverse complement strand
TACAATAGAGCCGATAAATTTATTCAAACTTTAAAGAGTATCAGTGCTCAGACTTTTTCCGACTATGAAGTTATTATTGTTAACGACGGTTCTTCCGATAATCCGGATTTAGCTTTTGGCACTTATTTTAAGACGTTAAAAACTAACAATCGTTATTTTTTTATCAATCAAGAAAATAAGGGGGCGCCGGCGGCGAGAAATCGCGGTTTTAGGGAGGCAAAAGGGGATTTTTTATTATTCTGTGATGCCGATGTGGTTTTGGCGCCGCAGGCCTTGGAAATAATGCTTAATGCTTTAAGTAATAATCCGGCCGCTTCTTATACCTACTCGTCTTTCTATTGGGGTAAAAAATTATTTAAACCAGGAGATTTTTCCGCTGAGAAATTAAAAGAGATGCCCTATATTCACTCCTTGTCTTTAATTAGGCGACGGGATTTTCCGACGACCGCTTGGGACGAGAGAATTAAAAAGTTTCAAGACTGGGATTTATGGTTGACGATGTTAGAAGAAGGGCATGTTGGAATTTATATCCCTCAGATTCTTTATAAGATATTTCCGGGCGGGACAATCAGTTCCTGGCTCCCGTCCTTTGCCTATAAAATTTTTCCATTTCTGCCAAGCGTTAAAAAATATAAAGTGGCGATGAAAATTATTAAAGATAAACATGGGATTTCTTAAAGATTATAAAATATTTATCATTTTAATAATCCTAATAATAATTTGGGCGCTAGTTTTAGCAAGTTCATTTTTAGCCAGAGAGCAAAAGTTTGGTGAGCTTAGGATAAACGAAAAATCAATAAAAGTAGAAATTGTTTCCGGTTCGCGTGATACCTATCGCGGGCTGAGCGGTCGCGAATCTTTATGCACTAATTGCGGGATGCTTTTTGATTTTAAAAAAAGCCAAGAATATTCTTTCGTTATGCGCGAAATGAATTTTCCGCTTGATATTGTTTTTATTCTAAATAATCGTATTGTTAATATTTATGAAAATTTGCCGCCGGAAGGGAAGGATTATTCTAAAATTTATAGAAGCGCCGGTTTGGCGGATACGGTTTTAGAACTTAACGCTAATTTCTGCCGAGATTTTAAAATAAAAGTTGGTGACCAAATTAATTTTTTAGAATAATTATTAGAAACTATGAACTTAAGTTTTAATAAAAAAATTATCGCCGTTTTGATTATATTTACGATTATTGAGGCGCTTTCTTTTCTTGGTTACTTGTCCGGGATTATTAATTTAAGCGCTTTTATTATTTTAGGTCTTTTAGCCCTTGTTTTAAGCCTCTACAAGCTTGAATTTGGGCTTTTAATGCTCCTCGGCGAGCTATTTATCTCTTCTTTTGGCTATTTCTTCTATCTTAATTTAGAGGGCTATAAGCTTTCTTTTAGAATTGCTCTTTGGGCAATTATTATGGCGGTTTTTATCGTTAAATTTTTAATTCAACTTATTAGACAAAAAAGGGAGAGCCGATACCTAAAAGCGATTAAAGAATTTAGATTGCTAAAGTATTTTTTAATTCTATTTATTTTTATCGCCTTGGGATTATTAAATGGATTTTTCCGGGGCTATAATTTTAATCTTATCTTTGCCGATTTTAATGCTTGGCTTTATTTCCTCTTACTTTTTCCGATTATTACCGTCTATTTTCCCGGAGACAAAAAAACGATAGAACGCTTAAAAATAATCTTTTCCGCTTCACTTATATTTATTAGTCTAAAGACGCTCTTTTTGCTTTTTGTTTTTTCTCATAATTTAAGTTTTGCGCCCGATATTTATTTATGGTTGCGTCGTAACTTAATCGGGGAAATGACGGCAACGGCCAGCGGTTGGCCGCGAATTTTTTTACAAGCGCAAATCTTTCCGGCTATCGGCTTCTTGATTCTATTTTGGCGCCGGGTGATTGATTTTAAAATTAAAGAATTTTTTAAGAAGAATAATATTGGATCTATAATTATTGGCGCTCTTTTTCTTTCTACGGTTTTGATTTCTTTTTCCAGAAGTTTTTGGGTCGCGCTTTTATTGGCTTTATTTATTTCCTTAATTCTGGTTTGGATTTTCTATTCTTTTAGAAAACTGCCGACGCTTATTTTTTGGTTATTTTCCAGTGCGCTTCTTTCTTTTGTCATTCTTTATTCGGTCGCTGTTTTTCCATATCCCTCGCCGGGAGCTTTCAAGGCAGATTTTATCGGTCGGATAAGCGACGGAAACGAAGCGGCGATTTCTTCACGTTGGTCGCAAGTGCCGATTTTAATTAAAGAAATAATTAAAGAGCCGTTTTTCGGAAAAGGGTACGGGAAAACTTTAACTTATCTTTCCAGCGACCCGCGGGTTTTAAAAAAAAATCCGAGCGGCGAGTATTCTACTTATGCCTTTGAATGGGGCTACTTGGATATTATTTTGAAAATCGGTTTACTCGGATTAGTGGCTTATTTGTTTTTATTTTTTAAGATAATCGGACCAGTTCTTCTCAGGAGGGAAAAACTTGATTACCTGAACTTAGGTTTAAGCTTTGGTCTATTATTTTTAGCCCTGGTCAGTATCTTTACCCCGTATTTAAATCATCCGCTTGGTATCGGTTTTTTGCTCCTTTCCTCTTGTTTAATTTCAAAAGATAGAGTATATTAAACATAATTAATTTGTAAAAAAATAAATCTATGAATGATCAAATAATTTCTCAAGAAGGCTACGATAAACTGAAAGACGAGCTTACTTTCTTGACTATGACTAGAAGAAAGGAAATTGCCGAAAGGATTGAAAGGGCTAAGGAATTAGGAGATTTAAGCGAGAATGCCGAGTATAGCGAAGCTAAAGACGCCCAGGCGTTAAATGAGGGAAGGATTATTGATTTAACTAATACAATTAAGAATGTAACGGTCGTTCAAGATAACGGTTCGCACGAAACGGTCGTTATGGGCGCTAAGGTAACGGTTACAAGCGACGGGAAAGAAAAGGAATATACTATCGTTAGTTTTAACGAGGCGGATCCGATTAACGGTAAGATTTCAAATGAATCGCCTCTCGGAGTTGCTTTTTTGCATAAGAAAAAAGGGGATACGGTTGAGGTAGAAACTCCTCGCGGTTTAGTTAAATATAAAATAACCAAAATTGTTTAAGAGTTAAGATTTAAAAATATGTCTTCTCAAAATGAAGTAAACGAAAAAGTAAGCGAACGCGCCGACCGCTTGAAAAAGCTAGATGAGCTTATTAAAGCCGGCGTTAAT
>CAYUWA010000014.1:5764-21744 GCA_964448505.1 uncultured Gammaproteobacteria bacterium | reverse complement strand
GCTAAGCGCGATTATCCAGTCGCGGAAGTTTTAGAAAAATTTTCTGTTTTAGAAAAAGAGAATACTTTATTTAATCTGGTTGGACGCTTGAGAAGTATAAGAAGCCACGGTAATTTAACTTTTGCTAACCTTGAAGACGCTAGCGCCAATATTCAAATTGCTTTGTCAAAAAAAGAATTAGGCGACGAGTCTTATAAAAGATTTATTAAATTAATTGATAACGGCGATTTTATTCAAGTAAACGGTTCATGTTTTCTAACGCATAAGGGCGAAAATAGCATTATGGTAAAAGAGTGGAGTCTTTTAACTAAAGCGCTTCGTCCGATTCCGGATTCTTGGTATGGTTTAAAAGACGAAGACGAGCTTTTCCGCAAAAGATATCTAGATATTTTACTAAACAAAGAAACAAGAGAAATGGTTTTGCGTCGGGCAAAATTCTGGCAAGCGACCAGAACCTTTTTGCTTGAGAGAGGATTTATTGAAGTAGAAACGCCGGTCTTAGAAACTATGGCGGGCGGTGCCGACGCTAAACCTTTTGCCACTCATCATAACGCTTTAGATATTGACGTATATTTAAGAATATCAATGGGCGAGCTTTGGCAAAAGAAACTGATGGTTGCGGGACTAGAAAAAACTTTTGAAATCGGCCGTCAATTTAGAAACGAAGGAATGGACGCAGAACATTTGCAAGATTATACTCAAATGGAATTTTATTGGGCTTACGCCGATTATAAGATGGGGATGGCTTTAACCGAAGAAATGTATAAATATATCGCCCAAGAAACTTTCGGGACGCTTAAATTTAAAATTAAGAATTTTGAAGTTGACTTAAATAAGAAATGGGAAATTTACGATTATCGGGAAACGGTTAAGAAAATGACGGGTATTGATGTTTTAACGGCGAGCGAAAAAGAAATAGTCTCTAAACTTGAAGAATTGAAAGTTAATTATGACAAGAAAGGGTTTAATATTACTAGAGCAATTGATAATCTTTGGAAATATTGCCGCAAGCAAATTGCCGGACCGGGATTTTTAGTTGGGACGCCAATCGCCGTTTCGCCACTCGCTAAGCGCGATGAAAATAACGAGGCGCTCGCGCAAAGATTTCAAATAATTTTAGCCGGTTCGGAAATCGGTAACGGGTATAGCGAATTAAATAATCCGATAGACCAAAACTCGCGTTTTGAAGACCAACAGAAATTAAAAGAAGCGGGCGACGAAGAAGCGCAAGAACATGATTACGATTTCGTTGAAGCTTTGGAATATGGAATGCCACCGACTTGCGGTTTTGGTTTTAGCGAACGTCTATTTAGTTTCTTAATGGATAAAACGGTAAGAGAATGTCAGATATTTCCGCTGATGAGGCCCAAGATAGATTAATATTTCAATTATATGCGACTTTGGAGCCTTAATCCTAAATACTTGGACAGGATAGGGCTTGTCGCTCTTTGGCGGGAAGCGCTCTTGGCGAAAAAAGTTTTGGCTGGGAAAACTAAAGGCTATAAAAATCATCCCCAGCTTGAACGATTTAAGAAGAATAAGCAAATCAACAATTATCTTTTTAGTATTTTTCAGGAGGCAGAGAATAGAGGTTATAAATTTAATAAGAAAAAAATCGGTGTAATAAACGGATTAAATAATAAAATAAAAATTAATTCGGAGCAAATTGTTTACGAGTTTAATCATCTACTAAGGAAATTAAAGATTCGGGACGAGTCAATTTATAACAAGTTTAAAAAAGTTAAAGACATAGAACTAAATCCAGTATTTAAAAAAGTAAAAGGTCAGATAGAAAGTTGGGAAAAAATTAAATAAGTATTCGGGGATCGTCTAACGGTAGGACTCCAGGTTTTGGTCCTGGCTATTGGGGTTCGAATCCCTATCCCCGAGCGAGTGAAAAAAATCCGCCTTTTTGGCGGATTTTTTGATACGAGCGAAGGGGAAGCAAAGCACTTGAGTGCTTTGCGTTAGGGATGAGAACAGGTTGGAACCTGCCTGCCGGTAGGCAGGGCAAGACAAATTTGAGCCGCTATTTCGAGCGGCGAGAATTTAGACGAGCGTCGACCCGCCTAAGGCGGGGCGCCAACCCAGGACAAGTGAGCGACGCGGAAGCGGAGCATTGGAGAAAACAGACTAATATTAAACATTTTTTTAGAACCAAATTTTTTGTTGACATAAAACAGTAAAGGGTGTAAGATATATACATAAAGTCTCCTGTGCCTGCCCCTTCGGGGGTGGTGTGCAGGATTTTTTTATTCGTGCTATTATCTCCAATATGGACCAAAAGGAAAGAGTGCAAATATTTATTGATGGAGGTAATTTCCATCACTTAGTTTTAAAAAAGCTAGACATTAAAGAGCTAGACTTTTCTTTTGAAGAATTCATTGATTTTTTAGTAGCTGATAGAGAAATAACGGAATTGGGGAAAAGATTTTATATTGGTACGGTCAGAGAGAAAGAGGGCGATGAATATAGTAAACAAGCCATGGCTAAACAGACCGCCCTATTTTCTACCCTAGAAGCGAAAAAATGGCAGATTAAAACTAGTAAACTTCGCAATAGACTGGAGAAGATAATTATTGATGAACGAACTATTGATTATAAGAATATTTTAGGCAAGGGAATCACGTGTATTGAAATTAATCGCAAACGAGAAAAAGGCATTGATGTTAAACTGGCGACTGATATGATAATCGGAGCTATGGATGATAGATATGATTCGGCTATTTTAATAAGTTCTGATACCGATCTTATTCCGGCTATTGATATTGTCACTAAACGATTTAAGAAAAAAGTAGAATATGTCGGTTTTTCTATTATTATAGATGAGAGTGATAAAAGTAAAAATACTAAACCATCTCAAGGCCTAATAGGCAGAACTAGCTTGCAAAGAATTTTAGTGAAATCAGATGTATTTCCGTTTATAAATATTAAGGCTGACGTATAGTATTAAATCCTATCTATTATTACCCACACTATTTCGAGCTTTGTCTGAGACTCGGAGCGAGCGAAAAAAACGTGCCATATGGCACGTTTTTTGATTAAGCGAAAGGGAAGTGAGTTAACTTCGTTAAAAAAATTATTTTAAGAGATCGTCTATTTTACATTCTAGCGCATCCGCAATTCTTTTGAGGGTTACTACTCGAGGATCAAGCGTAGAACCGGATTCTATTTTAGCAATTGTATGCAAAGTAATGCCTGCTAATTTAGAAAGCTTGTCTTGAGATACCCCGTGTTTAGAGCGGTATTTTTTTATGTTTCTAGCGATAGAGACTGTGATTCCTGACATATGATTGACATTATGCTAAATAATGTAGTAAAATAGTAATATAACTATTTTACTGGTAAAACTTTACTAGTATAAAAAATTTTTGAACTCAATTAGAGAATATCTTATTAAAAAATAAAAGTCAACTTCAGTCAACATATAAAAAAATATCTGGAATTAGAAAAAATATGAAAGGCTTTAATATATCGGGCGTATTAGAATATTAATTAAATCATCATCTCAATAAAGGTCGAATTTTGAGATTACTTAGAAAAATAATAAAAATTATATGAAAAAATTTAATAAATTATATTTACTATCTCTACTGATTCCTGCTTTTATGGTCGGAGCTAGTGCTCAAGCGGCGACTTCACCCGGCTTGGGTCTCGCCACGAGTTTTGGTATATTATCTAGCACTTATACCAATAGCGGTGCCACAACTATTAACGGAGATTTAGGATATACTACCGGTGTTACTCCAACCGTAACCGGTACGGTTCACGTCGCCGACGCTACTTATAGTGCTGCCGGAACAGCTCAAGCATCAACCTTAGGTGCCTTAAATAGTCAGGACTGTACTTATAGTTTTGCCGCCGGAGCTATTGATTTAGCTTCCGATGTTACTCATGGTCCGGTTGGTGTTTATACCCCGGGCGTATATTGCGTTACTGGAGCCGTTACTATTGGCGGAGGTGGTACTATTACTCTTAACGGCGCGGGAACTTATATTTTCCGTAGCACCGGAGCTTTAACTACTTCTAGCGGATCTATTGTTGCCTTAACCGGTTCCTCGGCCTGCGATGTCTTTTGGACTCCCGGTGCCGCTACTACCTTAGGGGCAAATTCTATTTTTAAAGGAACTAATATTTCTAGTGCCGGTATAACTATTGGCAGTACTGTAACTTGGGTCGGTAGAGCACTAGCTTTTGGAGGAACTGTTTCTACTGACGTTGATACTATTACTGCGCCGACTTGTACCGCACCAGATCCAACACTGACAATAGTTAAAACTGTCGTCAATAATAATAGTGGAGCTAAAGCAGTGTCCGATTTTCCATTATTTGTTGGAGCGACTGCGGTTACTAGCGCCACAGTTACAACTTTTACTCCCGGTACTTATACCATTACCGAAACTAATACTAGCGGTTATACGGCCAGTTCATGGGGCGGAGATTGTAGTTCTGCCGGTGTTATTACTTTAGCGAGCGGTGATATCAAATTATGTACGATTACTAATGATGATAATGTGCCAAGTGGCGGAGGAGGAAGTGGACAGATTGTCCCTCGCGTACCCCCATTAATTTCTATCACTAAAGTTCCAGCTCCCTTAGCCTTGCCGTCTGGCCCTGGATCAGTTACATATACTTACAAAGTAAACAACATTGGGACAGTGACCATGAGAGATATAAAAGTCACGGACAATAAATGTGCGACTGTTAACTTTATTTCCGGTGATAGTAATAGTAATAAATTATTGGAAACCAGTGAAACCTGGACCTATACTTGTCAGACTACCATTAGTCAAACTACTACCAATACTGCTACCGTTATCGGTTATGACTACGGAGGCCTATCAGCAGTGGACATTGCCAATGCCACAGTAGTTGTTGGCGAACCATTACCTGCACCATTAATTCATGTAGTAAAAAAACCTAATGTGTTTATCGTACCGGCTAAAGGCGCAATAGTAACTTATACTTATAATGTCACTAACCCGGGCACAGTAGCCTTGCATGATGTTAATATTAGTGATGATAAATGCTCGGCGATTTCTAGCGCGACTGGTGATATAAATAATAATGGATTATTAGATACTAATGAAAATTGGGTTTATACATGTAAAATGTCTATAACTAGCGTAACTGTTAATACGGTTAAAGCGCTTGGTAGTGCTAACGGCTTAACCGCTATTGATTATGCTTTAGCGACAGTTAATGTGGCGGCAGTTGGCGCTACAGTAATAGTACCTAAATTACCCAATACCGGTTTTAGTTCTAATAATATTAATACGATTTTGCTTATTGTCTCCTTAGGGGTTGCGACTTCTTTATTCTTATTATATGTAGTTCGTAAAAAAAAGACTTACTAATGAAAGATTACTTGAAACAAAAATGGCCGCGGATAATAACTTTTGGGTTAGTCTTCGGCCTTTTGTTGTTTATATATCCGCAAATTACTTTTTCGGAGAAAACAGTAGCGTCATCACCTGTTAAAATTAGCGTACCCCTAAATACGCCCTTGCGTTTGACTATTCCCACGCTCAAAATTGATACCGCTATTGAATCAGTCGGAATGACGTCTCAAGGGGCGATGGGCGTGCCTAAAAATATTGGAAATGTAGCCTGGTTCAACCTTGGCCCAAAACCTGGAGAAGAGGGTAGCGCGGTTATAGCAGGACACCTCGATTGGTATGGTCGGCTAAAGGCGGCCTTTAAAAATTTAAATAAATTAAAGCCCGGAGATAAAATGTATGTGAAAAATAGCCAAGGCAAAACAATAAGCTTTGTCGTGCGAGAAATTCGCACTTATAAAAGCGATGCAGACGCTACGGCCATCTTTTCATCAGAGACCGGAACACACCTTAATTTAATTACCTGCGCCGGCGTTTGGAATAAGGCTAAAAAAAGTTATACTAAAAGATTGGTTATATTTACCGACCTTCTTCCTTAAAACAAAAACTCTTTTAAAAATATTTATGATGTTACTAAAATTAAGTTTAACAAGCGTCTTTTTTGTTTTGTTTATGGCTTATCCGGTTTTTGCTTTTCCGGAAAATAATCTCTCAAATAAATTAAGCGGACGCATATTATTAGATGTTAGCAATAACGGGGAAGCTTGGTATGTTTACCCCGGTGACTTACATCGTTATTATCTGGGCCGACCGGAAGACGCCTATACAATAATGCGAAATTTATCGCTAGGTATATCAAATAGTAAATTTAGTGAAGTTGCAAGCAGTACGCCGGATCGTCTCAAGGGACTAATATTATTAAAGACCGAAGATAAGGGGCGAGCATATTATATAAATCCGCTTGATAACTCATTTAACTATCTTGAAAAAGCGGCCGATGCCTATAATATAATGCGCCAGTATGCGCTTGGTATAACGCCGGATGATTTAAAAACTATACCAACAGGAAAAATAATTTTAGATAATTTCGGACAGGAAACAAACCGAGAGTGGCAATATTTAGGATTTTGGGGTCGGATTAATAACGACTATGTTTCCGTACTAGCTGAACCTAAAAGTGAGGCTAAAGTCTTAGGTAAATTTAATACAAGTAACCGAGTTAAAGTGCTTAGTATTAAAAAAGGAGATGGCCGAATTTGGTATCAGATTGATGGCGGTCAGTATCCCGGCGCTTATGTTGACTCGGAATATGTTAGCGCAATCGCGCAACCGGCGGTCGCCGACAAGTTAATTTTACCAAAACAAGTCAACGTTGATGAATACTGGGTTGATGTTAATCTTGGAACTATGGTTATGGCTCTATATAAATATGACCAGCTTGTTATGGCGACCTATATTTCAACAGGGATTAGCGATACGCCAACGGTAATTGGAACTTATAATGTTTGGTTAAAGTATAAAAAAGATGGAATGAAAAGTCCCGTCGGCACGATTCATCATCAATACGATTTAGCTGACGTGCCTTGGGTTATGTATTATTATAATTCTTATTCAATTCACGGAACATATTGGCATGATAATTTTGGAACGAGAAAAAGTGCGGGTTGTACTAATGCTACTCAAGGCGATGCAAAATATGTTTTTGATATTAGTAGCCCTAAAATCGGAGAAGCTGACTCAATTCGTCCAACACTTGATAATCCCGGTATGCTTGTAAATAATCATTATTAAAAAAAGTTACGATGATATCTTTAGTATTTCAACCGCAGGGCGAGTACTAAAAAAAGGATATTTTAAATCCTTTTTTGATAAGTTCTTTAGATATTGCTTAATATCAGCTCTATCCTTTTTTCAGTGTTTTAGAAGATGTCATCGGACGTCTTGATAAAACGATCATTCTTTGTTAAACTATGATTAAGTAGGAAAAATACTTGTATGATTTTAAATAAATTACAAACAGTAAATCAAATTTGGTGGACTACCCGCAATATCGGGTAGCTGGTTTTTTGTTTGAAATTTATTTTTAAAAACTACCCGATATATAGAATGGGTAGTTTTTTATTATAATTTATGAATCATTATTATTTCTTTAACCGAACGACGGAAACTTGGCGACAATTATAAATCGTTAGAGTTTTATTATTAATCAAATTATAAAAAATATATGAACAATTCATTAAAATTAAGTCCAAATAAACAAGGTTATTTCGGAGAATATGGCGGACAAATTATTCCTGAAGCTTTAAAGCCGATTTTCGATGAAATTGCCGTCGCCTATCAAGAAGCGCAAGCCGATCCTGATTTTCGAGTAGAATATGAAAATTTACTGAAAAATTATGTCGGTCGTCCTTCACCCTTATATTATGCTAAGCGCTTAACGGAAAAATTAGGCGGCGCTAAAATTTATTTAAAACGCGAGGACTTAAACCATACCGGAGCGCATAAGATAAATCATACTCTCGGAGAAGCATTATTAGCAAAAAGAATGGGGAAGACTAAATTAATTGCGGAAACTGGAGCCGGACAACATGGCGTTGCTTTAGCGACAGCGGCGGCATTAGTCGGGTTAGCTTGTGAAATCCATATGGGTGAAATAGATATTCTCAAACAAAGTCCTAACGTTATTAGAATGAAACTCTTAGGCGCTAAGGTTATCAGCGTTAAATCAGGCGGTCGCTCTTTAAAAGAAGCTGTTGATAGTGCGTTTGAAGCATTTACCAAAGATCCGCAAAACATTTTCTTCGGTATTGGTTCAGTGGTTGGTCCGCATCCTTTTCCAATGATGGTTAGAGATTTTCAGTCGGTTATCGGACGCGAAGCGAGAGTCCAAATTTTAGAACAGGAGGGAAGACTGCCTGATTATTTAATCGCTTGTGTTGGCGGTGGTTCAAACGCTATCGGTTTATTTCATGAGTTTTTAGATGATGAAAAGATTAAAATGATTGGCGTTGAACCGAGCGGCAAAAGTTTTAAGGCCGGCGAACACGCGGCGACTTTAAGCCTCGGCCAACCAGGAAATATTCACGGGATGTTTACATATTTGCTTCAAGACGAATATGGCGAGCCTCTCCCGGTTCACTCAATCGCTTCCGGACTCGATTATCCAGGCGTCGGACCGGTTCATTCAAATCTGAAAGACATAAATCGTGTTACGTATGAAACGATAAATGACCAAGAAGCTTTGGAAGCCTTTCAGATTTTAGCGAAAATTGAGGGAATAATACCGGCTCTAGAAAGCGCCCATGCTCTTGCGCAAGCGATTAAACTAGCGCCAAAATTAAGTTCCGATAATATTATTATTGTAAATTTATCAGGTCGCGGAGATAAGGATATTGATTTTGTTATTGAAGGATTGAAAAAAGTATAATTTTTAAAATAGCACGTCTGTGCTACTCTTTTTACTTTTGATCTATAAAAATAGACTAGTAATAGTCTATTTTTATTATCTTTTTTTACTATCTATAAAGAAAGCTTTAAAAATGATATAATATTTTTATCAACTTAAAATATATGAAAAAAATCAATAGGTTTATTTTTTGGACGCCGAGAATCTTGTCTATAGTTTTCATACTTTTTCTAATGCTTTTTTCTTTTGATATTTTCGGTATGGGTTTTGGGTTCTGGGAAACGATAAAGGGATTATTTATTCATAATATCCCGGCGCTAATTCTGCTAATTACTTTAATTATTTCCTGGAAATATGAAATTTAGCTGGACTAGGATACTCGTTTTTGATCTTAAATAGTATTCTTAAAGGTCCTTTTGAATGGTACATGCTTTTTTATCCCTTAATTATTGCAGTCCCGGCATTTATTATCGGGGTTTTGTTTCTTATTAATTGGGTCAGAAGAAGGAGTTGATTATACTATTATAAACTTTATGCGACAAAAATTTTTACTTTCTATTTTCAATATTATCGGTCTTTGTATTGTTATCGGCGCCGTGAGTATTTATTTAGTTAGCCACGCACAATGGATGGGCTATGTTATGGTCGTTCTATCTTTACTTTGTGTAGTTTCGCTTTTACCGTTTAAAATTAAACCACGCTCAATTATTCCCGATATCTTTTTTGGGATGATTGATAATGGAATATTGGCGATTTTGGCAATTTTTGGCGGACATTTCGCCGGAACTACCGGAGCGATTTTAGGCGGAGTAGTTGGTAATGCGATTACTGACGGCATTGCCGGAATTTTTGAAGGACAAGCGGCTGAGAAGCTAAGAGAAAAGATGATTTCCGAAGAAAGAACCATGCTTAAATCCGCGGTCGGGAAAATGGCCGGCTGTCTCTTTGGAGCCGGGATTGTTTTGATTATTGACCAAATTATAGGATTCTAAATAAAGTGTTTAAAAATATTTGGAAGGGAATTGACTTAATTTTTATTGAGTGGTAGTTTGAAAGTAGATTCTTAAAAAATGAAAAACCAAGAGCTAGGGCTTAGCGGTGTTCTTTTCTTTATGGCGATTGTGACAGCTATTATTTTATTAATTGACATCTTTTTTCCAGGTCATTTTGAAAAAGAAATATCGCAGAAGGCAATGATAATAGCCATTATTATCTTTGTCGTCTTGGGCGTCATTTCTCGCTACTTGGGTCCACGTATTGAAAGATACTGCGAAAAGTATGACGATGAACTACGCCAGCAAAAAAATCCATCTGAAAAAACTGATAAAAAAGTTTTTTCGGACAAATCCTTTTAAGACTATTTTCCTCACCCAGAAATAGTCTTTTTTTAAATATTTTTTATTTTTTCTCGAATTTACAACTTCTTTTCAGCGTCTATTGACTAATTTATAATAATATGATATAATAATTTAATTAGTACTTTAAAAATATGGTTATTTTGAGCTAATTACTAAGGTTATCAAGCAATCTGGTAATATTGGTAATTAGTTCAAAATGTCAAACAAAATAATAAAAAATGAAAAAAATAATTTTTTATATTTTAGTTTTTTCTTTTACTTCTTGCGCCGAATCAATTTCGGCTAGTAGTAACCATCGTAAGACATACCGTCCTACGAGGTCAAGAAGTTTTGTGGGCTTTGAGACAAAAGCCCAAAAGAAAAATAGAAAGAAAAATTTGAGAGCCAGTAGGGCTCCAAAGTGTGGGAATTATGTCGTCGGCTGGAACGGCATGTTCAAATAAGACGACCAATCTTCGGAGAGCATTTAGACTATTTTCAACGTTTAGAAAATAGTCTTTTTTTTATTTTTTCCTTGTCGGTATTTTATTAATATGTTATAATTTTTTTATAATTAATTATTAACAAACTTAAATTATTTTATGACAAAACAATCAAAGATTTTTGTTTCTCTAGTTTTAGGGGGACTGATGGTTTTTTCGGTCGTCGGCTATCAATTAGTTCTAGCGGCAGGAAATTCAACCTTTAGCCAAACAATCAATCCCGGGACTCTCGGAACCGATATTAGAAGCAATGCTTCAACAGCGGTTGCCTCTCCGGCAGTTGCTATGAGCGCTAAAACTTTCTCTTTTGATTGCCAATCGGGAGGTAGTGCTTCAACCGGAACATTTGGAACTGCTTCAGAAAGAATTTACGTTGATAATCCAGATGGAGCCGACTCAGGTTGGACTTTGAGCCTCGGTGCGACTGCAGGAGCAAGCGCGCTTTGGGCTAATACCGGAGCAACAAAGAAATTTGATTTTAACGATGCCGGCGGAAGCGGTTGTACCGATGGAGATACCGATACTTTTGGGGGACAATTAACTGTTAACCCAGCCGCTGGTTCAATTACTACCGATTATTCCGGATCAAGCGTGACTGGAATTACCTTAGGAACACAGGCTTCTTTTGCCGCCGCTACGCCCGTTACTTTAGTTAGTGCCGCCGCCGGTTCAGCTGATATCTGGCGCGGATATTTTACCGGTATCGGATTAAGCCAAACTATTCCAGCGGAAACTGCCGCCGATGCTTACTCTATTAATTTGACTTTAACCGCGACCGCCCTTTAATTATTCATTATTAATTTATGAAGGCAACAAAATTTTTAATCGCCTCGTTCTTTCTTCTCTTACTGGCTTTACCGGTTGCGGCGGTTGAATATGGAGGAATTGGCGGTCGTCCGGCTAATCCGCAAGCGGATAACCCAAGAACGGAATCAATTTTTATTTATACGCTTAATCCCGGGGAGACTAAAGAGGATGGGGTAAGAGTTATAAATAATACTGCTGAAACTAAAACTCTTTTGGTTTATGCGGTCGATTCAGTAACCTCAACCGGCGGAGCCTTCGCTTGTGCTCAAGCGGTTGATCCGAAAGTTGATTTAGGGACTTGGATAAATCTTGAAAAACAAGAAGTTACCCTTGATTCAATGACAAATGAAGTTATTCCATTTAAAGTTTTAATGCCAGAAAGCGCGAGTGTCGGTGAACATAATGCTTGTATCGTTGTTCAAGAAAAGAAAGAAGCGGCGCAGGGCTCCGGTGTTCAACTTAGTTTCAGAACCGGTTTGCGCGTCGTAACTTTAGTTCCAGGTGAAGTAAAAAGAAACTTGGAAATAGTTGATTATAAGATTACGCCAAAGAATGAAAATACTTTTTTCTTGATTCCAAGAGTAAAAAACCTTGGTAATGTTTCTATTGATGCCAATGTTAAAGTTACAACAGAATATTTCTTTGGCAAAAAACTTCAAGAAAACGGCGGCCAATACCCGATTTTAAGAGGACAAACTTCGGAATGGAATTTTGAACTTGCTAAACCTTTTTGGGGCGGTTGGTATAAATCTTCATTTGTTGTTGAGTACGATAAGAGTTTAGACGCCCAAGTTGGTAAAAACAGTAACGAAAAACTGGTTTCTTTAATAGGTCCAAGTGCTTGGTTCTTTTCTTTCCCGACAACCCAAGCTTTAATTATTGAATTAGCGATACTACTTGTTTTAATTGTTCTCGTAAAAATACTATTCTTCAGAAGAAAAAGAAGATAATTTATAAATCAAGCCTGTGTATTCCGGCCTTTCATAAAAGTCTACTATGGTTTATAAAAAGACTATTAAATCTTGGTTTATATATAGAAAAAAGACTGCAGTTCTATGCTTGGCGGTCTTTTTCTTTTTGCTCGCCGCTTATTTTATCTTAAAACCGATTTTAAAGTCTGAAGCAGAAACCGCCTATCTTTATCCAAGTATTTGCCTAGGTAATTTTCAAAATCCGGATAAAGCGCAGGGACAACCGGAACTTAGCGATTCTGCTTCGGCTGATAAATTTAATAATGAAAATTCCGCTTTTTACGAAGGCGGGACGCGTCAATTACTTTGCGGAGGGTTTGACGGGGAAAAAAAAGACGATATTAATATTAAGAAAGTTAGCTTACAGTTAATTTGGGCAGAAAATATAGAAGAGACAATAGAAGATAGCGAAACACCTATAAATAATGAAGTACCGCTGGAAGTAGAGGAAAAAGATGAAAAAAAAGAAGTTTCTGTTTTTTTAAGACCGTTTTTAAGCAGTTTCGCTTTGGCTTCTGAGGAAGAAGCAGTACCAATTATAGAAAACCCTAGCCCTGTACAGTTAACTGAAGCTTCAAACAGTGAAACTCCGATAATTGAAGAAATAAACTCTATTAATCCAGAAAATGCAAACACGGAAATTATAAATACTTTTATAGATGACGGTTTAAACGTAGAACTGCCTGAGGAAGAGGATGCTTTATTAACAGAAGACGCTGCATCTTCGGATTCAAGCACCACGACTTTAAATAGCGAACCCGATAATTCAGAAAATTATTTTATTATCCGCTACTCTTTTAACGAAACCGATTGGCAAACGCTCACCGAAGTAAAGAAAATTGATTTTTCTAAATTTGAATTAGCGCTTTCCGGTTCAGAAGACCTTTCCCAACTGCGCTTTTCTATAGAATCCGCCGGACTCAATAAACCGGTTTATCTTGATGGGATGGTTTTAGCGATTGAATATGAAAAAAAAGGTGAAGAAACGAAACCGAATTTTGAAAATAATGAAATAATTTCCCTAAAAAGTAATGATAATTATAGCGTAATGCTCCTTCGCGATAAAAAAAGCGAAGAATACGCTCTTTGGCTTTATAATCGCGAGGATGGAATTTCTTGGAAGAGAATTGATACTAGCGACTCAATAAAAACAGACGGTCCCTTGGCTTTAAAAGATAATTATGTTTTCTGGCTCACGGGCGACGGGATGGCCATAATTGGTTTTAATATTAATGCCACTAATTATTTTAGCCAGTCAATAGACCCACAGGACGAATCGGGTTTAGTTTTTGATTTTGATTATCTGGAAATTAAATATAAAAACAACGAATTAAAATTGGAAGATAAAATTAGCAGTGAAGAAAAAAGTTTAGACGATAGTCTAGCTTTAAATAAAGAAATAGAAGCTAATTTTCAATTTCAAGAGCCGATAGTAAGCGAAAGAACCGGCGAAGTTGCGGACGAGGCTACAGATAAACAAACACCGCATGTTTTTGACGTTAAAACGACCGATGAATCAACTATAATTACAATTATTGATTTAAATTCAGAAATTGATTTTAACGATCTAGGAAATATTTTATCGGAAGAGAAGAAAATAGAAACAGATATTAATAATACCGACGAGCCGGCAGTTCCTAATTTACAAGATACGCCGTCGGAAGTTCTTGATATTATCGCGGAATAATTTATTATGCGTAAAAAAATATTATCTCTTTTATCCGTTATCGGCCTTTTTTTAGGGGTATATTTTTATTTGTCAAATTATTCTGCTTCTCCTCGGGAGATTATTTTTCCTAAACAAGTTGGCGCGCAAGGACAATTTTATCCAAGCGGTGGCTTATTATTAGTCGGAACGGAAGCGACAATTGTTTCTAATGCGACAACCGGAAATACCGGTTCTTGGAAGGGAACCTTAGGATTAGAAACCAGTTCGCCGGGGTTTAATTGGACGGTAACTTCTAACGCAACTAACGGCTTAAATCAACAATTAATGATAGATGGGGTTAATTTAAATGGGGCCAATAAATTAGAGATAACTTTAAGTACGATGAGTGGCGGGACAACTCTTTCGCGTTTATATCAAATTTGTGATTGGGTTTCACCGACTAATGTTGATGCGATTGCCGATACGCAATGTACGGGCGGCGGTTGGCGAACGCTTAATATTAAAAAAGCAGGGATAACAACGGCGGCTCTCGCTACTCGTATTTGGCATATTTACGACGGTTATTTTACATCTTCAACTACGGGTAATACGACCGTTCCGACGCCGGTTTCAAATTTCGTTTCTCCTAATTCAAATAAGCGAGTATTAATTCGGGCTTATTCGGCTTCTACAGTTGCGGTAACGCATAACTTTAATTTTGCTCAGGTTAACGCCTATATAGATCCTATCTATATGCCCGCCGGTTTTACTCAAATGACGGGCGGAACGGTTTCAACAAGCTATATTAATACGACAAATGGGACATTAAGTAATGAAACAGGAAATGACGGAACCTATCTGACCGTTCCCGGAACTGCTTCGGCTATTTCTTCTTTTTATACCTCTTTTAAAAATATTAAAACCTATACCGGCATGAATTCTATTGTTTATGTCGCCGAACAATTATGTTCAGGCACGGGACCGACGGTTACGCCTAAAATTTATAATTTTAGTACTTCCGGTTGGGAAAATCTAACGACTGCTTATGCCTGCGCGACCGGAACTAATATTGTTAAACAGCTCGCTATTTATTCTGAAACTATTAGTAATTATATTCAAAACGGCGAGGTCCGTATTGGCTGGTTTGGTTCGGCTAATGCGACAACTTCAATCAGTCTTGACTATCAATATATTATTGTCGGTTCAGTTAATAATGATTCCACAAAATGTGAAATCTCTTTTGGAACCGGTACCGCCGCTAATTGCGCCAATACCCGAACTTTAGATAGTACTCTCGCCTCTCCTTCAACTTGGCAAGCGACTAACGAATATAAATCAGCGTCCTTTAGCCATACTTATTACGCGTATGATATGACGGCGAGTGCCGATACTAACGGCGCTATTTCGTCTAATCTTGATATTCCGATTACTTTACCGTCCAATGCGACTTTAGTCGGTCTGGCTTTTGCTGATCGTTGGCGTTCAAACTCAACCAGTTTAACTAATCAGATGCAATTTAAGGATTTTTCCGGGGCTAATGCAACAATAAACGGCGGTTGGACCGCTTATGGTTCAACTAATACTCTTACGACCTATACTTATCAAGACCCGATTACTGCCAGCGGCGTTTATTTTACTTCTAATGTTGATGATTATTTTGATACGACAAATAATAAAGTTAATGTTCGGATAACATCAAGCGCCTCTTCGCTTACTAGCGGTGGGGCAGGGGCGACAAACGATGTTGATTTTGTTTTAGCGGCGCCTCGTTGGATTGAAGAATCACCGGCTCATCCGACTCTTAGAACTCAGCATGTCGCTACCGGCGGTCAATTATTAGTCGGAACGGAAGCGACAATTGTTTCTAATGCCGCGACCGGAAATACTGGTTCTTGGAAGGGAACATTGGCTTTAGAAACGACTTCGCCGGGCTATAATTGGACGGTAACTTCTAACGCGACTAACGGTT
>CAYUWA010000014.1:0-5752 GCA_964448505.1 uncultured Gammaproteobacteria bacterium | reverse complement strand
CAATTGATAATAGACGGGGTTAATTTAAATGGGGCTAATAAATTAGAGATAACGATGAGTGTGTTAAGCGGTGGGACAACTCTTTCGCGTTTATATCAAATTTGTGACTGGGTTTCACCGGCTAATGTTGACGCTATTGCCGATACTCAATGTACGGGCGGCGGTTGGCGAACGCTTAATATTAAAAAAGCGGGGATAACAACGGCGGCAATAGGTTCTTATATTTGGCATATTTACGACGGTTATTTTACAACTTCAACTACGGGTAATACGACCGTTCCGACGCCGGTTTCAAATTTCGTGTCTCCTAATTCAAATAAGCGAGTATTAATTCGGGCTTATTCTTCTTCCGCAGTCGCGGTTACGCACGGTATTAATTTTTTACAATTAAATACGATAATAGATCCTGTTTATATGCCCGCCGGTTTTACTCAGCTAAGCGGCGGAACGGTTTCAACAAGCTATATTAATACAACTAACGGAACTTTAAGCAATCAATCGGGAAATGACGGAACCTATCTGACCGTTCCCGGAACCGCTTCGGCTATTTCTTCTTTTTATACCTCTTTTAAAAATGTTGAAACCTATACCGGCATGAATTCTATTGTTTATGTCGCCGAACAATTATGTTCGGCAACCGGTA
Organism: uncultured Gammaproteobacteria bacterium; assembly: GCA_964448505.1. Classification (GTDB taxonomy): domain Bacteria; phylum Patescibacteriota; class Patescibacteriia; order Patescibacteriales; family UBA12465; genus UBA12465. The sequence continues at coordinate 5,109 of CAYUWA010000014.1, read as the reverse complement.
TTAATGTTACCCCTAAAATATATAATTTTAGTACTTCCGGCTGGGAAAATCTAACGACTGCTTATGCCTGCGCGACCGGAACTAATGTTGTTAAACAGCTCGCTATTTATTCTGAAACTATTAGTAATTATATTCAAAACGGCGAGGTCCGTATTGGCTGGTTTGGTTCGGCTAATGCGACAACTTCAATCAGTCTTGACTATCAATATATTATTGTCGGTTCAGTTAATAATGATTCCACAAAATGTGAAATCTCTTTTGGAACCGGTACTGCCGCTAATTGCGCCAATACCCGAACTTTAGATAGTTTACTCGCTTCTCCTTCAACTTGGCAGGTAACGAGCGAGGCAAAGTCCGCAACTTTCGGTCATACATATTATGCTTATGACCATAATGCGCTTGCCAATACGAATCAAGCGTCGTCTGCTAATCTTGATGTCCCCCTTACTTTGCCCGACAATTCTTTTGCGGCAGGAATGGCTTATTCAATGCGCTGGCGTTCTAACGCGACAACTCTAACTACTCAAGGCGGATTCAAAGACTTTGCCGGAAATAATTCGGTCAACGGCGGTTGGACTCTTTTCGGAACAACCAATGCCTTAACAACTTATACTTATCAAGATCCAATTACTGCCAGCGGCGTTTATTTTATAAATAACGCCGATGACCATATAGATACTGTTAATAACAAAGCTAATATCCGCGTTAGAACGACCGCGACAACTTTAACGACGGCGACCGCCGGCGATATTGATTTCGCTCTACTTAGTCCGCGCTGGGTTGAAGCACCCTCAACCGGTTCTTTAAGTATGGATATAGTTGATGGCAGCGGAGTAAGTGTTTCAAGCCCCTCACTTAATATGAGCAGTTCCGCGACCGCTTTTAATTGTCAAACTGTTAACGGAATTTTTGGAACAGCCGACCAAAAAATTAGAATTGACAACGCTTCAACTAATCCGGCTTGGACCTTAAGTATTGCGGCAAATGGTGGCGCGACTGATAAATGGTCAACAGGTTCGATTCATTACGACTATAATGATAGTAGCGGAACAACACCCGGTTGTACTGATGGCGGCGATACTGATAGTTTAGCCGGTCAATTAACCATTGATGCCAGCGTTGCCTCAATTTCTCCTAAAAATGGCTGTTCAAGCGCTAATTTATCGCTTGGTTCTTCTGCCGCTTTTGTTGAAGGGAGCGCTAACGCCATAACTCTTTTTACTGCCAATTCTTCGGCGGCTACCGGCTGTTATTGGGATTTTACGGGAATAGACTTATCGCAAAAAATTCCTCAAGAGCAAGCGCTCGGCGCCTATAATTTAAATTTAGTCTTAACCGTTACCGCCAATTAATTTATGAAAATTACAATAAAACAATTTTATATTTTACCGTTAATTATAATTGTTTTTTTATTTTCTTATTTTATCGTTTCCGCCGCCCCCGGTTCTAAATTTAAAATAACGATTACCCCTGCGTCGCAATGTGCCGACGGAGTAGATAATGATAATGATTCTAAAATTGATTATCCTAATGATCCTAACTGCGATACGCCAAACGATGATAATGAAACTGGGACAACTACTCCGCCTTCCGGAGGAGCGGGCGGAGGGGGTGGAGGAGGAGCTGGTGGCGCCGCCGCTATTGACCCCGGGTTAACGATTGCTCCCGTTACCTCGGTTTCTTTTTCCGGTAAAGCTTATCCGAGCCGGGTTGTTAAACTATTGCGAGACGGGGAGCTTGTTGCCTCAACTATCTCGGGAAAAAACGCCAATTTTCAAATTTCTCTACAAGGCCTAACGCCGGGAAATCACCTTTTTTCAATATATAGCGAGGACTCGTCTAATCGTCGTTCCGCTGTTTTACCTTTTAATCTTTTTGTCGCTCAAGGCGCGATTATTCAATTAAGCGGTATTTTTATTCCGCCGACCGTGGAAATTAATAAAACTGATTTTGCACTCGGGGAAGTAGTTAGTATTTTTGGACAAACAACTCCCGAAAGCCAAGTTTCTATCGTTGTTCACTCCGAGAAAGAATTATTTTTAAAGACTGAAGCTAATTCTAATGGTATTTATTCCTATAGTTTAGATACGGCACTACTAGAGGTCGGCGGACATGAACTTAAAACTCGTGCCTCAAGTAACGACGAGGTTAGCGATTATAGCCGAGCTTTGAATTTTAATATATCTAAAGATACAAAAAACGCGACAAGTAGCGAAGCGATAAAACCGCCGACGTCTATTGAAATGAAAAAAAAGTCCGATATTAATAGCGACGCTAAGGTAAATTTAATTGATTTTTCTATCGCCGCTTTCTGGTATAAGAAGACAGCGACTAACGAAGACGCAAAAAAAGTTGACTTAAATAATGACGGCGTCGTTAATCTGATTGATTTTAGTATTCTTGCCTTTTATTGGACGGGTTGATGATAATTTTAATTTAAATTATGAAATATTTTATTAAATACTTATTTATTATTTCCGCTCTCGTTCTAATTTTTCCGGCCGGTCTTTTGGCGGCCAGTTTTTCAATTGACGGACCGGAGCAAACGATAAGCGATACTTTATTTAAAGTTGATATTTTCGTTAATGCTCCCGATACAGAAATAAACGCGGTAAGTGGGAGTATTACTTATTCCGGCGATAAATTAAGCCTAGAAGACGTTAAAAGCGGCGGATCGCTTATTAGTTTATGGCTAGAAGAACCGACGCTTGAGCAAAGCTTTAACGGTCAACTAAAATTTAGCGGACTTATTCCCGGCGGTTATAGCGGCGATAAGGGCTACCTTTTTTCTTTAATTTTTAAAACTATCGGCGCCTCCGATAACGAAAAAGTGGCGATAAATCTTTTAACGCCGACTGTCTTATTAAATAACGGCGAGGGGACGGAATTAAAAACACTTTCCGTTTCTAAAATTCTAAATGTTATAAATAAGGTAGAGAATAACGAAATAATTAAAAGCCAAGCGGGAAGAGCTCTTGTTTATCAAGAATCGCCCGACCGTTTTCCGCCCGAAAAATTTACCCCACTTATTTATAATAATCGCGATAAAAACGGTTCTAATCTTTATCTTGCTTTTTTAAGCGAAGATAAGCAATCGGGCATTAGCCATTACGAACTGGCAAAAAGCAAGACTCTAACCAATAATTACCAACGCCTCGCTTGGACAAAAGTTAATAGTCCGCATATAATTAAAGCAAGCGATACCAAACAATTTATTTATCTTAAAGCGGTTGATAAGCAAGGTAATTTTCAGGTTGCTATAATTAATCCGACTCTTGAAGAAACGAAAAGCCAAATTCTAAAAATAATTTTAATCGCCGGACAAATATTGGTTTCTATCGGCTTAATTATATTTTCCCTTAAATTTTTTCGCAACAAAAATAAGTTTTAAATAATTATGTTTAAAATTAAAAATAAATTTCTCCTTCTTCTCCTGCCGCTTTTTATTGGCGCGATATTTTTTATTTCCGCCGCTTGGGCGCAAGCCGCTTCCTTATCTCTTTCGCCAAGCTCCGGAACCTATACGGTCGGCGCTAATTTTTCCGTTTCTTTATACGTTTCCTCAAGCGATCAAGCGATTAATGCGGTAACGGCGAGAATAAGTTATCCGAAAGATAAATTAAGCGTCAATTCAATTTCTAAAGGTTCAATAATTAATTTCTGGGCGGAAGAACCGAGTTTTAATAATAATACCGGTTTAATTAATCTTTCCGGCGTTTCTTTAAATCCTGGCTTTACCGGAAAAAGCGGTAAAATAATAACGATTAGTTTTAAAGTTAAAGGAGAAGGAAAAGTTAATTTAAGCCTGCCCTACGCGCAAGTTCTCGCTAATGATGGTTCGGGCACCGATATTTTAAAAGCGGCAGGCGGAGCGCAATTTACTTTTAACGTCGCAGAAAAAAAAAGAAGAAACGACGGCAACCAATACAGCAAATAAGACAAATACAAACCCAGCGACTAGTAACGCCAATATAACGTCAGATAATAAACCAAAAGAAGAAGCAGGGGAGGCAACTATTGATTTAGGCGTTCCATTGGTTAACTCTATATCTCATCCGCAAACTGCCACTTGGTATAAAGACAATAATCCGGTTTTTTCTTGGACGCTTCCCAAAGGGGCGAAAGCGGTGAGCTTAATTATTGATAAAAGTCCGGAAACCGTTCCTGATTTCGTCGCTAAAAATCTTTTTTCAAGTTATCAAGCAAAAAATGTCGCCGACGGTATTTGGTATTTACATATTCAATTTGCGACCACAAAAGGTTGGACCAAGACCGCTCATTACCGCTTTAACGTTGATACAACGCCACCACGCTTCTTAAATGTTGACTTAAAAGGCCGAGAATTTAATTTTACTTTACCCAAAGCCTCATTATTTGATTTTTCGGAACTGGATAGATTAATTATTTATCATTCTCATTCCACTAGTACCTCGGAAATGGATATTAGAAATTTAAATATTTCTTCAGTTGACGATTTATCCGGATTAGCCGGCTACGAAGTGAAAATTGATAATCAAACTCCTATTCTTTTAACACCGGAAACGGAAAATTTACCGCTTAATAATCTAGCCTACGGTCCGCACGAAGTAGAAATAGAAGCAATTGATACCGCCGGCAACTCAACAAGCTTAGTTAAAAAATTCAACGTAAGCGAAAGTCAGTCGGAACTTTATCTAAATCTTATTAAGGAACTAAAAAGAAGTCGCATGCAGGCGACTTGGGTTACGATTATTTCTCTTATAATTTCCGTTCTAATGCTGACATATTTGGCTTGGCGGCGTTATACTTCCGGATATTGTCTCTTTAATAAACAAATTAGAGATGACGGGGTAATTAGAGTTTGCCAAAAGATTTCAAGACGTATGAACCGTTCGACTAGAATTTTACTAAATATTCAAAAAAGAAGACCGTTAACTACTGATGAAAGTAAATTATTACTTTTAATCTTAAAGGTAAGGGAATTCTATGCCGAATATAAAAGCTTGTCAGGGAAAAAAATTGTTAGTCAAGTAAAAAAACAACAATTAAAAAGGATGCCTAGAAAGAAGTCTAAGATTAGAGGATAAAACAAATATTCAAACGATTTATTAACTTTTTGGCAATTTTTAC
>CAYUWA010000013.1:18852-25242 GCA_964448505.1 uncultured Gammaproteobacteria bacterium | reverse complement strand
GTAGGCCGCTAAACTATAAAAAATGGAGAAAATTATACCGGGGATTATTAAAAGTAGTGACCAGAGAATAATTAAAACTGAACTTAAAATAGAAAGCCAGAAATAAGGCCAAAATAAAGAACGAGTTTTTTTATACAAATCGGAAATAGCTCCGCTAAAATTTTCTTTAACGAATAAAAAATTGACAATATAAAAACGAGTGGCAAAATATATCGCCAAGGCGACTCCGACAATAGCAATTAGAGCTCCGATAATCGTAAAAACAATGTTTCCAATTAGTCCGGCGAAATAACCAAGACCAAAAAAAGCTAAAACGACAACTAAAGGAAGTAGTGAATAAAGAAGTCCCCAAAGAAAGATACCGATAAATTTTTCTAAATTTTTCCACCAAAGCTTGACCGAACTCTCAAAATTAGAAAAAGCCGGACTCAATTTTGGTTTCTTAGGTTTTGCCGATAGAGGAACTTTCTCCTCGGCTACTGGTTGATTAATGTTTTCCATAAAATTAAAATTATTTTTTTGTTAAATTTTTATATTTTTAAAATAGCTTTTTACGGGAATCGCCAGCGATGAGCCAAGAACGCATAAACTAGATAATTCTAAATTTTCAATAAGATCATTAAATAATTCTTGATTGAATTTAGGGCTATCAATTAATTCGCGTAAGCGATAAGTTCCTTCTCGACAAGCCGTACAGTTTCCGCAACTTTCTTCGGCAAAAAAATTAAGCCAGAATCTTAACAATTTCTTCTGATCGGTCTTATCCTCGTTATAAACAATAATTGAACCGGATCCTTCGGCAGGGGCATTTAGTTGCCCGGAATTTAAAACTTCTCCGCTCGCCTCGCCGCCATTTTGGACGAAGAATTTAAAATCGGGATAATTCTTAGTTTTTAAAAGTATTTCTTCAATGCTTAAGTTAGCCGGCAAATCAAAAACCCCATGGTGTTTTACCGCTCCGGATATTGTATAAAAACGGTGAGCTAAATATTCATTTTTACTAACCAGACTTATATTATAAAGCGTTTCAATATTATGAATAAGCGTCGGTTTGTTAAATAATCCCTTTTCGGTCGGATAAGGCGGACGAAGACGTGGCGTCAACTCACCATCTTCAATTACATTTAAAATAACGCTCTCTTCCCCTCCGATATAACCGGCGTCTTCCGGTTTAATAAAAAATTCTATTTTTTTACTAAGCGGCAGATATTTTTTAAGTGATAAGGTTTTTTTTACAGACTCTAAATAATTTTTATAGTAATCCGATTTCAGAAAAAAATAAATTTTTTCTACCTTTTTCTCACCAATAAATTTACAAGCTAAATTAATACCATTAACGACTTCCGCCCCATGATTTTTCAAAATATAGGCATCTTTTTTAACTCCCGGTTCACCCTCTGAACCATTAATAATTATATAGGCGTCATTTTCTTTTTTTAAAGCGTTTTTGACTGCCCGCCATTTTAAAGCGGTCGGATATGCCGCTCCGCCGCGTCCGACTAAAGCCACTTTTTCTATTTTCTTTAAGATATCAATCCGCTCAGACATTTATAACAAAATTATTTAATAAATTTTTTCAAATAATTAGCAAGTTCTACTAAACGATTAGAGTAGCCCCATTCATTATCATACCAAGCGATAACTTTTAACATATCTCCGCCGACGAGCATGGTTGATTTTAAATCAACAATGGCGCTGTGCGGATTACCGATAATATCGCTTGAAACAAGTTCTTCTGAAGAAGCCTCAATAATCCCCTTCATCTTACCTTTAGCGGCCTTAACAAAAGCCGAATTGACCGCTTCAATATTTGTTTTTTTATTCAAAATATAAACTGTATCACACAGTGAGCCGACGGGAGTCGGAACGCGAACGGCTAATCCATCAAAATTATTTTTTAAAGACGGAATTACTTCGCTCGTTGCCGTAGCTGCTCCGGTGCTCGTTGGAACAATATTTAAAGCCGCCGCCCTCGCCCGCCTTAAATCATCGTGCGGTCCGTCAACTAGATTCTGATCGGCGGTATACGAATGAATCGTAGTCATAATCGCTTTCTTGATGCCAAAATAGTTTTTGATAACGGCAGTTGTCGGAGAAAGACAATTAGTCGTACAAGAGGCACATGAAATAATATTATCAGAACTTTTTAAAACATTTTCATTAACTCCCAAAACAATAGTTTTAACTCCTCCTTTTTTGGCGGGTGCAGAAAGAATAACTTTCTTCGCACCGGCTAAAATATGAAGATTCAATTCCTCCTTAGTTCTAAAACGTCCGGTACACTCCAAAACAATATCAACTCCTAATTTTTTCCAAGGAAGCTCCGCCGGATTCTTTATCGCCAAAATCGGAATTTTCTTAGCGCCAATAACGATTGAGTCCTTGGTAGCGTTAACTTTTTTAGAATACCGGCCATAGCAAGAATCGTTTTGAGTCAAATGCGCTAAAGTTTCCGGGTCGCTCAAGTCATTAATAGCGACGATATTAATACCGGGAAAACTGTCTAAAATAACCTTAAAGGCGGCACGACCTATACGGCCAAAACCATTAATTGCCAGGTTTATTTTCTTCATAAAATATAAAATATTAATAAATTATTTCACTATTATTATAACATATTTTATAAAAAATTAGAAAAAACCGCCCTTTCGGCGGTTTTATTCTTATCAATTACTTTTTATCTTTTTTATGGCGATTTATATCAACCGGAATAACAATATCTCTGTCTCCGGGCTTCTCGCCGGGAATTTTGACGTCAACCGTCTGTTTAAGAATATGATGTCCAACGATAACTCCCGATACTCCATCAACATTAACCTTAGTTCCTATTGGCGGTAATTTTCCGGCCATTTCTTTATAACCTTCGTATTCATAGGAAAGACAACACATCAAACGCCCGCACATCCCCGATATTCTCTCGCTACCACGATGGACAACTTGTTGCGCTTCCGCCATTTCAGAAGTAATTGAAGAAAAATCGCATAAGAATTCCTTACAACACAAACCGCGTCCGCAAGGCCCGCAATCGCCGCTAATTTTTGCTTCATCTCTTGTTCCAATTTGCGTTAAACGGATATTAACCGAGAAATGAGCCACTAGCTCTTTAACTAATTCTCTAAAATCAACTCGACCGTCGGAAATAAAAGCAAAATTAAAACGACTAGAGTCAAGAGAAATATGAACATCAACTAACTTCATTGATAATCCGTGCTTTTCAATCATCTCCTCGCAATAATCCAAAATTTCTTTTTTTCTTTCCGGCGAACTTATCCGCTCAACGTCGTCATAATCGGCTTTTCTGATAATATTTTTCAGAGTTCGCTCTTCTTTATCGGAAGAAACATTCTTTATTTTATCATCGTTAAACAAAGAAACTATTTTTCCCATTTCTGTTCCCAGCTCCGTATCAACGATAACATTATCCCCTAAAGACAAACTTAATTGTCCAATAGAAAAATTATAAACCTTATCCCAGGGCGCAAATTGTACTTGGGCTATTTTCATTTATTTTATAAACGTGTTAAACGTTATTTATTGATAGAGAGTTTAAAGCGAGTATCTGACGAATTTAAGAACATTAGCACCGGCTAAGATATCCTTAATTTTTTTCTTATCGTCTTTGATAAATTCTTGTTCAATAAGACAAACCTCGGAATAATATTTACCCATTTTCCCTTCTACAATCTTTTCAACCATCGCTTCCGGCTTACCTTCCTTAACTAATTGTTCTTTGTAAATTTCTTTTTCCTTCTCCATTTCCACCAAGTCAACTTCGGAAGATAAAATATATTTTGGATTAGCGGCGGCCACTTGCATCGCAACGTCCATCGCCACCTCCTCTTTACCGGCTTGATCAAGAGCAACTAAAACACCCATTCTGCCGCCAAGATGAGAATAAGCGGCAACGGTTGCGCCGGAAATTATCTCAAAACGTTTAATTCCCATTTTTTCACCGATTGTTCCGCTAAGGCTTCCGAGATTTTCCTCAACTGTTCCGACACTCATCGGTAAAGCTAAAAGAGCGCTTAAATCGGCCGGCTTATTTTTCATAACTAGTTCTAATGCTTGGTTGGCAAAATCTTGAAATTTCTCATTGCGAGAAACGAAATCGGTTTCTGAATTAAGCTCTAAAATATAGGCTTCGTTCTTAGCATCATTTACGGCGACTTTAATAACACCCTCATTAGTATCGCGATCGGTTCTTTTGGCCGCTTTGGCAATCCCCTTTTTTCGTAAAATTTCTACCGCTTTTTCCAAATCATTATTTGATTCTTTTAAAGCCTTTTGACAATCAACCATACCGGCGCCTGTCATTTCACGTAATTGTTTTATAAGTTCCATATTTTTATATTTTATTTAACAGCTTTCTTGCCGTCTAAAACGGCATTCTTAATCGCTTCTAAAACTAAAGTGATTGTCTTAGTTGCATCGTCGTTAGCCGGAATTGGATAATTTACTTCTTCCGGATTAGTATTAGTATCACAAACAGCGATGATTGGAATATTTTTTTGTCTGGCTTCTTTAATCGCAGTTTCTTCCTCTTTTATATCCCAAACAAAAAGAGCGTCAGGTAATTTATTAAGAGAAACTAGCCCGCCGACTCGCACTTCTAACTTTTGAATATCACGATCAAAGTTTAATCTTTCTTTCTTGGTATATTTTTCTAATTTTCCGCCCTCTCTTTTCTCAATTAAATCCATGTATTTTTTAACGGATTTTTTGACGACCATAAAATTGGTTAAGTATCCGCCCAACCATTTTCCAACGATATAAGGTTCTTTGACTAACTCCGCCATCGCTTTAAGCGGTGCGGAAACCTGATTCTTGGTTCCAACGAAAAGAATACTTTTCCCTTCGCTTACTAATTTATACATAAACTCTAAAGCTTCTTCTAATTTCTCTTGGGACTTTTTTAAATCAATAATATAAATCCCATTCTTAGAAGTGAAAATAAATTGCTTCATTTTCGGGTGCCATCTGTTAGTACGATGGCCGAAGTGCATGCCCGCTTTAAGCATGTCCTCGATTTTAGGTACTTTTACCATATTTTTTCTTTGTTACGTCTGCTCCCCTACTCTAGTAAACCAGAGAAGAAAAAAAGGCTAAAAAGCCATAGGAGCATGATGATTAGTTAATAAAAAGGCTTCGCTTTTAGAGGCAAAACCTCACCCTAATAAAATAGACTATTTTAAGAGAAATGTCAACCCGGATTATCGGCTAAACGATAATCCCTGACCTTATTCTACTGCCTCATTCAATCACAAACTCAACTTCATTCGGGAAGAGCATTAAAAATGGATAGCCGACATGATTTCTGGTAATTTTTCCAAGTTCTAAGCTTTTCAAAAACAAAATCATCTCTTTCGTCACTTTTTTGGGATCAACGGTCTCGTCTTTGCCAATATATTCAATTTCAACAAATTCACCCAAATCCTTAACCGAATCAATAGCAATTTCAAAATCTTCAAATTCCCAAATCTTTCTAATCTTATCAACTACAACAATATTTTTAAAATTCAGTGCTTCCAATATTTTTTTAGTCGAGGCGATATCTTCAATTTTAGTTTCAAACTCATCACAATAATTACTTTTACCATCCGCTTCAAAATGCCAATTCTTATAGTTTAACGAATTGCCCTTCTCCGTCTGTCGTATTCTAAGCCAGCGACTTACCGGACGAAGCGCTAAAAAATCATCGTGAGCGGGAGAAAAGTATTCATCAACTTGTCTGACTTCATGTTTAAAAATTCCTTTTAATTCTAAAAAATTCAAAAGAGGTTGAACGTTTTCAATATTTACTTGAATTTCAATTTCAATATTTTTATGAGCCATACTAATAAGTTTTAATTTATTTTTCTAATTTATATCTAGGAGATTTAGTAAAATGCCAATACTGTTTCCAATTACAATCGCCTAAAGAAGAATTGAATATTTTAGCGCCGCTGCTGATAGCTAAATCTAAATTAACCTTTGTCAAATACTTAAATGCATCTTTTACGGTTGTAATATCTGCCCCAGAAATTAAATAAAAATACACTTTCTTAAAAATAACTGCTAAAGAAACCGCAAGCTTAACGCCATCTATATATAAAGTGACCATTTTCCATTTTAGAGGAAGCTTTATTAAATCAGAAAAATCTTGTCTTTCTTTATCCGACTTTAAATATGACTCATCGTTGAAACTTTTAACATTCAAATTAAAGAGTGCTTCCAAATCATTAAAATCATCATAAACGATTTCCACTTTATGTTTTTTTTCTAAATTTTTAAATAATGCTCCGAAATTATGGCGACGATGCTTATCGGGGAAGGCTTTTAAAAGATAATCTGTGAAACATTTGCAATCGCTTATATCGGTAAAATAAACATAATCTTCAAGCGGTAAAGAAG
>CAYUWA010000013.1:7818-18842 GCA_964448505.1 uncultured Gammaproteobacteria bacterium | reverse complement strand
AATATAAAAATTATCTTCTAATACTTTTCTGAATTCAAGCGGTAAAGAAGTAATAATTTCATCCTCCCCCATCAAATCAAATATTTTAACCGCGTAAGGAAAACTTATTTCAAAGAGGTTACTAATTAAATGCTCATACCCCTTTTTAAAAAAAGGCCTATTATCCTCAATAAAAAATTCTGCTAAAAACTCGAGATAGTTTTTCTTTTCATTATACTGAAGAGGCAAAAGCGCAACCGGCTCTCCTTCGTTAAAAATTGTATAGAAATAAAGAGGCTGAGGATTATTTTTATAAAAACAATACCTAACATCCCATAAATCATAAATTGATTCTGTGGGGCTTAGCTTATTCCAAATTTCTTTAGCCAATTCTAAATCACTGACAATTTTAATTTCAATCATATCTTTTAAAGAACATTCGGCTGTAAATGATAATAAGGCGGATTGTCTTTATAGCGTTTAATCGCTAAACGAATAATTTCTTCTAGGAAATCCCCGTAGTCCATCCCGACCATCTTAGCCGAACGAGTAAAACAACCGCCATCATCAAGCGACGGATTTGGATTAAGCTCTAAAACGTAGGGATTATTATTTTTATCAACTCTTATTTCTACTCGACCGTAATCATGACAATCTAAGATGCGGTAAGTATCAAGAGCAATTTCGCCGAGCAAGGCTTCCAATTTTTTAGGAATATTTTTTGGCGGTCTTTGAACAATAATCTTATCGTAAACCGGGTCATCGGTAAATTTGGCCTCAAAGGGATAAATATGCCATTTATCAGACGGCAATTCGTCAAATATTGAGCGGGATAAAGGAAGAATTCTTAAATCATCGTCATCACGCCCGATAATCGGCACGTCGTATTCGTCGCCGTCAATATATTCTTCAATTAAAGCCGGACGACCGATTTCTTTAATTACTTTTTCAAGTTGGCGATGTAATTCCTTTTCATTTCTGACGACCGAATCATTTGTTATTCCAATTGAATTATCGGTGTTAGCCGGTTTAACAATAAGCGGGTAACGTAAATCGTCCCTAACTTCATCTTCTAGCGAATAAATATAATCCCATTCCGGAGTAGGAATTTTATGATAAGTTAAAAGCTTCTTGACTCTAATTTTATCAATACATAACCCGAGGGTAAAAGGATTGGAGCCGGTATAAGGAATTTGCAAAACATCAAAAATAGAAGCGACGTGGGGTTCTAAAAGACTTGAATTATTAACTCGCTCGCAAACGTTGAAAACCAAATCAACATCACTATTTTTTAAATCGTTGAAAACTTTGGACAAATCGTTAAAATCAAAAAAGCTGACTCGATATCCCCTATCTTGCAGGGTTTTTTCAATGTCTTTTCCGATAACAGTTAAGTCATTTTCTACTGTCGCCTCTTGATCAGTCTCACTTTCATCATATAAGTTGCAGGCGACGCCGATATGAAGATTGCGCTGATTAGAAATCGCCATTCGTCTTATTTTTTCAATCTTTGACCCGCGTTTCATTATCTCCCGATTAATCGCCGAAACGGAAAAAGGATTTTTTCTAGCGGTTTTTCCAATAGAAGATGCCGGGTGAAATTTAGCAACTTCGTAACTTATCGCTTTACTCGCTTCACGCAGATTATCTTGAGCATCAAGCGGATTGTTTCCGGAAACTAAAATCCAGCCTAAATATTCATACCCGTCCGGGGGCGACAAAACTGAATCGCCAATTTTCTTTTCAAATTCAAATTCTTTGACATAAGTTCTTTTTTCCAAATCTTTATCAATCTCTAAATTAACCAGAATTCCCGAATGATCGGAAGAAAATGTTTCCGCCGCCAAATATTCAAATGGCCCATTATTAAATTCAAACTTTGGAATATAAATTCCGCAAATAATTTTTAGATAGTTTTCTATCAAATCAACATGCCAAGCTGCCTTAACGCTGGCGTAGACCTCGTCGCCGCCAAGTCTTAGATTTATTTCAATCGGAACCGGACCGCGCGACGTTGATTTAGCTTCAAAATGGACGCAACCGTTAGAAATACCCAATTTTTCTAGCGCTTCGTCGGCCATCGCCAATAACTCCGCCTGATTCTTAAGAGGCAGGTTTGATGGCGTAGTCCGGACAGTTTCAATAAAGAAAGGCTCCTTGGTCTGACCATTATCGGAAATCGCGCAGAATTTTATTTTTCCGTTCTGTACTAAAATATCAAGATCAACTTCATCGCCGTCAATATATTCTTCAACAAAAACTCCCAAACCGTCATTAAGCGCCGATTCAATCTTTGGCGATATTTCTTTTTTTATATAATTAAAACTCTCGCGAAGCTCTTCTTCGTCATTTACTTTAACGACAAAAGCGCTGCCGGCGCCATAAGCCGGTTTAACGACTAGCGGAAAAGAAAAAGTTCCGATTACTTCTTCTAAGTCTTTTATATTCTTAAGCTCCTTAAACTTAACGACCGGCAAATGATTGAGCAAACAAAATTCGCGGAATAAAAATTTGTTTCTGGTCCGATTGGCGACTTTATAGGGGACGCCGACTAGTTTATAGCGATCGGAAATTTTAGAACACAATAAGACGTCGTCTTCCAGAAACGTGGCGACTCCGTCTAATTTTATTTCGGTGTTCTCTTGCAAGAAATTGTCTAAAGAGGAAAGCGCCTCGCTTATATTAAGCGTATCGGCATTAATAAAATAGTCCGCCGCCGGTTGGAAAGTATTAGCTTCTTTTCCTAAAACAATAATCCTAGCACCAAGGCTCTTGGCCTTTTTAATAAAGAATTTTTTGGAATGAATTGGATCATTGGCGCTATTTGTATTTATAATCAAAATCGTCTTAGAAGATAATTGATTACGGCTTGAATCGGGATCGCTATTTGCGTTCATAAATTGAATTATTTTATTTTTTAGTTTATTTTATGTTATAAGTTACCCCGACTTCAACGATAACTTCTCGGCTTCCACTTGGAGTTTGCGGACTAGATGCTCCGCCGCCCATTCCTCCTTTACCGTAATCATAAGAGGAATAAGGCATAGGCTGAATTGTATTTTCCCACCAACTAACAATATTTTTAATCTTAACATCGGCGGCACTAGCCAGAGCGCTACTCTTTGACTTAGCGTCTTGAATCGCCAAGATTCTCGCTTGTTGCTTTAAATCATTAATTAGAGAAGATTCAAAATTAATGCCTAAAATTTGATTGACTCCGGCCTTAGAAGCGGCGGCGATAACCAAATTTAATTTATTCGGATCAGCGTCGTAGGCAGTAACTTTAACCGTAATCTGTTGATTGGCATTATATCCGGCGACGGTATTGGAATTATCAATAAAGTCGTATTGCGGCGCTAAGGAATAATTCTGAGTTTGAATATTTTCTGGCGCAATTCCTAGCGCTTTTATTTCTTTCAGGATTTTTTCTACCTTGGCGTTAAGCTGATTTAGCGCTTCTTCCGGCTTAGCAACTTTGTCAATTTGGACCCCTAGAGTAACTATTGCCAAATCGGGATTATAAGCAATTTTTCCCTGTCCGTTAACGGTCACTTGACGATAAGTAACACTAACTATCCGGTCACGAATTATCGCCGTAACGATTATCCCCGCCAAAAGGATAAGGGACACTAACATAATAATGGAACGTGGTTGTTTCCAAGAACTTTGATTATTTTCTAACATAGGATTATTGGTTAATTATTATTTATTATCAATTTTATTATAATGTTTTTCCGGCAAAACAACAATATAGGCTTTTATTTTTTAAGATAGTCCTGACGCTTACTCTCCTCTAAATGCTCAATCGCGTAACGAAGAGCGGTGCGCGGTATTTTTCTCAGGTTTTTATCTAAAAAGTCCAATAATATTTTCCGGTCAACTCTTTTGCCTATTTCGCGCATCATCCAACCGACCGATTTATGAATTAAATCATGCTCGTCGGCCAGTAGCTTATTGGCGATTCTAATTGCTTCTTTCGCTTCACCTTTAATAATAAACGCATAAGTTGAAATCATGGCGATTCTTTTGTCCCAGAGATTTTTAGAAAGCGCTAATTTATCAAGAATATTTGTCCCCTTCTTATTGAGCCATAGATAATCTCCGAGAATTTTTGGCGCCGTTAAATCAACCAGGTCCCAATTATTAATATAGGCCTTATTTTTTAAATAAAAATCAACAATTTTTCCTTTCTCGGCTAGACTATCCGCTTTTTGATATTTTTGTACTAGAATAAGTAGGGCGACTAAACGGAATTCATGAATTTTGTTTCTTAATAACTTCGTTAAATCTCTAAAGTTTAAACTAGAATATTTCTTGGCAATTAGCCTTTGTTTTGGAACAGTAAGCCCAAGAAAAATATCGCCTTCGCCATATTGCCCTTTTCCGGTCTTAAAAAAGCGTTGAAGAATAAGCGCCCTTTTCTTATCGCCAGATTTATTTAGTTCTTTAATTATCTCTTCTAAACTTATTTTTTCTGTCATATTAATAATGATATTCTTTATTATTTATAATTGTACTCGCTCTATATAATTGCTCCAATAAAATAACCCGCGCCATCTCGTGCGGAAAGGTTAACTTTGAAAGAGATATTTTATTATAAGACTTAAAGAATTCCGGAGTAAAGCCAAGCGAACCACCGATAACAAAAATAATCGGATGATAAATATTTTTTAGTTTCTTAGCAAAATCAAGAGAATTGCTTTCTTCGCCTTTTTCCGCTAAGACGAAAATAAGGGAATCACTTTTTTTATTTAAGTATGCCTGCAATTTTTTTGATTCCAGTTCTTTTGCTTTATTCTTAGTCGCCGTTAAAAACGGCTCCGCTTTTATTTCTTCAATTTTAATTCGCGCATAAGGCTTTAGGTGTTTTAAATAATTCTCGCAAGCAATTTGCCAGTGTTTTTCTTTTAATTTTCCAACGACTAGTATTGTAATATCTAACATATAAGAAAAATGATATATAACCCCTCTTAAGGCTTATATTATATCATAAAAACACTCATAAACCACTTTAAAATATGTGATTTTATAAACTATTGACTAAAATAGAATATTATGATAAATTATTACGTTAACTTCTGTCCTTTAAAATATAAACCAAAAAATATATAACATGGAAAAATGGAGAAAAACTGACAAAATATGGCAGGTTGCACTGGTAATATTGTTTTTATTAGCAATGCTAGTTCCAGCAGCACCAGAAATAAACCAAGATCTCTGGGTCAAGGCTGACCCAAGATACCAAATGGTATCGGTTATGCCTGAAAACACTGAAATCAAAATAGAATATGCCGGACAGTACGGTGATTCTATCTTCGTCATCTTTAACAAAGATGAAGAAGATTTCAATCTTTGTTCCCTCTCCTGCTACGCAGGCGTAAAGGGACAGTACCTTGAGAAAAAAAAGATAAAAAAACTAGAAAAATCTTCCTTGGTTGATCCTAACCAAGGAGTAAAAATTTTTTTAGAAAACGATGCAGAATTTTTCTTCCCGGAAGAAGGCTACAGCCTTTATAACGGGGAAAAAATAAATCTTTGGGAGAATATGCATAATTAAATGCAATGTTTTCTCAAAAAAAGGGATTCAACTGAGTCCCTTTTTTATTTAAAAAAAATTATTTTTTAATTTTTAAGTTTGATAAAAATCTTTTATCAAACTATTAAATTCCGCCGCTCCTTGGTTATATTCATTAATTTTAGCCTGATAAATATTTAAATCCCCGTTATATTGAACCGTCCCGCTATTATAAACGGGCACTAAAGAATTGTACTGACTAGTTTGACCATTTGCCAAATATCCGTCAAGTTGATTTTTAATAACAGAGAGCTCCGCTTCTTTATTTTCTAAAGCAAAGTTTAAATTACTTATCTCGCTCTGACGAGCGCTTAAACTTATTTTTAAATCTTTAATTCTTTGTGCCTGAGAACGAATCTCAACTATCCGCTGATAAAGCTTGCCGCTGCTGCGCTGTAAAATTTCCATAGTTCCCAGATTAGCGGAATCAAAAAGATTATCAATTTTTTCCGAACCGGCTAAGGCTTGCCCTTTTATATTTTGCGGGATTACTCCGAATGGAAAATAATTAGTCGTTTCAACATAACAATAACCGGAATTATTTATGGAATATTCAAGCGGGCAAGAAATACCGAGCGCCGTATGATTGATATCCGGAAAATCTAAAACTGCCGCGCCGTAACCGAGCTTTCTTAAAATTACCATCGCTAAAAAAGTCTTGTCGGAACAAACGCCCTTATCAAGATAAAGCGTTTCATAAGGATAATAAGCGACGACGTTTCCGGAATCGGCTTTAGCCTGATCGTAAGGAATATATTGAACGAAAGAAATAATAAATTCAAGTGTTTCGTCCTCGGTCCAATTATTTTGAGTGGCAACAATTTTTAATTTGGCAATAATTTCGTCAATTAATGTATCTCCGGATTTTAACTTCAAAAACATGCCGTAGAATTCCTCTCGCAAGTTATTGGGAATATTATCGGCGCTATAAGTATAAACTTTCGGCGAGCTCTGATAAATACTATACCAAGAAGAAGAGACCCCCTGGCTTATTTCCCTCTCAATATTTTTATATTTAAAAACAAAACGCTGGCTTCCATTATTAGCTATCGCGGCCTCATTTGTATTAACTGATGCCAAAGATGTCTTTGGCGTTGCGCTAGTTGTCGAAAGAGGAATTTTAAATAAGTTGGCGTTGCTTATCCCTAATCCTTTTTGTCTTATAACCTGAAAAGCATCGTAAGCTTTACCTAAATAAGAAAGCTTTAAACTTATCGGATCAATGTAATAAGCTTGCCCCCTATCTTCAACTTTAAGTAGTATTCGTCCGGCTAAGCGAAGCGGCGCTTTAGTCTTTAAAAACGCGCTTAAATCTTTATTAGATACTCCTAGCCCAAAACGCCTCATCAAGTTATAGGCATCATCCGGACTACCGAGAAAATAACGTTTAGAATCAAGCGGATTAACATACCAGGCTTGTCCTTTTTCTTCAACTTGCAACAATATTCTACCATTTAAATTAGACGCCGCCTCGGCATTAGTTATAAAACAAAAACTAACACCAGCAAATATGGCGCTGATAAAAAATAAGTATAAGGATTTCACCAAGCTTTTATTCATAATTAATCAAGGAGCGTAATAAATATATCTTTGTCCGGCGGTGACGGTAAATGAGCGACATCGTTTATATAAACTATTTTTATATATCCTTCTCCGTCTATAACTATCTTAGAAACAGAGGATTGAAAAATTTCCAAAGATAAAAATCCGATAACATCAGCATTTAAAATACTAGTCAAAAAAGCTTTGATAAAATTACCGTGCGAAAAAAGCGCCACTTTCCTTCCTTTATTATTCTTAAAAATTTCCGCAATCGCTCGACGCGCCTCGGTTTGCATCTTATCAAGCTCAGCGTCTAATGATTGATAGCGCTTCAAACGTTTTACGCGCTCACGTTCGCTCATATTAAAATACTTTATCCGGTACCAATGAGTCCAATCAATTTCATTTATCCGCTCGCTTATTTTAACTATCAGTTTTGATTTTTTTATAAATTCAGCCGCCGTTTCCTTGGCCCGGGCTAAATCGCTGGTATAAATTGAATCAATACCCAAACCTAATAAGCGCCGCGTCAAATATTTTCTCTGTCTTACGCCGACCGGGGATAAAGGCATATTTTTTTCGCCCAGTTTCTTTTCTAAGCGATAATCTGGGTGGCAATGGCGAATCATAAAAATCTCCGTATACGGACGTTTGGTTTTCGGCTTGATTTTAATGTAGGGGTTTAGATACATAAATTACAATTGATTTTCAATAAAGCTCCAATTAATTAAATTGCGAAGTACGGCGTCAATATAATCTCCGCGCTTATTCTGATAATCAAGGTAATAGGCGTGTTCCCAGACATCAATGACAAAAAGCGGTTTTAAGCCACGCGCAAGCGGCGTATCGGCATTAGCCGTTTTCATTATTTCTAGCTTATCATTATTTTTAACTAGCCAAACCCAACCGCTTCCGAATTGGCTAAGCGCCGCTACTTTGAAAGCTTCAAAAAAATCCGCTAAAGAACCGAATGATTTTTCAATAAGATTAAATAATTCCGTACTTGGCTCAAGGGTTATATCCGATTTTCTAAGACACTTCCAGAAAAAAGAATGATTATAAACCTGAGCGGCGTTATTAAATATTCCAATTTGATTAACGCTTCCGGCGGTTTTAATAATTATATTCTCTAACGGCTCGGTTTCTAATTCAGTCCCGGCAATTAACTTATTAAGATTATCTATATAAGTCTGATGATGTTTTCCGTAATGAAAACTCAGAGTATTAGCTGAAATATGCGGCTCAAGCGCATTTTCCTCAAAAGGCAATTTTTCTAGTATAAACATATATTTGATATTAATAATTATAAGTAAACTATAACAGAAATTTGATCTTTTTTCTAACTTCTTTGTAACCGGGAATCTGCTCGGCTACTAATCGCCAGAATCTCGCCGAATGATTCATTTCTTTCAAGTGACAAAGCTCA
This sequence comes from uncultured Gammaproteobacteria bacterium, assembly GCA_964448505.1. Classification (GTDB taxonomy): domain Bacteria; phylum Patescibacteriota; class Patescibacteriia; order Patescibacteriales; family UBA12465; genus UBA12465. The sequence goes on along the minus strand of CAYUWA010000013.1, from coordinate 10,320 downwards.
TGGACAACGACATAATCCAATGATTCACCGGATAAATAAATCAAGCGATAATTAAAATTAAGGTTCCCCCTTTTAGAACATGACCCCCAACGAGTTTTTTGGTTTCTTATACTTACTCTATTATATTTAAAATTATAAAAATTATTAAAATATTCTAAACGAGTTGTAATTATCTGCCGCGCTTTTTCTTTATTTTTCTTAAAATCGCCGGGGAGTAGTTTATTAATAAGCGAGTCGCTGTTTTTAATACCTTTGAATTTAGCCAAACTCTTTAAAATCCAATCGGCTTTTTTTACCATAAATCTTTCAACCATTTTCTCTCCGACATACCAAGGTTTAGTCACAACCAGTTCCCCACTACAATAAACGGCTAGGCGAAGGTGCCTAGCGCGTCTGCTTGTCTTTAAAATATAAGAAATTTTTTCTTGATTTAATTTTATTTCTTTAAGCATGTAAAATTCTGGATAAATTAAGATTCATTATTTTCTTCATCTGATTCCTTTTCCGCATCCCGATTATCGGCGCAAGCGCAAGAACAAGATTCTTCGCAAGTACAGCAATAAAAACAAAGATGAGGATTACAAGAACAGCTTGTAAAATCATCTAGCGGCATCCCGCAAGCACATTTTTTCTCCATAAATGCTTTTAAAATTAATTATTTATACTCTTATTATACAATATTTTAGAAATATATTAAATACCAAAGAAAAAGAAACATTTTTTATTAATTGGCTATTTGTGATATTTATCTAATATTTCTATGGCCTGTCGAAAAGCTTTGCCGCGATGATTTATGCCAATTGTTTCCGACGGATCACACTCCGCATTAGTTTTAATATAGCTAAAATCTTCAGCCAGAAATATTGGAGCATATCCAAAACTTTTTGTACCCCTAGGCTCTAAAGCAATATGCCCATCCCAATTTCCAAAAACCGTTTCAATAAATTTTGTTTTAGGGTCATAAATCGCAACCGCGCAAGTGTAACGGCCTGTTCGCTTTTCAAAAGGAATATTCTTCATTTCGGCTAGTACTTTTTCATAGTTATTTTTATCATCTCCGGTGCCAGAGTAACGCGCTGACTTAACCCCGGGACGACCATCTAAGGCATCAATTGATAAACCACTATCATCAGCTAAGGTTAAAATGCCAAATTTGTCTCCGACTAAAATTGCCTTGATAAGAGCATTTCCTTCAAAGCTTTTTGCATTTTCATTTATTTCAATATTTTCATTGAACTCAAAAAGAAATTTTAAATTATAACTAGTGTTTTTAAAAATTTCTCTAATCTCTTCGGCCTTGCCGCGATTTAAAGTGGCAATTAAGATATCTTTCATAAAATATCAATTATTTTTTATGCTTCCTTAGTTGTCCGCAAGCGGCCGAAATATCTGAGCCGAAGCTTAAGCGAACAGTCGCCGGAACGCCCTTGTCTTCTAATATCTTTTTAAAGGCTTCGACTTTTTCTTTAGGCGAGGCCTTAAATTTACCGGTTTCGTTATAAGGGATTAAGTTAACAAGATAAAGCGGGCGCTTCATTATTCCGGCCAGTTCTAAAGCCTCTTTCTCACTATCATTTACGTCCTTAATCATAAGATATTCAAACATAACTCGGCGTCCGGTTTTTTGAATATAATCATCAACCGAACGAAGTAAATCATGAATAGAATATTTTTTAGCTATCGGCATTAGCTTGCTACGCAAGGAATCATTTGGGGCGTGAAGTGAAATCGCTAAATTAATTTGTATTTTTTCACCGGCAATTCTTTTTATTCCTTCAATAACTCCGGCACTTGAAACCGATATTCTTCTCGCACCGATATTTAGCGTTTCGGGATTATTAAGAAATTTAACCGCTTTAATAAACTCCGGATAATTTAAAAATGGCTCGCCCATACCCATAAAAACGATATTATCTATTTTTTCATCATTCCCTTCTTCTTTCAAACGTCGTGCCCAGAAGACAACTTGTTCAATTATCTCTTCGGCAAATAGGTTACGATCAAATCCTGATTGCCCAGTCGCACAAAAGGCACAATTTAAAGGACAACCAATTTGGCTAGAAACGCAAATCGTATTACGGGCTAATTCCGGCCTTTCGCCGGCTTTATTTTTTATTCCTTTTTGACGAATTAATACCGTTTCAATCTTAGAATCGTCTTCTAAAATAATCAGACCTTTTTCACTTCTATTTTTATTATTATTTTTAAAAAGCTCCGCCTTAATTTCTAAGGGGCATTCTTTTTTTAGTTTTTCTCGTAAATCTTTCGGCAAACTTGACGCTTCATCCCAAGAAGAAATAAAATCTTGAAATAAAAACTTATTCACTTGAGCAAAGCGATATTTTGGACCATCTCCTAAGACTTTTGATAAATTACTGAGATTCATATTGATTATTATTTACGCTTTAAAGTTATCTTAATAATTTCGCTTTTGCCTATTGTCTTCATCGCCGGTCCCCAGGTTCCCGTACCGCTATTTACAACTAAAGAAAAATCTCCGTC
>CAYUWA010000013.1:0-7763 GCA_964448505.1 uncultured Gammaproteobacteria bacterium | reverse complement strand
ACAAACCATGGCTATAGCCTTTATAGATAAACCGGGTAATCAAATTTAGCGGAAAAAGCTGCCCGGCGTGAGTATGCCCGGAGAGTTGGAGATCAATCTCCGCTTTCTTAGCTAAATCAACGTTTTTTGGTTCATGAAATAAGAGAATACTAGGTTTATTCTTATTATATGAGACTTTATCTAAAATAGCCTCTTCCAAGTCAAAATCCTTATTAAAAGAATAATCTATGCCGATTATCTGCAAACCATTAACTACGACCATTTTATTGTCTAAAACTTGAACCGGACTTTCTTTAAGTAATTTCTTAGCCCTTTCAAAACCTAAATACAAATCGTGATTACCGAACGAGTAATATGCCCCGTGCGTTGCTTTTAATTTTGAAAACGGATGATTAAGCCATGAAAAATCCGTTTCCATTCCATCAAAAAGGTCGCCGGTAATAAAAACCGCTTCCGGACTTAGCGTATTTATTTTAGAAATAACGCGGGAAAAAAAACGTTCTCTATAAATCGGTCCTAAATGAACATCGGAAATTTGCACAATTACCTTATTCTCCCAAGCCTCCGGTAAATCTCTCACAAAAATTTGATATTCTTTTACTGCCGGAAGCCAAGCGTTAAGAAGCCCCCAAAGCGATATTATAAAAGTTCCTAAAATTAAAATTATCCTAGCGGTTATTGTCGGCAAAACAAAACCCAGGCTAGAACAAATTAACTTAATAACTAATATAGCGATAAGAAACAAAGCGGCATTTAATAAAACGCCAAGCCAAAAACTAGAGCCGATATAATACCAGCGCGTTAAAATATTGTCGCGAAAATGAATAAGATATGATGACAGAAGGACGGAAAAAAAAAGAACAGCAATAATAAGAGCCAAGATTATTTTTACTTTTGAGCCGGCAAGTCCGAAGAAATTAATCATGACAAAAAATAAAATAACGTGACTCGCTAGAACCAGCAACGCCGAAAAAACAAAAAATAATATTTGTGTCATACGAGAAGAAAAATTAAAGAATATAAGTGGAGTCATATATTAAGCCGCCCGAAGGGCGGCTTTATTTTTATTTATTTAAAAACGGGAAAATCGCGATTTCTGAATTACTACCTAGCTCAGCTTCTATTTCTAATAAACGATTATATTTTGCCGTTCTTTCCGAACGAGCCGGAGCCCCGGTTTTAATTTGCCCAGTTCCAAGCGCCACAACTAAATCGGCAATAAATGTATCCTCGGTTTCGCCGCTGCGATGAGAAATTACCGAAGTGAATCCGGCACGTCTAGCCATTAAAACGGTTTTAATCGTTTCGCTTAAAGTTCCGATTTGATTTAATTTAATAAGAATAGAATTAGAGGATTTCTCGGTAATTCCCCGCTCTAATCTTTTAACGTTTGTAACATACAAATCGTCCCCGACTACCTGGACATTATTATTGTTCATGGCCGTAAACTCTCTAAAATTTTCAAAATCATCTTCGGCAAATACGTCCTCAAAAGAATAAATTGGATATTTAGTCTGCAAATCAGAATAAAAGGCGATGAGTTCTTGCCCATTCATTGTTTTCCCTTCCTTCTTTAGATTATAAACTCCATCTTGATAAAATTCCGTCGCCGCCGCGTCTATACCAAAAACAATATCCGTTCCTAATTTATACCCGGAAGCTTCAACCGCTTCTTGCAAAAGAGAAAAAGCCTCCTCATTGCTAGAGACATCGGGCGCAAACCCGCCTTCGTCACCGACGGAAATATTAAAATTTTTGGCTTTTAAAACTTTCTTTAAATTTTGATAAATCTCTGCACAGGTTCTTACAGCTTCTTTAATATTTTTAGCGCTAATCGGCAAAATCATATATTCCTGAATATCGGTTGCCCAATTAGCATGTTTACCGCCATTTAGAACATTCATCATCGGAACAGGCAAAAAATATTTCCCTTGAAAATCCGGATTGAACTTAGCGAGATATTTATATAGAGGAATATTTAAAGATTGTGCCGCCGCTCGGCTTACTGCTAGAGATACGGCCAAAGTCGCGTTAGCGCCTAAATTCGCTTTGTTTTCCGTACCGTCAAGCTTAATCATTAGCTCGTCAATTTCTTCTTGGTTTTCTATGTCATACCCGACAAGCGCTGGAGAAATTATTTCTTCAATATTTTTAATGGCCTTTAAAACGCCGCCGCCAGCAAACCGAGACTTATCATTATCACGAAGTTCTACCGCTTCATAAGAACCGGTTGAAGCGCCGCTTGGCACCATTGCCGAAGCCCTGACGCCATTTTCTAAGATTACGGTTGCCAAAACCGTCGGGTTACCCCGAGAATCTAGAATCTCTAAAGCTTTAATTTCTTTTATTTTCATAGTTTTATGATTTTTAAGAAGTGAGGAAATCTTTGTTAATATAACTTTCCGTTTTTTCAATAACTTTTTTTAACATTCTCACTGCCGCTAAAGCATGACTGCCAACCGCCGTTTCATCCGAGAGCATAACCGCATCGGCACCATCTAAAACCGCATTGGCAATATCGCTGACTTCGGCTCTTGTCGGGCTTTGGTTTTTAATCATTGAGGTCATAACTTGAGTAGCAATAATAGTAGGAGTTTTGTGCCAGTGGGAATGTCTAATCAAATTTTTCTGAACAAGCGGTAATTCTTCAATCGGAGTTTCTATCCCCAAATCACCGCGAGCGATCATAATTAAATCTGAAGCAACAATAATTTTATCAATATTTTTTAAAGCGATTGCTCTTTCAATTTTAGAAATAATCTTAATATTCTTACTCTGCCCAAGCATTTTTCTTAGACGCAAAACGTCATTGGCTGTTTGAACAAAAGAAAGCCCGACATAATCCATCCCAACGCTAAGACCGAATTTCAAATCTTTAATATCTTTAGGCGTCAGACCGCCGGCTTTTAAATTAGTGTCGGGAACATTTATACCTTTATGCGATGAGAGAAGACCGCCATGAATTACTTCCGCCATAATTACTTTTCCCTTCACTTCTTTAACAACTAATTCAATTTCTCCATTACATAAAAAGAGTGGCTGTTTCTTTTTTATATCTTTGGCCAAGTCTTTATTGTCAATCGGGATAATCCCTCCTTTTTTATAAGGTTCCTTAGAATAGGCGAAGTTATATTTTTCGCCATCTTCCAAAATTATTCCGCCTTCTTGTATTTTACCGACCCTAATTCTCGGACCCTGCAAATCGAGCAAAATAGACACCTTGCGCTCTGAGGTTTTGTTGAAATCGGCAACAAGTTTATAGATTCTTTTATATTGCTCGTAAGTGGCGTGAGAAAAATTGACACGGACAATATCAACTCCTGCTTTCATAAGCTCTAATAGTTTTTCCGGACTCTCACTTTTCGGTCCTATAGTGGCAATTATTTTAGTGTACATAAATCATTTTAACTTTAATAATTTTTTAATAATTAACTTAAACTTAGCCCATTATAGACTATTTACTGCTTTTTGGATAGGGTAGTTTATTTTTTACGGATATTCTCAAGCAAATTCTGATAATATTCCAAATTGTTAAGGCTGGCCATCTTTTGCCCCAATGACTCGTTTAATTTAAATAAATGATGGAGATATGAACGAGAATGAGTGCGTAGCTCAAAAATCTGACTATTTTTATTGATTTCCTTAAAGTCATTGGTAAATTTGGCGTTATTGATATTAATCGTTTGTTTATTATAGAACAAACGTCCATGCCGCCCTTCTCTTGTTGGAATAACACAATCAAACATATCCCAACCCATCTTGGCGCAACGAATAATATCTTCCGGCGTTCCGATACCGAGCGCGAAACGCAAGGAGTCCTTCGGAATAAAAGCGGCCGTCTTTTTTAGAACTTGACCCAAGAAATTACCATGTTCATCAACCGGCCTGGCGCCAAAGCCATAACCGTCAAAACCAATTTTAACTAATTCTTTAGTGCAATATTCTCTTAAATCAATTTCCGCGCCGCCTTGGATAACCGAGAAAAGTAAAGGCCGTTTAGCTATACTGATTTTTCTCTTTTTTAATTGTTTTAGATACTCTGTCTTACAGCGTTTTGCCCAAGAAATAGTGCGCTCAACCGCTCTCTCTAAATCGCTACGAGAAAACTCATTAGGAGGACAATCGTCTAGGCAAACGATCATATCTACTCCCAAATCAAATTGAATTTGAATTGACTTTTCAGGACTGAATTCGTGAAGCGATCCGTCAAGCGGCGATTTGAAAACAACTTTTTCGTCGCTGATTTTTCCCATTTTCTTATTGCGATGAATAAGTGAAAAAACTTGATAGCCGCCGGAGTCGGAAAGAAGCGGTCCGGACCAGTTCATAAATCTATGAATACCGCCGGCTTTTTTAATAACCGATAAACCCGGTTGGAGATAGAGGTGAAAAGTATTAACGACTAAAGCCCTGGTCCCGGTCTCTAGAATTTCTTTATTACTAATAAGTTTGAGAAATCCGCGCGTCGCGTCCGGCATAAAGAAAGGGGTTTTTAATTTACCGTGGGCGGTTTTTATTTCTCCAATTCTAAGACCGTCTTTATTTTTTTTTATAAGTTTAAGCATAATCTAATCTATTCAACTCTTCCCGAATTATTCAAACCGGCGATATCGTCATCTTCCAATTTTGTTGTTTTGGCGTCGGTTTTCTTGCTAATTATATCTTTGGTCTCGGTATCCATAGCGGATACTGCTGATCCCGGAGATAAGACTAAAATTTTATTTCTGTCGTTTTCGGTCGGCTTTATAAATATCCCAAATTCCGCATCAGCCCGATAAACCGAAACCGGCAAACGACCTATTTCCCAAATAACCTGGTTATTCGCACGGTCATAATAAATACTACCGACGTTTGTATTTGCCTTCTCGTCAAAATATACTTGAGAAGGTAATGGCAGAACAACTCTCGTCTCGCTTAATTCGTGTAAATTATTCTTGACTGTCCAATAAATAACAAAACTGCTTTTTTCATTAACTTTGGGCGGTAGGGGGCCGGTACCGACTGGAATATTATCGTTATTAAAATATCTAATTGACTCAACTAGAGATAAATCGCTATTGATTTTACTGATAATGGAATTGCTTTTATTTTCTTCGCCTTTAATTGATTTATTATTGAAACTATATTGGGCATAGGAAGTAATTTCTAAATTCTTTCCCAAATCCGTTTCGTTATAAGGTTTTAAATTAATGCTAAAATTTATTTCTCCCTCTTGCCCGGGTTTAATTTCCGCTAATTCCGAAAGTTCATTCTTAGTCCAAACGATGGCTCCGTTAGAACGAACTTCACCTTTTTTATCAACATTTAAAGAATTCCAATCTAAAAAATCACCTTGAACAACGGCCATAATTGCCATGTCTTTGAAAGTGTTGTTGCCCTTATTGCTATAACTTAGGGTGTAGTTTAAAGGTTGTCCAAAGTTTACCGCGCCGTCATTTTTCGCACCATTTAGAAATAAAGTTAAATTTAAATCGTTGCTAATTATTTCCGGATTTAGAATTTTTTCCCAAAATACATAAGCTTGGCCGTCATCCAATTTTTTTTCTAAATGAACCTTAATTTCTGCTAAATCAATTTTCTTTTTAACTTTGTACTTAAACAATATTTCCTGATGCCCGGACTCGGAATTTAGGCCGCTTACCTGCCAACTATTAACTCCATCTTTTACAATTTCAATTTTTTTATTTTCTGATTCCGCCGCTTTGACTTCAGCTTTCTCCGTGCTACTTGCGATTTCAACACTAACATCTTCGGGCAAAACGAAAGAAACATTAAAATTTCCAAAATAATTATTTTTGACATCGGATAATATCAGCTTTAATTCATTATCGGAATTTATAAAAACCGTGCTTGAGGTTTCAACATCAGCCGTAAAGCCCAAGTCTTTTATTTCGGTGGAAATTGAATTTTCTTTTTTATACTCGCTGGAATAATTAAGCGGGGTATAACTTAAACGGCCGGAGAGAATATTTACTGATGCTAATTGAGCAATAAGTTTTCCGTTAATTGTTAGAGAGCCTCTGGCTCCGGGAGCTAAGTCCGGCAAATTAAACCCGTAATTGCCCCCCTGCGGGTTAAGCGAAGCGGACGCATAAATAAAATTTTCCGGGTATTTTAATTCCAGGTTTATTTTGGTAAAGGTAAATTTAGTCGGATTATAATAATCAATGCTATAAGAAAAGTCTTCACCGCTAGAAACTTTTTCCGGCGCGCTAATTTTAAATTCCATGGCGCTAACGTTATTACTGGATGAAAAAAAATAGAAATAAACGAAATAGGCGGCTAAAGCCAAAATCGCCCAAAAAATTAATTTTCTAAAAAATCGGACGATAGACAAGGAGCGCTTCTTAACGTTCATTTTCTTGACGTTTATCAAGTCCCCTTTTTTATCGCGATAAATTTCTGAGAGATTGGAATCAATTTCTTGATGTCTAACTTCACGGTCAAGTACTTTTTCAAAATTTCTGACTTCCCGTTCAGTCGGTACTGGCCTCTCTACAAAGGAAGACAAACCGGATTCATTCTGTTTGTCTATTTCAAATTTAGTACGTTTCTTTTTCCCTTCTTTCATATTTTTGGCGATTAATTAAAATTATTTTTTATTTTCTTTAAGCAGACCGGCATAATACTTATCTGAGTTTATGCTGTCTAAAATCTGCCAGGGACCGTTCTCTTTAAATTCTTCGGGATAATTCCAAAAGATACTTAAGCCTTCTGGCAAAGATAAGGAGCTGGAAAAATCGCTTGCTTTTGCTCCCGCTTGCTTCTGAACCAATAAAGAATAAGGGATTAAGGGGCGGGAGTCCGGATTTAAAAATTTATTTATTTTATCAAGCCAAGAGTTCTTAGGTGAAGCGGCATAGATATTAAATGCTAGCTTATACTTTAAAATAACAGTAGCCGTTTCTCCCGGATCAACCATAAGCCAATTGGCAAAAACTGTCTTATTATTTTCATGATAAATTTTTGTTCCGCTAGTTTTATCAGTTATCGCCGCTAATTCATTTTCCAGCGAGGGATTTTTTATCCAAGCAGTATCCGGTCTTTCCTGCAGAAATTCCGGGTCCGGAGATCTAAACCCGTCCGCCGAAATTAACTCGCTGCCCGCCGGAACGTACACCCTAAGCCAATCAACGTTTCTAACACCTACCAGGGCTTCATTTTTTAAGCCCGTATGAGTTCTGGTTATTTTAACAGTATTAATTATTTTTCCTTGTTGATTAATTTCACTGGCATGTTCTATTTTTTCTTCCATCTTCCGGTCAGATTTTTGTCCGGCAATATTAGTATTTACTACCATTAAATAATCATGGCGCGTATCTTTGATTTCTCCGGATAAATTATAGCGGGACATTTCTTTTTGCAGATTTGAATCATTAAAATAAACGAGGATTTGTTTTTCCGATACGTTATCTTCAAAAGCTGAAATAACTTGAAGCAGAGTATCTTTGTTTATTTTGGACGGTAATATTTCTAATATTTTTGCCATTAAGTCGCCGATTATCTTTTTCGGCTTATTTTCAGGATTGACCTCAAGCCCTTGTTTAAGCGGCAAGCTGGATTTAAGCGGCGAAGGAGTGGCGGAAATATTTAAGGCGGCAACTGACTCCGGATTAGTTTTCGCCAAGTTTTTTTGTTCAACAACTTTTTGTACTGTTTCCCAAAAATTCTCCGAGTCAATTACTAAGCCGTATTCTTTGGTTAAATCAATCGGGCCGGTAATTTCTAATAAGCGCTCGACAACTGTCGGCGTCACGCTAATA
>CAYUWA010000012.1:20902-27510 GCA_964448505.1 uncultured Gammaproteobacteria bacterium | reverse complement strand
ACCTGGCGTCCTAACCGTTAGACGAAGGGACCATGGTAGTAAATATTTTCTTTAATTCTTTTCTGCCCGCTGCTGATTTCCAAGTAGCCCAACCATTATACGAAGGGACCATTTCTATTCTAGAATCTTTCCGATTATATCTGAATTTCCCATCAAGAATTCTTTGGCGCTTAGCGGATTTTTTCCGGACATCTGTAATCTTAATATATGTAAAGAATCTTGTCTACATTGAACGGACAATTTATCATTATCAAGAAAAATTTCTCCGGGTTTATATTTATTAATTTTTAATGTTTGATTACTTGCTTCTAAAATTTTAATAATCTTATCTTCTTTTTCAAGACGGGAAAAAGTTCCCGGCCAAGGATTATATGCTCTAACCATCCTTTCAATTTCATCGGCATTTTTTAGCCAATTAATTTTTCCGTCTTCTTTATTCAAGGTTTTTATATAACTGGATTCAGTTTCGTTTTGAGAGCGCGCTTTAATTTTATTTTCTACCCAGTCGTGCAAAGTTTGAACTAGTATTTCGGCGCTGAGTTTTGATAAATTATCATGAACGAATTCTAGAGTCTCGCTACCTTTTAATTCTAGTTTAGCTTGCCGTAAAATAGGTCCGGTGTCAAGGCCGGCCTCCATTTTCATTATTGTCACGCCGGTTTCTTTGTCGCCATTTAAAATCGGTGCGTTAAGACAGGCCGCACCGCGGTATCTTGGCAAAAGGGAAGCATGAACGTTGATACAACCGTATTTAGGAATATCTAAGATACTCTGAGGGATTATTTGGCCATAAGCTATTACCACAATTAAATCAGGTTCTAGAGCCTTAATCGTTTCCAGCGCGGATTTTATTTTTTCCGGTTGAAGAATTCTTAAATTATGAGTCTCGGCTAATTTTTTAATCGGTGAGGCGCTAATTACTTGTTTTCTGCCGACGGCTTTATCTGGTTGAGTAAAAATACCAGCAATTTCAAAACCTGGTTCATCAATTAAACATTGTAATCCGGGAAGCGCAAATTCCGGAGTTCCCATAAAAATTAATCTTATTTTTTCAGGTTCTTCTTTGTTGGACATAGTATGATAATGTGATATATTTAAATTATGCTTACTAATTTTTTTAATTTTTGTCTCAGTATTACTCAGGGGATGGGCTACTTAGGCGTGGGTGTTTTGATGGCGGTTGAAAGTTCTTTTATTCCGATGCCCTCTGAAATAATTGTTCCGCCGGCCGCATATTTAGCGAGCCAAGGGAAAATGGATATTTTCTTAGTGATTCTAGCGGGTGTTATTGGTAGCGTTGTCGGAGCAGTCTTTAATTATATTTTAGCTTATTATTTAGGACGCCCTCTTGTTTACAAATTAGCCAGTCATCGTTTCGCTAAATTTTTTCTGCTTAGTCCGAAAGGGGTAGAGAGGGCGGAGAAATATTTTTTAGAGAATTCCGTTGCCGCAACTTTTATCGGGCGCTTAGTCCCGGTTATTAGACAACTAGTCTCTCTTCCGGCCGGATTTTGTAAGATGCCTTTTTTGTCTTTCCTTTTTTATACAAGCCTCGGTTCTCTTATTTGGGTTTCTATTTTAGCCGCTCTCGGTTATTTTATCGGCGCCAATCAAGATTTGCTTTTAAAATATTATAGAGAAATATCTTGGGCCTTATTAGCTCTAGGACTTCTTTGGCTTATTTGGAGACTTAAGAAGATAATCAATAAAAAGAATTCCGTTTAAATGATCTACCTCATGTTGAATTATGCGAGCTAACATATCTTCGGCGCTTAAAGATCTTTTGTTTCCTGCTTCGTCAAGATAAGTACAATTTATTTTTTTATGGCGTGAAATCGGTGCGTAGATTATTTCTCCCTTCTCGTTTACAACCGATAAACAACCCTCTTCCTCTATTTTTCTTGCCCAAGATTTTTTAGTTATCTGCGGATTTATCAAAAATAGAGTTTTATTGTCATGACTTATCACGATTAATCTGATATTCTTGCCAACTTGCGGCGCGGCTAATCCGGCGCCGTCTTTTTTTAGCATCGTTTTCTCCATACTTACAAAAAATTCTTTAATTTCCGGTTTTTTTATATCAGCCTGACTAAGCGCGGAGGATATTTTTCTTAAAACTTCGTTGGGATAAGTTATTATATTTAATATTTTTGGCATATTTTTATTTTTGGTCAATAATTTTGAAAAAGTATTTCCATCTAACGCCGCTTTTGCAAAGCTCCTTAGTATCATTCATCGCCAGCTCAACTATATTTGAGGGGTTCTCTTTACAAACCTTAAAAACGGCACCGCGCTTAAATCCCGGTATGCTAAGTTCCTTGATTACTCTTAAAGCTAAATCCTGCCAAGGGTAAGCAGGCGCCTTGGCGGTCTTTTTTGATTTTATGATATCGGCAAATGAAATAAATTTATCTTCACTCATATTTATAATTTAAAATTTGCGCTTAAATATCCGATTCCAAAGTCAGTTTGATAAGAAAGAATATTTGTTTCCCATTCGTTCTCGCCCAAAACGCCCAAAAGAATCATCAGCGGTTTAAGACCGCATTCCGCGGCATCTTTTATTAATTTACTATCCATTTTTAAGATATTTTCTACGCTGGTACTTTTTTCACTTAAGTACTCTATTAACTTATTATCAAATTTTGCTCCTTTTGAAGAGTAGCCGCCCGGAGATTTTTTCTTTAGGCGGTGGGATAAATCACCGGAAGCAATAACGGCAATATTTTTATCGCTTTCGTCTATAATTTTTCTGAGCGCCAGTCCGAATTCAAAATGTTCTTGAGAATTTAATTCGTTTGCCGGAGAGATTATAATAATTTTTGCCGTGGAGAGAGTTTCTTTTAATAAATAAAGAGGAATAGCCGAGCCATGATCTAATATTTTTTCCGATACCAATTGAAGGGGGAAATTAGGGCGCAAAGTATTTTTAATTTTATCTATTAAAAGGGTCGCTCCTTTAAACTCGGTCGCCGGAGGAATAAAGCCGAAGTCGCGCAAGCTTATTTCCAACTCAGGGGATGTGTTTATGGTAAAAGAATCGCTTTGTCCGGATCCGTGAGGAGAAATTATAATCATAATCTCGGTCCGCTTAGTCGCTAGGTCTTCGGCGATTTCTCTATAAGCATTTGCGGTTTTTTGCAAAAAAGAATGATTGGCTTTTCCGATTTCCGGGATTAGAAGAGGTGAGTGAGGAAGGAGGGCGGCATTAGTTAATGGCATATGTTTAAATTGCCCTCTGTTTAAGAAGGCAATTTTTTAATAATTATTTTATTTGATTATTTCTCCGGCTGTATAATTATACAGGAATTTAGAAGATACGGTTATTACATTCTTGGGGTTATATCCTAGCCTAACTAGAGTAGCTTCATCGGCGAATTGCCTCTTTTGACCGTTAGAGATAAGGTAGGGCACCGGATAAGTATCGGTTTTTACTAGCGTGCCATCGTCAAATAAGACTGGGGCGACTTTAGTATAAGCATTTAATATTATTGGCGATACTCTGACTATTTTCTTGCCTTTAAATTTAGTGCTTAGCAATATCTTATCTAGGAGCGGAGCTTTGGTTCCATTTTCAACATAGTAAACGCCGCCGGTTTTAGTATCTTGCAATAAGGCGCCGGTAACGTAAGTTGAGGTCGCGGTAATATTTTTTCCTGCTTGATAATTTGCTAGCTCGGAGTCTGTTGCTTTTTCAATTTCTTCAAGATTAAAACCGATTCTTTTAAAAGTTGCCAAATCAGCAAAAGCTTGTTTTTCTTTTCCGACTAATAGGTATATTTTTTTGTCGGGAGTTTGCACCAAGGAATAGTTAGCGAATTTTATACTCTCACCTTGCACGTAGTTGTCTAGTTCGCTTTTAGCAACTTTAACAATTTGTTCCGGTTTAAATCGGGAAATAAAAGCCGAATAATTTAAAAACGGTCGTTTTTTAGAGTTTTCAATTAACCAAATTCCCGGGTCGCCGTTAACGCTTAGGATTGAGCCATCAGGGTATGATAGTTTTTTTACGAAGCCTAATGAAAAATATCTATTCCAAAGTTTGAAAACATTATAATTTCCATTAAAAACGTGCGGCGTATAATTATAAAGAGCGGCAGTCGCTTTATTTTGCGGAGTAACAGTCATCGTTGAGGTTGAAATTGTTCCGTAAGGGTTAGTAAAATTATAAGTATTACCGGCCCGATACTTATATTTACTTTGTTCGTTCATGTAGGCTAGAAATTGGAGAGCGGCGCTATTTACTTGTTTGCCGAAACCCTTGTAATACGGATTGCAGGCCCAATTATCAGGACAACCGTAGCCGGTCGCCCAGTCTAAACGGGCTTGAGCCGGGCTAGGGTCTTCTATCAAACTAGCTTCCTTTTGGAGTAATACTAGGAGAAATTTTGGGTTCACCGTTGTTATTCGGCGGCATTTGCTAGCTTTTTCGTCTTCGCTTGGGCTTTCACTAAGCGTTACGCCGTCACAATTAAAATTATTACGAGCGGCATCATAAATTATTTCCGCAGCCGTTTTCATTGTTCCGTGGGTGTTGAGTGTTGAGTAATTAGCCAAATAACTACCCTTGCTTTGCAAAAAAGACTGGATATCAGCCAAACTCATACTTGAGCAATCCAATAAATCGGTATCTTCCAGTATTTTTTCTGGGTTAAAATTAGGGTCTATTTCAACTTGCGCCCTTGAAAGCGAGGGAATTGAGACGGCCACAAAACATAAACAGACTACAAAAGTCTTGATAATTGTATTTTTGTATTTCATGTCTTCTATTATAGTATATTTTTCTCTTTTCGCCAAAGCTACTTATTTGCGGTTATCAGTATCCTATCTTTTTCGCCGAGATCTATTTTAACTTTGTCGCCTTCTTTTATTTTTTTCTCGATTATTTCTAGCGCCAGTTCGTCTAGAATCATATTCTGAATTATTCGTTTTAAGGGGCGGGCGCCGTAAGTTATATCATAACCTTTCTCGGCTAATAATTTTTTGACATTTTTGTTAATTTTGATACTGATATTCTTATTACCTAAACGTTTTTCTATTTTATTAAGTTCTAAATCAACAATTTTTTCTAAAGCTTCCGGAGTCAAACTTCTAAAAAGAACAATTTCATCTATTCTGTTTAAAAATTCCAGTTTGAAATGATTTTTTAAAATCTTATCAATTTTCTCTTTCATCTCCTCGGCGCGTATCTGTTTTACTTTTTCTTTGTCGCTGCCATCGCTAAAACCGATAGAATATTGTTTGATAACTTCATTACCCAGGTTTGAAGTCATGATAATAATAGTATTCTTGAAGTTTACGGTTCGTCCTTTAGAGTCGGTTAAGCGGCCGTCATCTAATATTTGCAATAAAACATTAAACATATCGGGATGAGCTTTTTCAACTTCATCAAATAAAACAACGCTATAAGGATGCCTTCTTATCTTATCGGTTAATTGTCCGCCGTCATCATGCCCGATATAGCCGGGAGGAGAACCGATTAACTTAGCCACGGAGTGTTTTTCCATAAATTCGCTCATATCCAAACGAATAAGTGATTTCTCATCGTTAAACATAAAATTGGCGAGAGATTTTGCCAACTCTGTTTTTCCCACTCCGGTCGGACCGACGAAAAGAAAAGAGCCGATTGGTTTTTTCTCTTCGTTTATTCCGGCGCGCGAACGGCGGATAGCGTTTGCGACAGCCTTAATTGCTTCTTCTTGCCCGATAACTTCCGCATTTAGTTCATTCTCCGCTTCGCTTAGTTTTTTAATATCGTCTTCTAGCATTTTATTAACCGGTATTCCGGTCCAACGAGCGACTACTTTAGCGATATCTTCTTCATCAACTTCTTCTTTAAGGATTCTTTGTCCCTTTTTCTGTATTTTTAGCAACTCCTCTTGCAGTTTATTGATCTTCTGTTCAAGCTCGGGAATAGAGCCATATTTTATCTTAGCGACCTCGGTTAAATCAGCTCCTTGTCTCTGGGCAATTTCCGCTCTTATTTTCAAATCTTCAATTTCTTTTTTTGAATCTCTGATTTGTGAAATTATATTTTTTTCGTTATTCCAATGTAGTTCAAGTTGATTAGCCCGTTCTTTTATTTTTGCCAGCTCTTGATTTATAGCACGAATTTTCGGAGACTTCTTATCATTAGTCATTAGCCCCGCTTTGTTTAACTCAAGTTGATTTATTTTTCTTTTTAATTGATCAAGCTCATCGGGCATAGAATCAATTTCCATACGTAAAGAGGAAGTAGCTTCGTCTATTAAATCAACTGCCTTATCCGGCAGAAAGCGATCGCTAATATAGCGATTTGATAATTTAGCGGCGGCGATAACGGCATTATCGGTTATTCTAACGCCGTGGTGGACTTCATATTTTTCTTTCAGTCCTCTTAACATACTTATCGTATCTTCAACACTCGGCTCGTTAACGTAAATCGGTTGAAATCTCCTTTCCAGGGCGGCATCTCGTTCAATATATTTTTGATATTCTTTGGTTGTCGTCGCTCCTATCGTTCTCAGTTCTCCTCGGGCCAAAGCCGGTTTAAGCATATTAGAGGCATCCATAGAGCCCTCAGAGGCTCCGGCGCCGATTAAAGTATGAAGTTCGTCAATAAATAAAAT
>CAYUWA010000012.1:12999-20892 GCA_964448505.1 uncultured Gammaproteobacteria bacterium | reverse complement strand
TATTCTTCCGTTTTGGGATTTAACTTCTTTTAAAACCGCTTTTAATCTATCTTCAAACTCGCCGCGGAATTTCGCGCCGGCAACCATTGAGCCTAAATCAAGAGTAACAATTTCTTTATTCTTTAAATTCTCCGGTACATCACCGGAAACTATTCTTTGCGCCAATCCTTCAACAACAGCGGTTTTTCCCGTTCCGGCCTCACCGATTAAAACCGGATTGTTCTTTGTTCGGCGAAGAAGGACTTGCATAATACGCCTTATTTCCATATCACGTCCGACAACCGGATCAAGTTTTTCTTGGCGCGCCATCTCCGTTAGATTAGTTGTATATTTTTCTAAAACCTTATATTTATTTTCCGGAAAAGGGTCATTTATTGTTTGCGAACCTCGCAATTCTTTTAAAATATCCTTGACGGGTTGGTATTCAACTTTAAAATCAAGCAGAATTTTTTGGGCCGGGGAAGAGATGCCGATTAGGGCCAAAAGAATATGCTCGGTTGAAATAAAATCATCGTTCATTCCGTCCGCTTCTTTTTGAGCGCGTTCTAAAACCATGGCCGTTTCGGCGGTGCCGGAAACTGCCTGAATCGGTCCGTTGTTTAAGTTTATTTTAACGCGAGGCAAATTTTTTAAAGCGTTAATTGTTTTTTCTTCAATAATTTCCGGATCAATTTTCATTTTCTCTAAAATCGGCTTAATTAAACTTTCGCGCTGTTCCAGAAGAGCCAGCATTATATGAAGGGCTTCTATATTAGATTGGCCGTAATTAGAAGCGATAGCTTGGGAATTAATAATAACCTCTTGTGATTTATCGGTAAATTTATTGAACATATTTATATTATTTAATGATTTATAATTAATTTATATCTTAGCACTCAAAGTATTAGAGTGCTAATTAAATAATAATATAAGGTATCCTTCTTGTCAATCGTCTGAAGCCTCAAGATAGGCGACTGGGACCGTTTTATGTTTGTGATAATTCTATTTTTGTGATATTCTAAAAGAGTAATAATAGCTAATTTATTGGTTTGTTTTGAGTAAAATAAAAAAATGATTAGTCATAATTTTTTAACTTATAGCGGTAAAATAATCGTTTCTATTTTGAGGGAGATTTTGTATTTTCCGCTTTGGTGGTACAGCGTCGGGTTTTTTCGCGCCATAAAGAAGGCGTTTGGATTTTGGCGCGCGCAGGAAAAAACTCTCGGATTTAGCGTTTGGTTAAAAAATATCTTTGTTCCAATGTATGGCCAATCTGATTTTACTGGTCGTCTAATAAGTTTTTTAATTCGTCTGGTACAGGTTATTTTCCGCGGCGCCTTGTTATTTGTCGTTTTCGCTTTAGTTTTATTCTTTCTAATTTTTTGGTTGTTAATTCCGATTTTTTTGCTGCTCACGATAGCTTTCCAATTAAGCCAATAAAATCTTTATGAGTGAAGAAAAAATTATTTTTACTGACAATATAGAAGGGGAAAAATATGGCACTTGGTTTCTGGGTCGCTTTTTAGTTTGGAATTGGAATTTTAGAAAATCAATTATTTTACTTTCACGACTCAAAGAAAAAATAAATCATTTGCGCGGAATTATTTCTTGGCTTATTATTTTTGCCGGTTGGCTTTTCTTTGTTGTTTGGATTTATTTAAATTATACCGCCCTATTAGCTAATCCGATTAAAATCTTATTTTTTTGGAAGGACTATGATTTTCTAATTTTATTTTTTCTGATTTCTCTTTTCTTTGATTTGTTCGCGGTTTATATAAAGAGCGAGAGAAGAGCCGGACTAAAAAAAATTGATTATCATATTTTTAACGTTGATAAAAAAATTACCAAAAAAAGTAAGCTTCAAAAATATAACGTTGCCAAAACATTTTCTGCCGAAGCGTTTAAGGCGATAGAAGACGCTTATTTACTGGCCGGTAAATTAAGGCACGAAAATGTTGAAATAATTCATCTTTTTAGAATCCTGCTTCAATATAAAGAAGTTCAAGGTTTATTTATTAGACTTGATATTGATGCTAAGAAAAAGGTGGAAATGCTTGATCGGCGTCTTATCAAACCGCAAGGAGCTGAATTTAGAGGCCGGAGCGAGCTGGCAAGTCCTTTGCAAGAAGTCTTAATTGAAGCATTTATAGACGCTTATAATTTAGATCAAAAAAGCGTTGATGTTTTGAATTTAATTTTATTTTGTTACGAAAAAGATAAATTTTTAGCGGAGATCCTTTATGATTTAGAACTAGATAAGGATAAAATCGCTAACGCCATTGAATGGTTTAGAGTTAATAAAATACTTTTGGAGCGTTATCATAATTTTAAACAACTCGCTATTTTAAAACCGGGGAAATCAATGGATAGAGCTTATACGGCTGTCGCGACACCGACTCTTGATCATTTCTCGCACGATTTAACTTTAAGGGCAAAGGCAGGAGGCTTAGATATTTGTGTCGGAAGAGCTAAAGAACTTACTTCTATTTTTGAAGCTTTCAGTGGCGGACATAACGGCGTTTTGCTCGTTGGGCACGTAGGGGTTGGCAAGAGCGCAATTATTAATGGTCTGGCTCAACTCATGGTTGAAGAGAAAGTACCTAAATTCTTAGCGGATAAGCGTTTGGTAGAGCTTGATGTTTCAGGTTTAGTAAGTGGCGCTAATCCGGCGCAAGCGGAAGAAAAGCTTTTGAGCGCTTTAAACGAAATCGCCAGAGCACGAAATATAATTCTTTATATTGATAATATTGAGAATTTAATCGGAATAAGCGCCGGTTCTAAAGAGAGTCTGGATTTGTCTGAAGTTCTTTCGGAGGCGATAAATCGCCGCCATTTATATTGTATCGCTTCAGCAACCATGGAAAATTATTCCCGCTTTATTGAAAACAAAGCCTTGGGAGATATTATGACAACAATCGGCGTAGACGAGCCAAATATCAACCAAGCCATTCAAATATTAGAAAGCAAGGTTGGAATGCTTGAGTCAAAATACAATATCTATATTGTTTATAGCGCTCTGGAAGCGGCCGTTAAAATGGCTAGCCGCTACCTACATGAAAAATTTCTGCCGCTTAAAGCCATTAATTTATTAGAAAGTGCGGCGCTTATCACCGCGAGAAAAACCCAAAATAATCCGGAAAAATGTTTTTGTTCTAAAGAGGACGTAGCGCTCGCGATTACGGAGCTAACCGGTATCCCGGTTCAAAAAGTAAGTGTTGATGAGAGAGCAAAGCTCTTAAATCTTGAAAGTGAAATTCATAAAAGACTTATCGGACAAGTAGAAGCGGTTGAGGCGGTTTCTGCTTCTTTACGTCGCGCGCGAGCCGAACTTAAAGAAGGCAAGCGTCCGATTGCCAGCTTTTTATTTCTTGGTCCGACCGGTGTCGGAAAAACAGAATTAGCGAAAGCCGTTTCGGAAACATATTTCGGCGATGAAAATTATTTAATTCGGCTAGATATGAGCGAATACCAGCAAGCCGATAGCGTCAGCAAAATGATCGGCGATGCCCACGGAGCGCTTGGCTATTTGACCGAAGCGGTCAGAAAGAAGCCTTTTGCCTTAGTTTTGCTTGATGAGATTGAGAAGGCTCATCCGGATATTTTAAACTTATTTTTACAATTGCTTGATGACGGTCGCTTAACCGACGGTCAAGGTAGAACCATTAGCTTTACCGAGTCTATTATTATCGCCACTTCTAATATTGGTGCTCTTTATATTCAAGAGCAAATTAAACTTAATACGGCTTTAAATATTATTAAGCAAGAACTTATTGATAATCAGCTTAATAAGTATATGCGTCCGGAACTGATTAATCGTTTTGACGGCATTATTGTTTTTAAACCGCTTGATGAAAGCAATATTTTTTCTATCGCGACGTTAATGCTTAAAAAGATAAAGAAGAATTTAGCCGAGAAGGGAATTGATTTAAAAGCCGATAAGGATGGCGTGATGATTTTAGCGCGTGAAGGATACGATCCTAAATTCGGCGCTCGTCCGCTCCGCCGCTTACTTCAGGATAAAATTGAAAACGAAATTGCCAATAAGATTTTAAGCGGAGAACTAAAACGACGCGATATTGTAATTATTAATAATAAAGCTAAAATTGAAATTCAAAAGGCGGAGAAACTTTAAAAAACTATGTTTTATCTTTTTATTTTTATTGCCAGTTTAATTTTAGCCCTCGGGCTTAGTTTTTTAATTAGGAAAATTGCTTTTTATTTTAATATTGTTGACCGCCCAGATTCGGGCAGGAAAATTCATAAAAAAGAAATCCCGCTTTTAGGCGGGGTAGCGATTTTTATTACTTTCTTTTTATTTTTATTCTTATTTTCGGATCGGTTTTTATCCGGTAATCTTGATTTTCGTCATTTGCTTGGGTTTTTCATCGGCGCTCTAATAATTATGATTGGTGGCGTGTTGGACGATAAATATAATTTAAAACCCGGCGTTCAAATAATATTTCCAGTTTTGGCCGTTGTTGCGGTTATTGTCGGCGGCGTAGAGATTGAAAAGATTACTAATCCCCTTGGCGGATATATTTATTTAAAACAGCTTTTTATTGTCGGCCCGATTCTAATTGCCGCCTGGCTTTTGGGTATGATGTATACGACTAAATTGCTTGACGGGGTTGATGGTTTAGTAACAGGAATTGGCGCCATTGGCGGTTTGGTAATTTTTTTGTTTACGCTCACTTCTAAATATTATCAGCCGGATATTGCTTTTGCGGCGATTCTACTTAGCGGGGCGGCGCTTGGTTTTTTAATTCTTAATTTTAATCCGGCTAAAATTTTTTTAGGAGAAGGCGGTTCGTTACTCTTTGGCTATATTCTAGGAGTGCTCGCCATAATTTCCGGCGGGAAAATCGCTATTGCCTTGCTAATTATGGGCGTACCGATTTTAGATACCGTTTGGACAATTTTAAGACGTCTGATAAGAGGAAACAATCCTTTTCGGTCAGCTGATAAAAAACATCTCCATCATCGCTTGCTTGATTTGGGTTTGAGCCAAAAGCAAACAGTTTTTATTTTTTATGCTTTATCTCTTTTGTTTGGTATCAGTGCTCTTTTCCTGCAAAGCACGGGAAAGATTCTGGCGCTGGGCGCTCTTGCCCTTGTTATGCTTCTTATTGTCCTTGGTTTCTGGCTACTGGAGAAAAAAAATAGTAAGCCAAGATTATTACTTCATATTTGTTGTGCGCCATGTGGCACTTTTGCCGAAATATGAGTTAACTTGGTATTTTTATAATCCAAATATTTTATCCCAAGAAGAATTTGATAAACGCTTGTCATATGTTATTTCGGTCGCCAAACAATATAAAATTAAACTAATTATTGAGCCTTATAATCATGACGCTTGGCTAGAGAAAATAAAAGGAAGAGAAGATGATCCGGAAAGAGGCCGTCGTTGCCAGATTTGTTATTTAGATCGTTTAAAGAAGACGGCGGATTTAGCGAAAAAAAAGAAGTTTAATTTTTTTTCTACGACTCTTTTGACCAGTCCATATAAAGATACAGATAGTATTAAAACAATATCAAAAGATTTGTCGCAAAGCATGGGGATTAAATTTTTAGAATTTGATTTTCCGACTGAAGAACTTTATCGTAAATCTCAAGACTTGGCGAAAGAGCTTGGAATTTATCGTCAAAAATTTTGCGCCTGCGAGTATTCAATAAAAAAATAAGGGTTTTTTAACCCCCTTTTTATTTGTTTTTCTAACGATTAAATGTTATAATTATTTGTAGTTTCTTAATTTTATTTAAGATTTTTTGAGTATGAATAGAAGAATTTTTAAATTATTTATTGCTTTACTCTTGCTTTCTTTTTTAACGAGCGCCTGTACTTTTCCCTGGGAGAAGAAAAACAATAAAAGCAATGACGTTTCTCCGGCGGTAGAGAACAATTCCAAGTCTGAAGCGATGAGCGGTAGCGGCGGATTGAAGAAGTTCTCAAGCATGGAGGAATTAAAAACTTTCTTGGAAGAAAATACTTCCTATGGCGCCTCTATAAATTCTGGTCTTACTAGAACGGCTTTTTCTGAAAGTGCGTTAGGACTGAATGCTGATGTAAGCGATAATTCCTCTGAGACTCTTTTAGACTATTCTTTAACTAACAATCAAGTCGCGGGAGTTGATGAGCCGGATATTATAAAAACAGACGGGAAACTCGTCTATGCCTTAGTGCGCAACGAGCTCCTAATATTAAAGGCTAACCCGGCGGAAGTGATAAGTAGGGTAAAGTTTGAATCCCGTCCTTCCGATATTTTTATAAATGGTTCAAATTTAATAGTTTTTGGAATGGATGATAAAGTTTTTAGCACGGCGGGCGTAAAAGGAGATTTCGGACGTCAGAACCTATCAACCTTTTTTAATGTTTACGATTTGAGCGATCCCGGCCAACCTAAAGAAGTTAGAAATTTGAAATTTGAAGGTTCATATAAAACGGCCAGGATGATTGGCGATTATGTTTATTTTATAACGGAGAGTGACGCCTCCTATTATGGTGGATCATTAATCCCTGAGATATTAGATAATGGAGCTACGCTATCTTATACTTGCGGAGGGCCGATTAAGTGTTTTAACTCTGAAGTTTATTATTTTGATATTCCTTATAAAAATTATAATTTTACTTCAATCATTACCATCAACGTTAAAGATAATAGTGAAGCTCTAAGCGAAAAAGTTTTTCTTCTAAACTCCGGACAAAATTTTTATGTCTCGGCGAATAATATTTTTATTACTTATACGGAGCAGCTTGATCAAAATAAGCTCGATTACGAAGTTAAACGAGCACTTATTTTTGACCGTCTGGATTCTGATAATCAGGGGAAGATTTCTAAGATAGAAGCGGCTGAAGATTTTGTTTTAAGTGCGGATGAAAAGATTTTAAAAGCTGGGGCTATTTTTGAAAAATACGGAAGAACTTTAAGTGATGAACAACAAAAGAATTTGACTGCTGAATTTGACGTGGCGTTTGTCCAAAAGTTAAAGGAAAAATCTAAAGAGATGGAGAAAACAATTATCCATAAAATAGCCTTTAGCGGCAATAAAATTGAATATCGCGCCAAGGGCTCGGTTAACGGACAGCTTCTTAATCAGTTCTCAATGGATGAGAACGGTTCATATTTTAGAGTGGCGACTACTCGCAATCCTCTTTGGTCTCGTAGCGGGACGCTTGAAGACTCCTATAATAACGTTTATGTCCTAGATAATGATTTAAAATTAGTCGGAAGTTTAGAAAATCTGGCAACGACGGAAAGAATTTACGCCGCTCGTTTTATGGGCGACAGGGTTTATCTAGTAACATATAAGCAAAGCGATCCGCTTTATGTTATTAATCTAGAGAAACCAGAGAAGCCGACAGTTTTAGGTGCGCTTAAGGTCCCCGGATACTCAAGTTATTTGCATCCGGTTGATAAAAACGGAACTAAATTAATCGGTTTCGGCCGAGAAACCGAAGAAACTACCGATTCCGGAACGAAGGTTAAAGGTATAAAACTTTCTTTATTTGATTTTTCTGATTTAAGCGCTCCTAAAGAAATTGACAGTTATTTAATTGGTGATGAAAAAAGCGACTCTATAGCTCTTTATGATCATAAAGCCTTTCTGTATTCTGAATCTAAAAATTTATTGTCTATCCCTTTTGTTTCTAGAGAAAGTGATGGTCGTGTTAATTTTGCCGGAGCTTTAGTTTTTGGGATAGACGATAAGGGTTTTGTTTCTAAAGGTAAAATAGATCATTCGGCTGGCGGCAACTTTACTCGGGCTGATTATTGGCAAGGTTTTGATTATTATGATAATACGGTTAAGCGAAGTCTATATATTGGCGACCAGTTATTAACTTTCTCCAATAAGTTTTTAAAGATTAATAGTTTGACTGATTTGAGTGAAATAAAATCTTTAATATTGACGACTTCA
>CAYUWA010000012.1:1112-12989 GCA_964448505.1 uncultured Gammaproteobacteria bacterium | reverse complement strand
AGACGATGACTATATTATAAATCCGACGCCAGCAGTCCCGGTTTCCGGAGATCAAGCTTCTTCTACTCCTGTCGCCCCGGCGATACCGTTTCCTTCCGAGTCGCTTGTGCTTCCGTCGGCGGGCTCTTCTAACGCTCCCGCTAACCCTTAATTTTACTTTATGAATTATAAAAGACTCATTCCTCTAGTCGTTCCCGTTTTAGTTTGGGCGCTGAGCCAGATATTTTTAGCCGTGCCTTCATTCTTTTATTTCGGTTTATCCGCCGGTCTTTTAATTATTGTTTTAGGCGTTAGATATTTAGCGCAAAGAAGTAAAATCAAAAATTGGTCATTCTTTATTATTGCCCCCGCGCTTTTTTTTCTTAGTTTCTCGCTTTATGCTTCTTTAATCTCCTCTTATTATTTAATTCAGTTTATTTTTATTTTAAGTTTCTGGTTTATTTTTTCATATTTAAAGAATCTTTACTATTTCTTTATTTATGAAGCGCCGGAAAGAGAACACAAGCTTGATAATTTAATGATTGGCGGCGGATTTTTGACTCTGTTTGCTTCCGCGAGTTCGTTATACGGTCTGCCGATTTTTTTAAACTGGCCCTTTATTGAATTTTTATTGATTTTTATACCGTTAGTATTTTTACTTCTCATTCAATTTTTGGCTGTGCAGAAAACTAGTTTTAAAGAAAATGCTTCTTTGATATTTGTAAATATTTTACTCCTGTCCGAGATTGCTCTCGTTTTTTCTTTTCTACCTTTTAATTTTAACGTTTTAGGTTTTCTTTTAGCTATTTTATTCTATTTTTTCTTGCTTATTATCCGTCTGCGGTTTAAGGGTGAGTTGAATTTACATAATTTAAAATTACCGATTATCTTTAGTTTACTTATATTTATTATTACAATTCTAACAGCCAGATGGTTATAGCACTCCTTAAATCATTTGCTTAAATTATTATGTCAATCAATAAAAACCGTTTTTATCCGTATGTCATTATCGCCGTTTTATGCGGTCTGGTTGCCGGGGTACTGGGGGAAATTATAACCCGAGTTTATTTCTTGCAAGACTTTTCTATCCCTTATCTTAGTAGTGAGGTTAATTTAGATCAGCTTAATTCTAATCAATCTAATCTGATAATTCGCGATGCTAAAAAAGTTGTGGTTAACCAAGATGTAAAAGTTGAAGAAACGATTAATTCTCTTCGCCCGTCCTTAGTCGGCGTTTTTAAAGAAATTTCTCCTAAGACTGGTGCTAACGTAAATAATAATGAATTCTATAAATTAGACGAACCGTTATTTGTCGGCTTAATCATAACGTCTGACGGCTGGGTTGCCGCCTCTATTCCGACAGCGATTAAAAAGAGTTTTAGCGCTAAGGGTTATACGGTTATAACTTCCGACCGGAAGACTTATACGATTGATCAAATTTCCGATTTTAAAAATCTGCCAGGCGATTTGGTCTTTTTTCATTTAAACGGTGCCAACAATTTGGCAGTTAAGAAAAATGTTTTAAGAAAAGAATTATCTCTTGGTCAGTCGGTCTTAGTCGTTAATGATTTTAATCATGTTTTTTTAAGTTCAATCTCGGCTCTACAAAAAACCCCGACGGTTCTAAGTAGTGACTCTTTAAACGTACGATTGACACTCGCCGGAGACTTAAGTAATGATTTTAAAAATTCTTTTGTTTTTAATTTTGCCGGAGACTTAGTCGCACTAGTCGGCGCCGATCAAACGATTATTCCCGCTTTTTCGTATAATCCTTATTGGCAAAGTTTCCTGAAGAAGGGTAATAATATTCAAGCTTATTTAGGCGTTAATTATTTGGATCTCTCTTCGGCGAAGTCTTTTTCTCTAAACTTAGAAAAAGGGGCTTGGCTCCATTCTAGTGAAGACAAAACCGCGGTTATAAAAAATAGTCCGGCCGCTCTTGCCGGATTAAAAGAGAGTGACGTAATTACCTGGGTTAATAACCAAGAAATAAATTTGGAAAATGATTTAGCCGATATAATAGCGACTTATAATCCCGGCGATACGCTAACTTTAGTTTATATAAGAGGCGGCGTTGAAAAAGATGTCGCGGTGAAGCTCGGAGAACTTAAATAAAAAAAATTTTTATGAAAATTAATTCAATTACAAAACTGAAAAACCTAAGTGGAAAAAAAGTTTTGTTGAGGGTTGATTTTAATGTGCCGATTAAGAAAGGGAAAATACAAGAGGATTTCCGCATTGTTTCGGCGCTAGAAACGATTAATTATCTTTTAAAAAAGAAATGCCGATTAATTATTATTTCGCATCTCGGCGACCCCAAAGGGAAAGTGATTAAAGAAATGTCTTTAAGACCAATTGCTTTGCGGCTTAAGAAATTGTTAAAGAAACCGTTGCAATTTCTGACGGTAACGACCGGAGAAAAAGTTAAAAAAGAAATTGCCAAATTAAAAGACGGAGAAATTATATTTTTAGAAAATTTGCGCTTCAATTCCGGGGAATTAAATAATGATATCTTGTTTTCTAAAGAACTGGCGAGCTTGGCCGATATTTATGTAAACGAGGCATTCTCCGTTTCTCATCGCGCCCAAGCCTCGGTTTCCGGCGTAAAAAAATATTTGCCAGCCTACGCCGGTTTATTATTAGAAAAAGAAATAAACGCTCTAAACAAAATTTTAAAACCGAAAAAACCCCTAGTTGTCGTTATGGGTGGATCTAAAATCAGCACCAAGGCACCGTTAATTAAAAAATTATATAATTCTGCCAATCAAATTCTTTTGGGCGGAGCTTTGGTTAATAATTTTTTTAAGTTCCAAGGTTTGGAGATTGGTAAATCGCTTTATGATTCAGACGATCTAAAAGAATTAAAAAGATTTTACAAAGGGAAAAAGCTAAATCCAAAAATAATTTTGCCCGTTGACCTTATCGTTAAAGACGTGAAAGGAAAAGCTTGTTTGCGAAAAGTTTCCGAAGTTAAAAAGAATGATTGTATTTTAGATATCGGGCCGAAAACCATTTCTTTATTTGCCGCCTATATTAAAAAAGCAAAAACTTTAGTTTGGAACGGACCGATGGGCAAGTTTGAAGAGGACAGTTTTAAAAACGGAACGATGTCTATTGCGCGGTTAATCGCGGCGCGCTCTAGCGGCAAAGCCTATGGCGTTGTCGGCGGTGGAGAAACTATTGCCGCTCTGGAGCTTACTAAGATGGAAGAATTTGTGGATTTTATTTCTACGGCGGGCGGCGCGATGCTTACTTATCTTGGCGGTGAAAAAATGCCGGGCTTAGATAAAATTATTAAAAAATAAAATATTATGCCAAAAATTAAAAATATAAGGGCCAGAGAAATTCTTGATTCTCGCGGTTGGCCGACGATTGAAGCAAAAGTTATTTTGGATAATGGAATCTTTGCCAAAGCCAGCGTTCCCGGCGGAACCTCGCGCGGTTTTTTTGAAGCCTGCGAACTAAGAGACAATGACCATAAGCGTTATGAAGGCCGGGGTGTTTTAATAGCTGTAAATAAAGTTAACGAAATTATCGCTCAAACATTAATCGGTCAGGAAATAACCAAACAAGTTGAGATTGATAATATACTTATTAAACTGGACGGAACGACTAATAAAAGCAGCCTTGGCGCTAACTCTATTCTCGCCGTTTCTTTAGCCTGCGCCCGAACTGGCGCTTTAGCTAAAAAGCAGGAACTATTTGAATATTTAAAAGATACTTATTTGCTGTCTTCTCCAAAAATTCCGGTGCCGATTTTTAATATTTTTAACGGCGGGAAACACGCTGATACTAATTTAGATTTTCAGGAGTTCTTGTTTATCCCGCGAGCTCAAGAAGCGAGCCGGATGATTCAAATGGGAGCGGAAGTTTTTCAGGCTCTTGGCCAGGAACTGAGAGAAGCCGGTTATGATACAGATACCGGGCTAGAAGGTGGGTATGCTCCGGATATGAATTCAAGCATTGATGCGATTGAATTTATTTTAGCTGCCGCCGTTAAAGCAGGGTATCAAAGCGGAAAAGATTTTAATTTAGGGATTGATATTGGCTCCTCAGCTTTATACGAAAAAAATACCAAGCGCTATATTTTTCAGATTGATAATTCATATTTTAGTTCCGCTAATTTAATTGGCCTGTATAATGAATGGCTCAAAAAATACCCCATTGTTTATTTAGAAGACGCTTTAGCGGAAGACGAATGGGAAGATTGGCGGGAGTTAACTTCCGAGCTTGGCGATAAAATGCTTATTGTCGGAGATGATTTATTTGCCACTAACCAAAATCGCTTAAGGCAGGGCTTCCAAGAAAAAGCCGGTAATTCCATTGTTATCAAGCCAAACCAAATTGGGACATTGACAGAAGCTATAGAATGTATTAAATTAGCTCAGAAGCACGGTTATAAGGTTATTGTTTCTCATAGAAGTGGGGAAACTAATGATGATTTCATTTCCGACTTAGCGGTTGCTTCCGGCGCCGATTATCTTAAGGCCGGATCTCTTTCTCGAGGAGAAAGGTTAGCTAAATATAATCGTTTAACTGAAGTTGCCGGTTTAATAAAATAATATATGGATATAATTAGTAGTAATGATTCAGATATTCCACTTCCCGCCAGGCCGGTACTTTTATTATTACTTGATGGGCTAGGAGTCGCTTCAGCCTCGGAAGTTAATGCCGTTAGCCAAACTAAAAAGAAGTTTATTGATAAATTAATTAAAGAATACCCTGTCGCGACGCTTGACCCCGGGAATAAGACTTTAAATGCAAGATATTTAAGCTTAGGGTCGGGAAGGGACGAAGAGGACGAAAATAAAGAACAGATTAGAACAATAACGAGAATTATTTCAGAATCTGGATTAAAACAATTAAAAATAATGGAAGCGGAACGCTTAGCCGCGCTAACCCATTTTTTTAACGGTCATGAAGAAAATAAATTAAGCGGAGAAGAATGGATTACAGTATCTTCAGAAATAAAGAATGTCGTTAAGCCCTCGCTTTTATTAAAACGGACTTTAAAAGAAATAAGCCGAGCAGTTTCAGACGGTAATTACAATTTTATCGCCGTTTCATTGCCGGTTTTAGATTTAGCGGCACAAAGCGGAAATTTTGAAGAAGCAACAAATGCGCTTAGCGAAATTGATAGCGCGTTAAAGAAAATCGTTTCTCTAATTTTAAATAAGCATGGAGTTCTAATACTAAGTTCCGCACACGGTAATATTGAAAAGATGAAAGATTTTGCTACCGATTTAATTGATAAAGGAATGACCGATAATCCTGTCCCGTTAATTATTATCGGACGCGAATTAGAAGGAAAGACAATTGGTTTAGACGAACCGGCTAATAATGATTTAAGTCTTTTGACTCCGGCCGGAACTCTCGCCGATATCGCCCCGACAATTTTAAAAATAATGAATTTAGATAAACCGGTTGAAATGACTGGAGTTAGTTTAATATAGTTCTTTACAAAACGGTTTGGTTAATTTAAAGAGATTATTAATTAATAGTAGTTTGTTTAAATTAACTAAAATCTTTACCATGTTAAAATTAAGTGATGCAAGGAGGGACCAGGTCCTAAATTGCATAAAACAAAATCTCGGCTTAAATGTCGGAGATACAGATCGTGATAAAATTTTTATTCTTCAACAAGGCGTATTGCGTCTTCAAGAAGATGGTTTTCATGATTTGGGTATCCCGGCGCGGATAGTCAGGAAGATGGAGATTGAGCTTACTGGGGGCGATTATTATTCTTCAAGCCTCAGTATATTTCAAAGAACAAAGTCGCCCGTTGCCAGGTGGTAGGGGACGAAGGCTTGTTATACGAAACCCGGCGTGCATGAGCATCCCGGGTTTTAATTTTATCTATTATTATATAGGAGATTCTAGAATAACAAATAAGCGACAAAGCTAGTCGCAATTCCGATTAGGGCGCCGATTAAAACTTGAAGAGGGGTATGGCCGATATGTTCTAAAAGTTTAGGATAAGTTTGGTCTAGGAATTCGTCTTCTTTCAAGTCCTTAACTAAGATATTAAGAGTTTTTCCGTGTTGACCGAGATAATTTCGCAAGCCGATGGCATCGACGATAACTATCATCATAAAGACAAAAGAAACGGCAAAAATAGGAGAGGCTAAACCGAGCTTAAAAAATAATATCGCGGTCATTGAGGTTACAACCGCAGTATGGCCTGAGGGCATATCGGAATAAGCGAAAAGATCGTGAAGAGTTATTTTCTTTTTAAATGAGCGCAAGAATACTTTTGTTCCTTGGGCGATTATAAAAGCGATTATCGGCGCGAGAATATAAATATACATAAAGATTACTTAGATCGCTTTTAGGGCGGTCTTTTTTAGATATCTAAGTTTTGAACTTTCTTGGCGTGAGTTTGGATAAAGTTTTTGCGCGGGGCGACGTTATCGCCCATTAACATATCAAAAATTTGGTCGGCTTTAGCGGCGTCTTCAACAGTTACTTGTTTAACAATACGGCGGTCAGGATCCATAGTTGTTTCCCAAAGTTGAGAAGGATTCATTTCACCTAAACCTTTGTAGCGCTGAATAGTTATTTTTCCGCTCTTTTTCTTATCTTCACTCTCGGCTCCTTTCTTACCTTTTTTTGGAGCTTCTTCTTCTGTTTCTTCAATTTCAATAGTTTCCCCTTCGTCATTTTCTTCGCCGATTTCCGCCGCTTCCTCTAAACCGCCGCCGAGTTCAATAATTATTTTTTCTTTTTCTTCATCGCTATAAGCGTAGCGGACCTGCGCGCCTTTCTTTAATTGATAAAGTGGCGGTTGGGCGATATACATATGACCGCCGGTAATAAGACCGTTGAAATGGCGGAAAAATAAAGTTAAAAGTAGGGTTCTAATATGAGCACCGTCAACATCGGCATCGGTCATAATTATAATGCGGTGATATCTTAATTTTTCTAAATCAAATTGATCGTCTATATTTGTGCCAAGTGCAATTACCAGATTTTTAATTTCATTATTGGCAAGCATCTTATCTAATCTTGCGCGCTCAACGTTTAAAATCTTACCGCGCAAGGGAAGAATCGCTTGAAACTTTCTGTTTCTGCCTTGTTTGGCGCTGCCTCCGGCTGAGTCTCCCTCAACGATATAGAGTTCGCATTCTTCCGGGTGACGGCTTGAACAATCAGCCAATTTCCCCGGCAGGGTCATTCCTTCTAAAGCCCCTTTTCTTAAAATCGTCGCGCGCGCTGTTCTGGCGGCTAAACGAGCCTGGGAGGATAAGACACATTTTCCGACAATCGCTTCCGCTTCTTTTGGATGTTCTTCTAAGAAAGTATTAAAAGCTTCACCAAAGACAGTTTCAACATAACCTTTCATTTCGGCATTACCAAGTTTTCCTTTCGTCTGTCCTTCAAATTGTGGATCGGCCAGTTTAACGCTGATAATTGTTGTTAACCCTTCACGGACATCTTCTCCCGTTAAATTTTCCTGTTTTTCTTTCAATAAGTTTTTTCCGCGGGCGTAATTATTTAAAGTTCTGGTTAAGGCGGTTTTAAAACCGACAAGATGAGTTCCGCCTTCGGGGTTATGAATATTATTGGCAAACGTCATTACCGTTTCGTTATATTCATCGTTATATTGTAAAGCAACCTCAACTTTTGAGTTATTAATCTCCTTATCAATATAGAAAATTGTATCGTTTTTAACAGTTTTGTTACGGTGCAAAGATTTTATATATGATTTTATTCCGCCTTCAAAGTGGAATTTATATTTTTTAGGGCGATGGCCTTTGCGTTTATCTAAAACATTAATTGTTATTCCTTTAGTTAAATAACATTGTTGTCTTAAGCGGTCTAAAATCTTTCCCCAATTAAATTCTAGTTCGGTAAAAATAGTCGCGTCTGGCTTGAAAGTAATCGTTGTCCCGTTTCGTTTGCTTGGTCCAACGGCTCTAATCGCTTTTTGCGGTTTGCCGATTTTATATTCTTGCTCCCAAACTTTTCCGTCGCGGTGAACTTCCGCTTTTAAATATTCGCTTAAGGCATTAACGACCGAAACACCAACACCATGAAGACCGCCGGAGACTTTATAGCCGCCATCGCCGAATTTTCCGCCGGCATGAAGTTTTGTTAAAACTGTTTCCAGTGCGGAGACGCCGGTTACCTTATGTTTTTCAACGGGAATACCACGGCCGTTATCTTCAACCGAAACCATCCCGTCGGACAATAAGGTAACAGAAATCTCGGTCGCGTATCCGGCCATTGCTTCGTCAATTGAATTATCAACTACCTCCCAGATAAGGTGATGAAGTCCGGCGGAAGAGGTTGAACCGATATACATTCCCGGTCTTTTTCTAACCGGGTCCAAACCCTCTAAAACGGTTATTTGGTCCGCTCCGTAAGCGTTATTATTTTTTACTTCTTTTGGCATATATTAGTCTGTTTTTAAAACAAAAAATCCCGAGTTTAAGGGTATTTTTATCAAAATTTTTTATTAATTATCTGTAGTCATTTTAGCAAAAAAAGAGATAAAAAGCAAATACCCCAAAATGCGAATAATCAAGCTCCTATACGTACTTATTGAGAGTTTTAGGAAAGTAATTTGTTCTGAAATTTTCAAATCTAAAGAATCCGGTTGGAAAGCTGGTATTGATAGGGACGCATCATTTGTCTATGGCGAACTCGTATTTTCTGACCTCAATGAATAAGTAGGTCAAAAAAGATATACGACCGGTTCAATTTAAATTGGATCGGTCTTTTTTTTATCCAAAAATAATGTTATTATCTCTTATATGTCTAAAATACTTGTGAGCGGCGGGGCCGGATTTATCGGTTCTACCCTAGTTGATAAATTGATATCGGAAAATAATGAGGTTGTTGTAATTGACAATCTTGTTTCAGGACGAAAAGACTATCTTAATCCGAAGGCTAAGTTTTATAAAGAAGATATTTGTTCTAAGAAATTAGATAAGATTTTTAAACGGGAAAAAATTGATTTCGTTTATCACTTAGCGGCGCAAATAGATGTTCGTAAGTCTGTTGAGGATCCGGTTTTTGACAATAAGGTTAACGTTTTGGGCGGCCTTAATATTTTAGAGTGCGCTCGTAGGTATGGGGTTAAAAAAGTTATTTTTGCTTCAACCGGCGGCGCAATTTACGGCGAAGCGGAAGAAATTCCAACGACCGAATACGCTCCGACTTACCCGCTTTCTCCATATGGCATAAATAAATTAGCTTTAGAAAAATATTTAAATTATTATTACCAAGTTTACGGATTGAATTATACCGTTTTGCGTTTTTCTAATGTTTACGGTCCGCGCCAGTTTAAGGGCGGAGAAGCCGGAGTTATCGCTATTTTTATTGATAATGCCGTCAACGGAAAAGAAAGCCTGCAATTTGGAGACGGGCTTCAGACGCGCGATTTTGTCTATGTTGATGATGTCGCTTCCGCCTTACATTTAGCGAAAGATATTGATTGTCGCGGCGAATTAAATATCAGTTCGGGAATTGAAACGAGGCTTTTAGACTTAAGACGAGAAATTGAAGCGGCGCTCGGAGATTCTATTAAAGTAAAAGAAATGCCGGGAAAACCGGGGGAGCAAAAAAGAAGCTGCTTAAGTTATCAGCGCGCTTCCGACGTCCTTAATTTTAAACCGTCCATTAGTTTATCGGAAGGAGTTAAAAGAACAATAGCTTGGGCTAAAAAAAATATCAAATAATATGAAAAAGTTTATTATTGCCAATTGGAAAATGCAATTATCTATAAAAGAAAGTTTAGAATTGGCTAAAACGTTTAAAACAAAAATAAAAAATACTAAAAATGATATAGTCGTTTGCCCGGATTTTCTAAGTCTGCCTTTTATCGGACCAGTATTTAATAAAACCGGAATTGATTTAGGAGCGCAAAATTGTGCGCTTACCGAAAAGGGAGCGTATACCGGAGAAGTTTCTGTTTTAAATTTAAAAACTCTCGGTGCTAAATATGTTATCGTCGGTCATAGCGAAAGACGACTTCATCTCCATGAGAATTCGGCGCTTATAAATCAGAAAATCAAAGTTGCCTTGGCCAATAAGCTTATTCCCATTCTTTGTATCGGTGAAAAAATAGAAGAGAAAGAAGCGGGGCAAACAAAACGAGTTTTACTCGATGAATTAAAAAGAGCTTTAAGCGGCATAAAAATAAAAAATTCCAAAGATATAATCGTCGCCTACGAACCGCTTTGGGCAATTGGTAGCGGCCATTTTATGATTCCCGTAGAAGCGGAAATAATTCATTTTTTTATTAAGAAAGAAGCTAATAAGTTATTAAAGAAAAATATTTCGGTTATTTACGGCGGCAGTGTTGATTCTAAAAATGCTCCTTTATTTCTAAAACAAAATAATGTTGACGGATTTCTGATTGGCGGAGCAAGTCTTAAAGCCGATGAGTTTATAAATATTTGTAAAAATTAATTATGTTAACAACTATTTCTATAATCCTATCCCTTATCTGCCTTATTGTTATTATTACGATTATTGTCCGCAAGTTTCCGGCGATGGCGATTTTAGATGTTAGCAATATGCCGGGAGAGAAGGAGGCGAAATTCAAGGAGGAAATAATGAAAGCGAGAGTTAACCGTGATTTAAGTAAAGTCGGAGGGAAAATTGCTAATTTTTTATTGTTTTTTAGTAAACGAGTTTCCGCGTTTATAAATTTTTATCATAATCATTTAAAGAAAGTTAAATTAAATTATAAGGTAAGCGCTAAAATTCCTTGGGCGGAGAAACAGAGAATGATTAGAGAGCTGTTGCTTGATGTTGAAGATTTTTTACAAAAAGAAGTATATCTAAAAGCGGAGGAAAAACTGGTAGAGATAATAAGTCTCGATCAGAAGAATCTTTATGCTTTCTTTAAACTAGCATCTCTTTATGAAAGCTTGAAGAAATATCCGGAAGCGCGTCAAACCTATCACTATGCATTGAAGTTAGCTCGTCAGTATAAAGACGACGAAGAAATAATGGGTGACTTAAGCCTACAAGAAATTTATTATAATTTAGCCTGGCTTGAAAAAGAGGCGGGAAATCTTGAAGCGTCTTTAGATAATATAAGAGAAGCGCTTGATATCGAACAAAATAATCCGCGCTATCTTGATTTAATTTTAAGTTTAAGTATAATGATGAAAGATAAGGAAGCAGCGCAAGAATGTCTAGATAAGTTAGCGGAAGTAAATCCGGAGAATCAAAAACTTTCAGAGATTCAAGAAGAGATTAATTTCTTATAAAATTATAGGCCGTTGTAGCTCAGCTGGTAGAGCATCTCCATGGTAAGGAGAAGGTCACCGGTTCAATCCCGGTCAACGGCTCAGTTTCAGAGAATCGCTTAATAGGCGATTTTTTGTTATTTTAGCCAATTTATGTTAATGCCCTTAGGCCTATTTCACTAAATCGTTGACAAAAGTATAAAAAAATGATATAATACTTTGAACAATGAGAGTCGGAAGTTTCTGGCAAAAGTTGTTCATTGACAAGTAAATATTAGTAAAAACTCAAACAAAAAATACAGATTATGAAAATTTTTAAGTGGATTGAAGACACATGGAAGAAATATCCATGTTGGGTACAAGAGGTTTTCCTTGGCGTAATTGCTTTTATAATTGCGCTGATTACATTTCAAATGGTGAAATGGTTTTTGCCTGATATGAAGTTATGGCACTTGTATGTATGTACACTGGTCATTTCCGCATTATTCTTAGGAATATTTCGGGCAGTTCAGAAGGAAGGAACTAAATTGGGTGATGGTGTTACCGTTGCGTTAATTTTATTCTTTATCTTCGGGATGGTAACTAGCTATCTTAAAAAAGATGACGCTCCAATGGAAAGATGGGAATCCGAAACGGCCACTGTCCAACAGAAAGAAATATGGTTTACCGACCATGAGTTCTCAGTTGGAGAAGA
>CAYUWA010000012.1:0-1102 GCA_964448505.1 uncultured Gammaproteobacteria bacterium | reverse complement strand
GAGAAGATATTACATACTATGTATCATACTCTCCTGTGTTCGAGAGAGTTAATGATAAAGATTATGTATTGCGTTGGCCCGGTTCTTATAAGGCCAAGATTAAACAGGCCGGAAAAATAATTTTTAAAGGAGCAGATTCTCGCTCCAAAATAAAAATTGAGTTCAAAACAAAATAAAAACAGCGGGACTAAAAGGGCCCGCTTTTCTTTTTTTAATGATTGACGTATAATAAACATATAGCTATTTAGTATAATTTATATGAATAAGCAAAACATTTTTTCAGTTTTTTTGTTTCTATTAATTTTTCCAATTCTATTTTTATTCGCTAATAATGCCTTGGCTGATTTTGCTTGTGAATGTGCTGATGGCACAAAGGATGTTTCTGTTTCGTGCGATGCTTGCACTACCTTATGCGCATCTAACCACAAAGGAGTGAAAAGTTGTTCGCAGGCGGGATCGACGACTAATAACTCAAATACTTCTGACTCCGTCAAATTAGATAATCCTCTCGGCACCTCAATCACTACCCCGCAAGAATTAATTGGTAAAATTATTAATTCCGTTCTGGGAGTTGTTGGTTCTATCGCTTTGCTGATGTTTGTCTTCGGCGGGCTTACTTGGATGACCTCTTCGGGGAGTGCCGAAAAAGTTAAGAAGGGGCGGGATATTATTATGTGGTCAGCAATTGGGTTGGTAATTATCTTTTCTGCCTACGGATTGGTTAGAGTTATATTGCAAGGTATAAAATAAAATTTTAGATAAGAAAAAATCAAATAAGAAAGGCAGTTTTGTCTTTTTTATTTTTATTGACAAGAGTTAATAATTTACTTATTATTAATTCGTGATTAATAATTTAACAATTATTGATTTTAAAATAGGGGTCGATACCAAAGCGGTCAACTGGGGCAGACTGTAAATCTGCTGGCCTTGCGCCTTCGAAGGTTCGAATCCTTCTCGGCCCACCTATGCCATTAATAGATCCAGATAAAATTGGAATTGGTCTTGTAAAGATCTACGCAATTTTGCTTATTTCTTTGGCGGTTATTATAATCGCTCTAGTTTCTTTTTAATATGCCAGAATTGCCAGAAGTAGAAACAATAC
>CAYUWA010000011.1:22362-29290 GCA_964448505.1 uncultured Gammaproteobacteria bacterium | reverse complement strand
GGTAATTTCTAATAGGCGCTCTACAACGGTCGGCGTCACACTAATAACGCCATCAACGGTCGGGCCATCGCTTTTTTCATAAAACCACATCAAATTACGAGCAGTAGTCGGCCAATCCGGCCACCAATTAGCATCCCAAAAATGCCACAAAGGATTAACAAGCCATAAAGGCTCAGGGGCCGTGACCTTAATTTTTAAACCCGCTTCCGTATCATAAGCGCCCCCTCCGGGAACCTCCAAATTACGTATTTTCCCGTCTCTTATATCAAGCAGGGCGTAAGATCCCAAGAATCCTCCGGAAGCGCGCATTTCTGAATTATTTTGAAAAACCAATAGATAGCGCTTATCTCTGGTTGCTCCTAATATCTCTTTTAACTTATCGGCACTAAACACAAATTTTTCCAAACTGCCGCTTAACAATTCGACTTGCTTATTGACCTGGTCAAATTTAGCGCGATACTCACTCGGTAAATTATCGGAGTCAACTTGCCCTAAAATAATCTTTAATTCTTTAGCATCGCTCACCGCTAATTTCCCATAACGAGAAAAGTTTTGGAGAGTCACGGAAAAATCCTCTTGTTTATTGTTAAAAAGACTATCGGTAGCCAAACTTAAATTTTGTCCCATAGACGAAATAAGCTCTCCGGCTTTTAAGAATTTTTTGCTCTCGGCGGCCAATTTTATTTTTGGATTGTTGGATAAAGAGGCGAGGGACAAAATTGAATCGCCAATTTTATTTAAATCATTTTGTGCATTTAAAAATCCTTGACCGGCTTTTTGAAATTCCAAATCGGCGTTTTTGAAATCAAGTTTAGAAAGCGAATCGCTTGCCGCCATTAAATTATTCATCGCCAGCTTTGAATTATTCATTATTTTCGCCTCCAAATTTCTAAAATTCAAAAAATCCAAACTAGCTAAAAGTTTAATCGGAATAATTAAGAATAAAAGAATTAGGAAAAAAGAAAATAAAGAACGATACCAAGCCACTTTTTCTAGAGCCGATTCGTTTCTCTTCTTGTTATAAAACTTATTCTCAAAAAATCGCCCGATACTTGTTCTTTTAAGCTCTAAACACACTTTAGCGCCGAGAATACGTTGTTTTCTTTCAATTTCTTTTTTGAGAAAATTATTTCTTTTAATAATAGAAAAATTGTTTTTTGCTTTTTTAAAATCTTTTTTTATATCGTTTTTTATAATCTCCGATTGCTTAACTATTATTTTTTCTTGCTTTGCTGCCGTCTTCAACAAATTCGGCTTGATATTTCTTAATTTGCCGGTCCAACTCTTTAGGTCCAAGAAATCATTTTTTAAAACTTTATATTTTTTTTCTTTTTTTTCTATTTTGTGCTCGTATGTTTTCGGTCTTAAATCAACAACAAAACTAGAGAATCTTTCTCTATTAAAATTGATTGCCTGATTTTTATTTGTTTGGTCTTTCATTTTTCGTTAATTCCTTGTTTTTAATACTCCTTGATAAACCAAAAGGGTCTTACGCGCGCACTCCCACCAATTATATTTTTTAACTTGTTCTAAGCCACGCGATTTTAAATCCTCCCTTATTTTTTCATTGCTTAAAAGTAAATTAATTTTAGAAATAATGTCTTCTTCTTTTTCCGGATTAAAATATAAAGCCGCCTCGCCTAATATCTCCGGCATACTTGAACGATCAGAAGAAAGAACCGGGCATTTTCTCGCCATCGCTTCTAGTGGCGGTAAACCAAAACCTTCATAAAGCGAAGGGAAAATATAGGCTAGCGCTTCGGAATACAAAATCTCCAGTTGAGCGTCCGGGACGTAACCGGGAAAGATAATCGGACTATTCAAGTTTTCTTTTTGCCATAAATTTAAAGACCGAGCATAGTTTTGAACTCGTAAATAGAAAAAATCCTCTCGTCCAACCATCACTAAGCGTAATTCCGGGTTAGTAACTCTTAATTTTCCAAAAACATGCACTAATAGTTCTAAGTTTTTATGGGGATAGGCGTTTCCGACATAAAGCAAATAATTTTTCGCGATATGATATTGATCAAGCGTTTCTTGATTATTAAGCTTGGCAACAAAAAGAGAATCTCTTCCCTTAGCTAAATTGGCCACCCCTTCGTAAGTGACGACAATTTTTTCTGCGGCCGTTTTGAAATTGGCGATAATATCATTCTTGGTAAATTCCGAAACACTTATAATTTTGCTCGCCCTTTTAACCGCCGAAATAATTACCAAGCGATAGGCTAAGTTTTTTAAAGAATAGATAAAACGATTTTTTGTTGTCGCGCGCACTGTCGGGAAGTGAGTTAAAATAAGATCGTGAATAGTGACAACGAACTTAACGGGTGTAAAAACAGGAACATTAAAATGCGGGAAATGAATTAAATCTAAATGCTCTTTCCAAATCAAAAAAGGTAGCAAAATCTGTTCCTGCCAGGAATACCAGCGAATACGCCATAAGACTTTTTTAACTTTTGGGTCTTCAAAATTAAATTCATCAAAATTCTCCGGACTTAAAAAAATAACATATTCAAAATCGGCGCCAATCTCAGCGCTTCTCATTCTTAAAATATTGTCTACCACTTCTTGAGTATAGCGCCCCAAACCTTTTCCTAAGGGGCCGTAGAAGCGGGCATCAATTCCTATTTTCATTATTTTATTATTTTTAAACGGTTGGTAAATTATCGGGCGGAGCCGCGTTGCGAGAGCTTAACTCGGAAATAGTTTTTTCATTTTTAAAACTACCGGAATCGTTACGACTGATATTTGTTTTAGTATTTTCTTCTTTAAAAAACGTAGTGATAGGCGTATTTGCCTCCGGCGCCAAAGGTAAAGAAGAAGGAGCATCGGCTTTTCGTCCCGGTGCTTTTTGAATAAGCGACGCCTTGACGTTCGCTTCAACCGGAAAATGCCATAAAGTCGCCAGTTCTTCTACCGTATAAAGACCGGGATTACGACCGCGACCGTCAGAACGATTAATATAAGCTCTAAATATTTTTCTCTTTTTAACGTTAAGCCGCGGTGTCTTTCTAAAATACATCGTCTTGGTAAAAGTTTTTTTAATATCCGGTTTTAGATTATTTAAATCAAGCGCAATAAATTGCTTCATGTAACCAGTAATCCCATTAGCCACCTTCCCTTTGTTTAGAACCTCTTTTTTGGCGACATAAACTGTTCTTATCTTGGCTTCAAAGGCGAGCTTACCGGCTTTTTCTTGAATTCCTTCAACTTTGCGTTTTTCTCCCGGCGTTAAGTCCATCATCGTTTTCGCTCTTTCCTCTTTCTTCTTATCTTCAATATCGCCCCAAATACTATAAATCATTTCGCTCGCATTGCCCATTAGTTCTAAACCCTTCATCGCCGCCCCCGGCTTAGCGGTTGATTTTTTGCCAAAAATCTTATTTATTTCCTTTTCGGATTCTTTAACCCAATCAAAACCGATTGGAATAACAATAATCTGTGTCCAAAACTGTTCACCTTGGCGCAAAGACCCGCAGAGATCCATTAAAGAAGCCATCGGGTCCTTAAACTGCGTTTCGCTCGGTCCGATAATATGTTCAAATTCCTTATAGCATTTTATCGGATAAACCCAATGATTTTGTTGAATATATTCCGTTCCCCAAACATCATATTCTTCATCGGGATATTTATGAGGAACAGTATCTACATAATCGTCAACTTCAGAAATTTCTGCATCCGGGTATTGAGAATAAACCGCCGACTCAACCAAATTACGGTATTCCGCCGGAGTCCTGATTAAAAACTGCGTATACCCTTCAAGGCTTACTATTTCAAAACTGAAACTTTTTTGAAATTGACCTTCAAACCATTTTTCAAAAAAATTAACAGACCCATGCGCTCCGGCTAAATAAGTAAACATATTCTCTACCGCTTTCGGAGATTGTTCATTTCCTTTAGGAATATCAATGGCGAGCAGAATATTCTTATGAGTACTCTCCCATTTTAATCTAAGCCAAAGCAGATAAACGTCTCTGACCCCGATTACGAAAACAATGCCGATGACAATCCAGCCGAAATTAAGCAAAAAAGCCCAGAATAACTGTTCCGGCGGAAGAGAAAAGAATTTTTGGAGGGCGCTAGTATTTATAACTATGTCCATAAATTGCTGTAAAAATCGCTATCTATTTAAGTCTATTTTATATAGGTATTTTATCATATTTTACGAAAAAGATGAAACATTTTGTAGCCCTTTTTATATCGCTACTTATAAGCACTTAATACCTCATATATGCGCCCCCTTTCAGGACCAAAAAGGAAGCTCGCCGAGTCCGGCGAGCTTCCTTTAAATTTATAATATTTTTAATCTATTCCTGATTATTTTTGCCAATCTTTTAACCCATAGGTACCACGGCTCATCAGAACATAACGATTATCAAGAATTAATTCATTATGGACGGTAGCGGCATTAGCGGTTTTCTTGTCAAACTTTATTTCGTTAATCTTTTTGGCAATTTCTGTAAAGTGAAGAGGTTTTCCTTCATGTTTTAAAATTAAATAAATCTTATCATTAACCGTCTTTGGTTTAATTTCTTCTGAATCAGCCATTCCCCATTCTCCGTATTTATTTTGTTCTAAATTCTTAACCGCTTGCATTAAGGAGTAAAGTATTTTATTGCTATTTATAAGCTCTCCTTTATCCGGAAAAATCTGGCTCTTAAAGACCGACTCAATATTAGCTCCTCCAACTTTATTTAGTTTCTCTTGGTTTTTTATATAAGAGTCTAATTTTTTAAGCAAGTCAAGGAGTTCTTCCGTGCTTAGCGTCTTTTTCAAGCCCTCAACCTTGGCCAATAAATCATCGGCTAATTCTTCTAGATGCCCGGTATCGTTATTTTTTAGTTTCAAAGAAGGAGTAAATTTATCGCTAGCGCTTACCAACTCCAAATCATCATTCATTAATTTAGAAATTAAAAAATTGAAATGGTTCTTGTAAGATTGTTTAGTTTTTTCATTCTCAGAACTATTGGCGTCAAAATCACTGCCAGTTTCTAAAGACATAACGGTTAGAATATCAAGGAGATAGTCTTTTTTTATTAAGCCGCCATGCTCTTCTAATAACTCTTTAACCGCGTCCTTTAAAGTGGCAATTTGCGCCTCCAAATTTTCTAACTTTTTAATCTTTTTAACACTGGCAAATTCAATTTGGCGGACACGTTCTCTAGTTAATTTATGAAGACTGCCGATTTTCTCCAAGGTTTCTCCCTTATCGCCTTTTAAACCGAAACGACGAGTAAGAATATCTTTCTCGCGATCAAGCAATTCAGAGAACAAGGAATTGACAATATTAATAGCATCCAGTCTTGCCAGTTCTTCAGTCTTTTCTTCTTTAATTATTTTTTCCAATAAATTTTCCATATAAAAAACCCTAATATTTAACTCCCCTTAACCTATCATATTATTTTATATTAGTCAATACTTTTGAGACTTATTTTTTGAGAAATAACTTTTTAGTAAAAATTGCTCTAATATAAGGGAAAAAAATAAGGAGACAAAAACGTGAAAAACGATTAAAAATTTATTGACAATATCCTGCTTTTTAAAGTATTTGCGGAAAATAAGGTTCTGATTTTTAAAAGACCAAGCCCTTGCTTGCCGGCTTTTTTGTCGGCGGTCGCTAATAATTTTAACTAATCCTCTCCCGGAAGAGCTTGTTGTTCTATCGTGATATATTATTGCCCCAGACACTAGCTCGGATTTAAAGCCGGCTAAAAATAAGCGATAAGCTAGATCGCAATCTTCTTTATACATAAAAAATCTCTCGTCAAAATATTGCCCGTCTTCTTTTATTTTTTCTAAGGCACTAAGACGATATAAGCCACAGGCTCCGGACGGTCCTAAAATTTCCGCCTTATCATATTGCCCCTCATCCTTTTCCCCTTGTCCTAAATCAACGAATCTTAAAGCCGGGCGAAGAACAATACCGCAAGAATCAATATAATCGGTTTTCTTTTTATTTTCAAAATCCCAGCGTAGAATCTTTGGGGAAACGGAAGAAAGCTCGCCATTTCCTTCTAGTCTTTCAAGCAATTTAGAAACGGCGTTTAAATCAAGAACAATATCCGGATTTAGAACCAAGAAATACTCCGCCCCCTCATTTTTAGCGCGATTTATTAGAATATTAAAGGAGCGTCCAAAACCAAAATTTTCCGGAGACGAGATATATTCAATAAAGAAATTATTCTCTCTGTTATATGCCTCTATCGTTAGGCGATTAACATTATATTCCGGAGTACTATTGTCATAAGCGAAAACTTTAAAGTCATGACTCTCAAGAAAACCTAAAGAAGACTTTAGGCTAAGTAAAAATTCTTCTAAATATTTAGAAGATGATTCGTTATAAGTTATAAATCCAAGGGCTAATTTCATAGTCTTGACAAATGTTTATTATAATACTATAGTTTGCTTAGTTATTCGTTATTTAAAAAAAATTAATGATTTTTATTGTTTAACTTTTTAAAATTGGAGAAATGCAAGAAAAAAAACAGTCAGGAACCTATGTAAGGGAAATGGCAAACGAAGAACAGATGAAACAACAGATTATAAAAATCTGTTATGAAACAATCGGAAGTCTACCAGGAAACCTGGGGATGAATGAAGTAATAAGCCACATCCAAGGAAAAACCGCGGAACATGGGTTTAGTGTTGAAATCAGAAATTTTGTGCCAACGAAGAACGCGACAAAATTTTTTGGTAAATTCACGCCATATGGCTGTGTAGATGTGGACTTTTCCTTCGAAACTGCTGCCATAAAAGTTCATGAAGAAGCCATAGCATAAGCTCAACGTATCGCTTCTAAAACGAGATAGAGGTCGCCCCTAACAAGGTGGCCTTTTTTCTATCCAAAAAATATTTTAAATAACCATTTTATCTACTAATTTCTCCTTGGCGAAATTCTGAGCTTTTAATAAACTTTCAAAAGTTCCGG
>CAYUWA010000011.1:12695-22352 GCA_964448505.1 uncultured Gammaproteobacteria bacterium | reverse complement strand
TTCCGGATCGCTCACATATTTAGCAAAAACTTTGGCGCCGCCTTTAAAACTTTTTATTTCTTCGGCAAAATTATCTTCAAAAATATTATCCCCTAAAATCATCGTGACGTCCTCATCATTTATAAACTTTTCACCGATGATAAAAGCCTGGGCAAGACCTTCCGGCTTATCTTGAATTTCGTAAGTAAACTTAACTCCGAATTCTTTTCCGGATCCTAAGAGATTTAAATA
Source organism: uncultured Gammaproteobacteria bacterium (assembly GCA_964448505.1). Taxonomy (GTDB): domain Bacteria; phylum Patescibacteriota; class Patescibacteriia; order Patescibacteriales; family UBA12465; genus UBA12465. Next base: position 22,121 of record CAYUWA010000011.1, on the reverse strand, counting down.
ATCCCCCGCTCTTTCCGGCGCGACAATAATTAATATCTCCTTTATGCCCGCTTGAATAAGCGTATTTAAAGGATAATAAATCATCGGTTTATTATAAATCGGCAAAAGTTGTTTACTGGTTATTTTTGTGAGCGGTTTTAGGCGGGTGCCTGAACCTCCGGATAAAATTATTCCTTTCATATTTTTTAATTAGTTAGATATTCTCTTAAAGCTTCTTTCCAGGATCTCAATTTTTTGACCTTAGTATTTTTTAAAACCGAAAACTTCGGACGGCGCGCCGCACGCAATAAATTTTCGCTGCGAATCGCTCTAATATTTATTTTTATTTTTTTAAGCCGGAATAATTCTAAAGCCGCTTCGTACCAAGTAACCGCCTCATCGTTTGCTAAATGATAAATGCCAATCGGCGCTCTGGTCGCAATAAGTCTTTCCGTCGCTTTGGCTAAGTCGGGCGTATAAGTAAAACAACTTAGTTCTTCGTTAACAATAGTCAGTTCATTTTTAGTTTGCGCCTGAGAGAGCATTATATCAAAAAAACTTGGTTTAGCCGCCGGGCTCTCACCCTTTGGACCGAATAATTTAGAGGTTCTGATAAGATAAAAATCTAAACCGCGTGCCGCTCTTTTTAAAATCTCTACCTCACCCAAGAATTTACTTTCACCATATTTATTTATCGGGTTCGGTGTATCGTTCTCTAAAAATTCTTTTTTTGCTTCCGTTCCGTTAAAAACGTAATCGCTTGAGTAATGAATTAAAATTATTTTCAATTCTAAACATAAATCGGCAAGACGTCCGGGCAAATCACGATTTAGTAGAAGCGCCAGTTCGTTTCCCGCCTTGTCTTCACAATTATCAACGGCGTTATAAGCGACGGTACTAATAATAATATTCGGTTTTAAAGCTTTAACATTAACTGAAAGCAAAGGAAAATCAAGAACATCAAAATCGTCCCTGTCCCAAGCATAGATTTCATAGTCTTCTCCCAATACTTTAACTAGTTGTGAGCCGAGGTTTCCCTGCCCGCCTAAAATTAAGATTTTCATATTATTAGTATAATATAAAAGCCCCTGAATTAACAGGGGCTTAAATTTATATTATTTATCTAAAAATATATCTTAAAAATAGCTAAATTTAGGTGTTTTTCCAAGTATCTTCTTGCCGCGCTAATAATTCGGTCGCCCTTTCCGGTTCAGCCATAAGTTCTTTAACTATTTTTTCCATACGCGCTCCCTGCGAACCCTTAACTAAAAGGATATCACCTTCTTTTATTCTATTTTGCAAGAAACGACCGGCTTCTTCTGGATTATCAAAATAAAAAATATAATCGTCTTCCATCCCCGCCTCTTTCGCCCCTCTTATAAAATCACGCGCCCTCTCGCCGACCGCAATTAAATGTTTAATTCCACTTTCCGCAACCTTTTTACCGACTAAAAGATGACCTTCTTCCGTATATGTTCCAATTTCTAACATATCGCCCAAGACCGCATACTTATCCGCGCTCTTATCAACATTAATATTGCGTAGAGTCTCTAGGGCCGCCAAGGCTGCTTCGGGAGATGAGTTATAGGTATCGTCTATAATAAACGAATGTTTAATTCCCGGAAGAAGGCTCATTCTTCCCGGCGGCATAGTAAAATCGCTTAGGGACTCGGCAATATCCAATAAATTATAATTAAAATAAATCCCGACTGCAGCCGCCGCCAAAGTAGCGTACAAAGCCGATTCCGACATTATATTTTTCATAAACACGGGAACGATAGAGCCGTCATAATTTAATTTAAAATTAATCCCGGTTAACTCATAATTTCCTCTTGTATAATTATAAATAATATCCTGCGCTTGTAAATTTGCTCCATTATTTAGTCCATAAGTTAAAACACGTGCCTTACTCGCACTAAGCATTTCTCTTGCCGGAGCATTATCAAAATTAATAATCGCCAAACCTTGACTGTCAAGTTGCTCAATTAAAACTTGCTTCTCTTTTTTAATATTATTAAGACTGCCGAAATATTCTAAATGAGAATACGAGACAGAAGTGACTATCCCGACATTAATTTTTACGATACTCATCAAATAATCCATATCGCCGGGGCGATCTATCCCCAGTTCTAAAACTAAAACTTCCGGATATTTTTTATCTTTAAATAATATAAGACCCAGACTATAAAAAAATACTTTAATCCAACCGAATATGTTAGCTCCCGGAGACTCCAGACCGATTACGGTAAGCGGCAAACCGATTTCATTATTATAATTTTTGAGGTTGCCCCGTACTCTTAATTTATTATTTAAAACTTGAACAATTGCTTCTTTAGTACTGGTTTTACCAATTGACCCGGTAATACCAATAATAGACGGGCGATATTTCCTTAAAATTAATTTGGCAATTATCTTTAATTTAAATTGTAGAATCTTTTCAAACATAAATTATTTTCTGGTTTTTGGCACGCCATAATAATCTAACATAAACTCGGCAATTTCCCGCCAAACCGGAACCGCCGAACCTTCCGCGTATTGAACGTCTTTAGGATTATCAATTTTAGTCAGCATTACAAAAGCCGGATTTTCAATCGGCGCAATCCCGATAAAAGTATGGATATAGTTATCAGAGCTATAACCACCCAAAGAAGCAACTTGAGCCGTTCCGGTTTTCCCGCCAATATAATAGCCCTTAATCGCCGCGCCTTTGGAATGTCCTTTTTCAACGACATTAACCAACATCGCCGAAATAGTGGCGGCAGTTTTTTCAGAAATTATCCGCTCCATTTGTTTAGGCAGGATCTCTTCACGCTTATTATTATCGCGAATAATACTTTTAACGACGTAGGGCTTCATTAGTATCCCCTTATTGGCAATCGCCTGATAAGGCATAATCATCTGGAGCGGCGTCGCGGCGATACCTTGCCCGAAAGAAGCGGTAGCCACGTCAATTTCTTTTATTTTATTTCGCAGTAGATTATCAATATTCCCCGGGCTCTCCGAACCAAGTTCAACTCCCGTCCTTTCCCCGAAGCCAAATCTTTTAACATAATCAACAAAAGCCCCTTGCCCGGCTTGACGCATAGCGAAAATCGCACCGGTATTTAAAGAATTTTCCAAAACGACATTCATATCAACAACTCCGTGTCCGCCATGTGTTGAAAAATCAGAATTCTTAATTGGTTTATTCCAACCCTTAATCATAATTTGTCCATCATCTTTGTAGGTTGTAGACGGGCTTACTTTCCCTTGATCAATAGCAATCGCCATGGTAATTGTTTTAAAAACGGAACCCGGTTCATACTGATAAGCAATGGCTGGATTATTATAATAAGCAATATCTTTAACATCCTTATAATTATTCGGGTTAAAATCCGGTAAAGAACACATGGCGACTATCGCCCCCGTCTTAGGGTTCATGACAATAACGCTTCCGCCGCTTGCTCCGTGTTTTTTGACCGATTCCTTAAGTTTTTCACAAGCGGTAAATTCAATATTCCGATCAATTGTTAAAAGTAAATCACTGCCGCCAACCGGCTTGATATATTCCCGATCATTTACAATCATCATATTACCGCTCGCCCCAGTTTCGGATTTTACCGAACCATACTTACCAAACAATTCTTCATTGAAAAATTCCTCTAGACCGTAGCGACCCTGTTCTTCTTCGTCAACGTAAGTAACAAAACCAAGGAGATGCGAAGCAATTTCGTTCTCCGGATAATACCTATATTTTTTTAAATCAAAATCAATACCAGGGATAAGCAATTCCTTTTTATTGTCATTTTTATAAACAACTTTTTCATTTTTCATCGTGAGTTCGCCGGCTAAAACGGGAGTTGTAGTTGAATTAGCCAAATATGCATAAAGATTCAATAAATTTTCTTCGGATACTTTATTTTCCAAGGGTTCGTAAGGATCGCCCGGTTTATCAAGTTTCCTTAAATATTTACTGATATATTCCTCTTTGGTTGAAGTGGCAATAACAACCGGTTCTGTTGAGCTTGAATCGCGCAAAAGCTCTTTTTCAATTCTTGCTTTATCAAAAAAATCAAATAGTTTCTCCGCCATATCACGCGGGGAGCCGATATCTTTGGGAACGGCAAAAACAAAAGCGAAGTCTTTGTTAGTCGCAAGCGGATAAAGCTTTTCTTGGTTATTAATAGTTTCACTTAAAAAAATCCGGCCACGCTCCGGTTTTAATTTGCTATATATCTGATGCTGAGAAGAGGCGAGGGCGGTATATAAATCACATTGTCCGATTTGCACGCTAAATAATTTATACAAAAGAGACCCGACTAACAAAAAAATAATCGCCACGACCAGCCGCAAACGATTGACACTAATTTTATTCCGGACGAGCCGACTTTGTTCTTTGATATCACGCCACATAATAAAAACAATTACAAACTACCAATTACGGAGACCGCTTGATAAAAATTTGTAATTGGTGCTTACTTTTTAGCTACGACCGGACCGCTCACACTTAAATACTCAATATTACCGGTTTTAACCATCGCTAACTGTTGAGTCCGGGCGCTAACTGAATAATATGATTGCAAAGAGTTGACCGCTTCTTCATTCTCTAACTTATCACTCGCGAGGTTTGAAACCTCATTCCTTAATTCTCTAAGTGCAAAACCTTTTACTGTCAAATCACTGATGTTGATTAGATAAAAAAATCCAAAAGCAGCAATTGTCACAAACAGGCAGATATTGAAAGTCTTAAGATTAACTTTAAGCCCGGCGGACTTTGATTGGATTTTTGATTGCTCATTATAGCAATTCCGAATTTTTGTCATAGAGATTGAAGGAAAATATATTAACTTAAAAATTATTAAATTTTTCGCGCCGCCCTTAGTTTCGCGCTACGCGCTCTTGCATTAGCGTACAACTCATCATTTTCGGGAATGAGCGGTCTTTTGGTTAAAACTTCCAGCGCTTCATTATCTTTAAAGAATCTTTTTACAATTCTATCTTCACCACTATGGAAAGATACGACAACTATTTTTCCACCTCTTTTTAAAATATCAATAGCAAGCGGCAAAACTTCTTTTAAACAATCTAACTCATCGTTGGTTTCCATCCGCAGCGCCTGAAATATTCTGGTCGCCGGATGAATTTTAGATCGGAATCTAAAAGGAATTGTTTTTTCAATAAGTTCAACTAAATCAGAGGTTTTTTCAAATTTTTTTATTTTTCTGGCTTCAACTATAGCCTTGGCAATTCGATAACTATGCTTCTCTTCGCCATAATCTTGGAAAATCTTGGTTAATTCAAGTAGTTGATAATTATTTAATATCGCCGCACTTGATTTATCATTATCCGGCCCAAACGCCATATCTAGCGGTCTCTCGCCTTTAAAGGAGAAGCCGCGGCTTTCATCGTCCAATTGCGCCGAGGAAAGTCCGAGATCAAAAACTATTCCGTCAAACTTTGTTCCCTCCTTAAAGTTTGAAGAGATAATGCTTTTTAAACTTTTAAAGTTACCTTGAGCTAATACTATATTTTTTAATTTCTTCTGTTTGATTATTTCGGTCGCGTTGTTTATTGCCAGCTCATCAAGATCAATTCCCAGAACTTTTCCTTTGCTTCCAACCTTTTCGGCCAAGGCGGTAGTATATCCGGCGCCTCCTAGAGTACAATCAATAAATTTCTGACCCGGTTTTGCTTCTAAGTACTTAAGAACTTCAAGGAGCATAACTGGAACATGAAAATAATTCATATTAAATTCCTAAGGCTCCCAGCTCTTCGGCAATTGCATTTGAATTCTTCTCGGAGGCAAGTTTATATTTGTTCCAAGAGGCCTCATCCCAAATTTCTAGGTGATTATACAATCCGGCAACGATAATACTTTTTTTAAGTCCGGAAAATTTTCTTAAGTATTCCGGAAGAGTAATTCTTCCCTGATTATCAAATTCAACATCCATTGCTCCGGCTAACATATGTCTAGCAAACGCACGCGCCTTCGCTTGGCTAATTGGTAGAGCGGAAAACTTCTTGGCGATAGTTTCAAACTGTTCCTTGGAATACAAAAATAAACAATTGTCTAAACCCTTAGTAACAACTGCTCCTTTTTTTAGAATAGTACGGAACTTAGCCGGAATTGCTAAACGTCCCTTATCATCTAAATTATGATTGTATTCTCCGATAAACATTTTTTTATAATAAAGATTTAAATTGTTGCTGAAGAAATGATGCCAAGCATGGTTTCACCACTTCTCCCCACAATTCACCTTACAAATTTAATTATACACCACCGGTCCCCGACGGTCAACACTTTAATTTGCCCTAAAATAGGCGAAAAAACTAATAAAAAAACTACTTTTCAACAAGCAGTTATTTTATTTAAAAATATTTATTAAATTTAAGGCAAAGTTGTCAACAACTAATACACAGGCTTTTTTAGCGCCCGACGCGGCTCTAAAATATCTTTTACCTGACGGAGAGTGGAGACTTTAACAATTTGTTCTCTTAATTTACTCGCTCCCGGCAGTCCTAGCATATACCAAACGAGGTGTTTTCTAAGCTCAATAATACCATTACTCCCTTTTAATCTTTGAGAAAGCGCCGCCTGCTCTAAAGCAATTTTAAAAATTTGTTTTTGATTTAATTTTATTTCTCTGTCTTTTTTTATTTCTTTAAAAAGCCAAGGTCGTCCTAAAACTCCACGCGCCAAACCGAGCCCATCTGAAACACTTTCTTTTAGGGCTGTTTTAGCGTCATTTAAATTATGAATTCCACCGTTAGCAAGGATTATTCCTTTAAAATATTTTCTCGCCTGTTTTATTATTTTAAAATCAACAGAACCGGAAAATCCCTGACTTAGGGTTCGTCCGTGAATCATAACGGCGGAAATCCGCAAATCAGAAATATTTTTTAAAAAATCCAAAGCACTAATACTTCCCGACTTCGCTCTTATCTTTATAGACAGTGGCAAACTTGTATTATCTAAAACCGCTTTGATAACTTTTCGTGAGTTTTCTAAATTCTGCATTAAGCCGGAACCGGCTCCTTGTTTAAAAATTTTAGGAACCGGGCAACCGAAATTAATATCAATTCCATCCGGTTTGATTTTCTCAGTTACAATTCTAGCGGCTACCGCAAAATGTTCCGGCTCTGAACCGAATAATTGGACGACATAATATTTTTCTTGTTTGCGGTTATATTTTAAAAGATCAAGCGTCACTTTTGCTCCTTTTTTATTTTTTGATTTTTCTCCGTAATAAAGAGCGGAGACTGAGGCCATCTCGCTATACAAAACATCAGCACCGTATTTCTTAACGAGCTGACGAAAGACTGAATCTGTAAAACCGGCCATCGGCGCTAGAGCTAAGACCGGTTTTTTTATTTTCTGCCAAAAATTTTTTTTCATAGTTTACGCCTTAAAAACCTTAGCGCCGGTTTTATCATCCTCAATAAGATAACCCAACTCTTTTAATTCCTCTCTGATTTTATCCGCGTCGCTCCATTTTTTTTCATCTCTGGCTCTCTGGCGGCTAATTATCAAGTCTTTAATTCTATTTGGTAGCTGGCTAGATTTTAATTCCAGATTTTTTATTTCAATCTTATCTAAATTTAAACCGAAAACTTGGTCAAAGTCTAAAATAGTCGCTAATTTGTCCATGTCTTTTAATTTTGATTTTAAAACCGAAAATAGAATTGATAAAGCTTTGGCAAGGTTCAAATCATCATTTATTGCCAACGAGAATTTTTCTTTATATTCTTTATTGACCCTCCCGCGAACCTGACCTAAGGCGGCTACCTGACTGAGTAGACTATCTAAGCCTTCTTGGGTTTGCTTAATTCCGGACTCTGAATATTCCATCGGCTTGCGGTAATGAACCTGAAAAGCGGAAAAGCGATAGGCCAAAGGATTTATTCCTTTTTGGACCAAAGCATTTTCTAACGTCAAAAAACTACCATCACTTTTCGCCATTTTCTTCCCGCCTTTGATATTTAAAAAAGCGCCGTGAAGCCAATAATTAAAAAACTTCTTTCCGGTTGCTGCTTCGCTTTGGGCAATTTCGTTAGTATGATGAATATTAATATGGTCTATCCCGCCACAATGAATATCCAATTGATTTTTTAAATACTTTAAACTCATGGCTGAGCATTCAATATGCCAGCCGGGAAAACCTATTCCCCAAGGAGACTTCCATTCCATTTGTCTTTTTGTACCTTTGGGCGAAAATTTCCAAAGAGCAAAATCAGTCGGATTCTTTTTCTCTAGGTTTTTTTCAACTCGCGCTCCTTCCCTTAATTTTTCTAAGGGCAGATGACTTAATTTATTATAATCTTTGATTTTTGAAGTATCAAAATAAATCCCATCGCTTGTTTTATAGGTATAGCCTTTTTCTTCTAGAGTCTTTATTATCGCGATTTGCTCGGGAATACTACCCGTTGCCTTACACCAGATATTTGGCTCTTTAATATTTAATAGCGCCAAGTCTTTTTTAAAAGCTTCCGTATATAATTCTGCTACTTGCCAAGCATCTTTTCCTTCTCTCTTCGCTCCCAACTCCAACTTATCTTCCCCCATATCCATATCGCCTGTTAGATGGCCGACATCGGTAATATTCATGACATGATTTACTTTGTAGTCATTATATTTTAAAACTCGTACTAAAAAATCTTCAAACAAATAAGTTCTTAAATTACCGATATGAGCAAAATTATAAACCGTCGGACCGCAGGTATAAAGACCAACCTGCCCTTTTTTTATTGGTTTAAATTCTTCTTTCTTTTTAGATAAAGTATTGTATAAAAAAATCTTATTCATAAAAAATATAAATTTATTTAAAGCGTACTGGAATTTTAAAGGAAGCGTCGTTTTCCGGCAAGCCTGAGGGGTTGTCTTTGGAAATAACTAGATAACCCTTAACCGCTTCACCCGACTTAAAATCCAGAGTTGATTTAAAAGGCACCATCTCAGAAGTCATCCAATCTCCCTGCGCCGTCCCGAAATGAGCTAAAATGATATTGTTATTTTCGTCCACAATTTTTATTGGCAAGTTCGCTTCAAAGAACCAATTTCCCTTTGCCCAGCCCAAGATACTTAAAGGAGAACTGATAGCTTGGTCGGGAATAACATTACTGACAATAACTTCTTTCTCGCTATTTACGCTCTGCATATCTTTATCGTCGCCGACAATTACTTCCGATTCTGTTGTTATTATCTGTTCTTTGACGATATCTTCCCTTCCTTCACCTGTCAGCCTCAAGATAAGAGCAGTAAAAACGATAATTCCTAAAATTATTAAGAAAAATTTTGATTTATTCATATTCTTTAAAGCTATGATTATAGTTTATCATATTTAAATAAAATTGGCATATAAAATAAGCCCCACTGTTTTTTTAGACAGCGGGGCTCAGCTTAGCGTTCGTGAGGAGGCAAAATTTTATAGAATGCCTCATAGTTAGCGCTATACAACTCTCCAGCGACGG
>CAYUWA010000011.1:6724-12685 GCA_964448505.1 uncultured Gammaproteobacteria bacterium | reverse complement strand
CTATTCCTGACAGACTCTCAAAATACTCTTTCAGGTCTTCTTTTGAGTGTCCGACAATCTGCCAAACTTCTCTCCCAATAACCTTCCGAGCATTAATGATTTTTTTCAAATCAACAATTCTCGCACGAACAAATTCTACGGCATCCTCCCTGGAAGCGTTTCTGATTTCCTGTACTTTTTTAGGACAAAATGTGCCCTCTTCAAAGATAATAGCGCTTCTTGCGCTTTGTTTTACATCCATGTTTTCTCCAATTTTTAAAATGAACTATTAATACTTAATTTTATTTTTATTTGCTATACTATATTTATGTTAAATCTAGAAACGGAAAATATATATTTTGAACTCGGGGCAGATTTTGTCGGCGGAGTTGACGAAGCTGGTCGCGGTCCTTTAGCCGGCCCGGTTGTCGCCGCTTGCGTTATTATCGGTAAAGATTTTAGAATTGACAGTGACGAACTAAAACTTATTACCGACTCTAAGAAACTAAGCGCTAAAAACCGAGAAAAACTATTCGGAATTATAAAAGAGAAGGCAAAGGCGGTCGGAATCGGTTTAGTAAACAATAACGATATTGATAAAATTAATATCTTGCAGGCTAGTTTTCTGGCGATGCGCCGGGCAATTAGAGAGACTAAAATTGAGCCTAAACATATTCTCGTAGACGGTAGCTTTCAGATTCCAAAAATAGAAATTCCCCAGACTGCGATAATTAAAGGTGATTCTAAAGTATTCTGTATTGCCGCCGCTTCCATTATCGCTAAAGTAACTAGAGATTATTTAATGACGGAATTAGACAAAAAGTACCCAAATTATCTTTTTTCTAAGCATAAGGGGTATGGAACTAAGCTCCATATGCAAAAAATACTGGAATTCGGTCCTTGCCCGATACATCGTTTTAGCTTTAGCCCGATTAAAGAGATGAAAAAGAACTAAATTTTAAAATTTGAAAGCAAAAAAAGAGAATTTAGTTCTCTTTTTTTATATCAATTTTTATTACTTACCCTTGGCTCGCATTCTTTCGGTCTCAGTTAAGTATTTCTTTCTTAGCCTGATATTCTTCGGAGTTACTTCTAAAAATTCGTCATCATTTATAATACTTAAGCCTCTTTCTAAGGTTAAATCCCAAGGCGGAGTTAAGGTAATTGCTTCGTCCGTTCCGGAAGCTCTAACATTGGTTAGCTTTTTGCCCTTTATCGGATTAACCGCTAAATCATTTCCCTTGGCAACATTTCCGAGTACCATTCCTTCATAAACTTCAATATTAGGAACAACGTAAAGTACCCCACGTTCTTGTAAATTCCAAAGCGAAAAAGCCAAGGCCTTGCCGGTAACCATAGAAACCATAGACCCGAGCTTGTTTCTTTCAATATCCCCGGCCATCGGTTTAAAACCGATGAAATGCGTACATAAAATTCCTTCGCCTCTGGTATCAACGACAAATTCATCGCGATAACCGAGCAAACCACGAGTCGGAATTTCAAAAATAATTCTGGTTTGGCCGTTATGAGTTTTTAAATCAGTCATCTGACCGCGGCGACGCGCCATTTTTTCAATTACGACCCCCGATGACGATTCAGGAACGTCAATACTTACTTCTTCAAACGGTTCTAATTTAACGCCGTTTTCTTCTTTAATAATAACCTGGGGTTGAGAAACCTGAAGCTCAAATCCTTCCCGGCGCATATTTTCTAAAAGAACGGCGATATGAAGTTCGCCTCGGCCATAAACTTTGTAAAAATTAACATCGGAAAAATCAATTCGGAGCCCAACATTTACTTCTAATTCTTTTTCTAAACGCTCTTTAATTTGGCGGTTGGTAACGTATTTCCCTTCTCGTCCGGCAAAAGGTGAATTATTGACTAAAAAATTTAAGCAAATTGTCGGCTCGTCAATTTTAATCGCCGGTAAAGCTTCTTGATCGGCTTTTTCAGAAATTGTTTCCCCAATATAAATATCGGATAGCCCAGCAATTAAAACAATATCTCCTGCGACCGCTTCCGGAACTTCTTGGCGGCTAAGACCGCTAAAGGTAAAAAGTTTCGTTACTTTTCCGCTTCTTGAAGCACCACTTAAGTCTTTAATAACAAGCGACTGGGCCGCCTTTATTTTTCCTTGGTAAATACGAGCAATGGCACAGCGTCCTAAAAAATTATCATAAGCTAAATTAAAAGGTTGAGCGAGTAGGGGTTGCTCTAACATTTCCGGGCTGGCCGCCGGTTTTACATTATCCAAAATAACGTCAAGCAAAGGATTTAAATCATCGGCTAATTTACCTGGTTCTAATCCGGCCATTCCGCCCTTACTAATTGCATAGACGACCTTAAAATCTAATTGTTCGTCATTAGCGCCCAAATCTAAGAATAATTCATAAACCATTTCCGCAACTTCAAGCGGTCGTGCCGCCGGCTTATCAACCTTATTAACGACAACAATTGGCTTTAATCCTAATTCTAATGATTTTCTTAATACAAATTTAGTCTGCGGCATCGGGCCTTCTTGAGCGTCAACCAATAACAAAACGGAATCAATTGATCTTAAAACACGCTCTACTTCCGAGCTAAAATCAGCGTGACCGGGAGTATCTACGATATTGATTTTCACGTCCTTATAAAAAAGACTGGCATTTTTAGCATAAATCGTAATACCTCTTTCTTGTTCTAGAGAATTGCTGTCCATACTGGTCGCATCGGTAACCATGCCGGTTTGACGAAGCAAAGAATCGGTTAGAGTTGTTTTTCCATGATCAACGTGAGCGATAATGGCGATATTCCTGATTTCCATATTTTATAATAGTAATTAAGCTAACATTTAAAAAAGAAAGACGCGACTTTGAGCCGCGTAATCTTAATAAACTCACCTATATTCTAATAGTTATTTCTCGTTATGTCAAGATAGGGCTAAAGATATAAAAATAGTCAATTATATCTTTTCGGTCTTTTCTCCCCCGCTTTCCATATCTTTTACCTTATATACTCCCTTTTTATCCTCCTCGGTACCAAAAATAATCACTTTTTGATAGCCCTTTTTATTGGCAAGCTCTAGGGCTTTACCAATTTTTTGTTCATCAAAACCAAGAATTACGCTTAAACCCCGACTGCGCAAGGCTTTTGCCAAATGAGTTGTTTCTTGCGCTAAATTTGAATCAAGAAGCGGCAAAAAATATTTATCCGGTTGTTGTAATTTTATTTTTTTAGTTAAGCCCCAGGTTTCTAAAAATATTCTGGTTGTCTCGTCTCCCGGCGCAAAACCGACCGCCGGAAAATTTGTTTCACCAAAGATTTCCGCAAGTCCATTATAGCGTCCGCCGCCAAACATCGCTCGATTATTTTCTGGGCTCTTATCAAAGACTTCAAAAACCATCCCATCATAATAATCAAAACCGCGAATAACCGTCGGATTAAATTCTATAAATTCGTCATATCCTAAATCTTCCAAAGCCTCAATTATCCCGGCAACTTCGGCAAAACCGGCATTGTTTTTTAAGCTCGGTATTTTTTCCGCCAACTCACTTAGACTAGTGCTGGCCATAAAATCATTAATAACTGAAATTGACTCATCACCAAGACCGGCTTCTTCCAATCTTATTTTAATATCTGCCTGACTTAATTTTGCCCATTTATCTAGGGTTCTAACAACCTTGGTTTTATTATTTGATTCTAATTTCTCCGCTCCGCTTAAATCAAGCACGGCATCAATAAGCTTTCGGCTGTTAAGAGCGAGCGAGAAAGAGCCCTGCGGCGGATCAAATTCTAACATTAAATCAAGAGCAAGTTGTAAAACTTCAATATCAGCTTTCAAAGAATCACTGCCAAAAATATCACAATTTAATTGCCAAAATTCCCGGTTGCGACCTCTTTGCGGCTTTTCGTTCCGCATAAAATTAGCGATAGAAAAATAACGCAATGGCTTAGGGCTAGATGCATAAATTTTAGTAACCATGCGCGTTACCGATGGTGTCATCTCGGGGCGAATGGAAAGCTCGCGTCCGCCTAAATCAGAAAAGGTTACTAATTCTTTGCCCCCGACATCCTCGCCCGATTTAGCGCGATAAATTTCGGCGTTTTCAACAATCGGCGTTAAATATTCTTCAAAGCCATAGCGAAGACAAACTTGTCGCCAAGTATCAAAAATATATTTGCGAATTAAGAATTCTTCAGGCAACCAATCAGCGGTTCCCTTCGGCTCTTGATTTGATAATTTATTAGACATATTGGTATATTTTACATTTTTAGTATACTATTTTTCATTATTTTCCGCAAATTAAAGGCAAAATTGAAAATTTTATTTTTTCTTTAAAATAACTTTATAAAAATAATAAGCCGATAGTTTTATAATAAGATTATTAATAAATTAATTAAAAAAACTTATGAAAATTCTAATTATTGACGATGAAGCGGAAATCGTCGAATTCTTAAAACAAAGCTTGGAGGCAAAATTTTTTTTGGTTGAGACAGCATCGGATGGCGAACGTGGTGCCTTTATGGGCCGGACGGGAAATTATGATTTAATAATTTTAGATTATGTCCTGCCAAAGCTAAACGGGGCGGAAGTGCTTAAGGAAATTCGGCAAGAAAAAAAACATATTCCCGTTATTATGTTGAGCGTAAAGTCGGAATTACCTAATAAGCAAGAGATATTTGATCTTGGCGCGGATGATTATTTAACCAAACCTTTTCTGTTTGATGAATTGCTGCTTCATATCAGAGCCGTTTTAAAAAGACCGGTAAAAACCGAGAGTTCCTTGCTAAAAATAGACAACCTTACCCTAAATTTAAGAACAAATACCGTCAGGCGTGGCGGAATAGAGATATATTTAACCAAAAGAGAGTTTACTCTACTAGAATATTTAATGCGCCATCGCGGAAAGATAATTTCTCGCGGCGAAATACTAGAAAATGTTTGGGACTATAATGCCGACCCTTTTTCTAATTCTATAGAAACCCACATGGCGAGTTTACGACGCAAAATTGAGATAAACAAAAACCGCGACCTTATCCATACCTTCCCGGGGCGCGGTTATAAAATGGAATTATATAAACTTAATTCTTATTTCAACGGTTACAAATCAAAAAAAGCGAAACCGGAAATTCCGGAAATTAAAGAAACTTTATAAGCTCATCTAAATATGAACGATCATTCGCTAAACGAGGAACTTTATTTTGTCCGCCTAATTTATTTTTCTCTTTTAGCCAGTCGTGGAAAAGCCCAAATCTTGCTTTAATAATTTTTGGAGGGCTAAGAGTAATATTTTTGTAACGCTTAGCTTCGTAATCTGAATTCAAAGATTTTAAGGCTAAATCAAGCTCCAAACTAAATTCTTCAAGGTTTATTGGCTCACGACTAAATTCAATCAACCACTCATGTCCGCCGTTATGATTTTCTGTCATAAATATTGGCGCAGCGCTATAATCTAAGACGGCTGAATCGGTTTTAGCACAGGCAATTTCTAGAGCCTGATCGGCGTTTGAAACCATCAACTCTTCGCCAAAAGCATTAATATAATGTTTAGTTCGGCCGCTAATTTTTATTTTATACGGAGCTAGACTGGTAAATTTAACAGTATCGCCGATAATATAACGCCAGATTCCGCCGTTAGTAGAAATTATTAAAGCATAATTCTTGCCGATTTCTACTTTATCCAATCCGATAGCCTGCGGCTTATCTTTATTGAATTCATCCATTGGAATAAACTCATAAAAAACTCCATTATCTAACATCAAAAGCATATCATCATCTCCCGGTTTTTCACTGCGCGCAAAAAACCCCTCTGAAGCATTATAAACCTCCAAATATTTCATTTTTTCCGACGGAATAAGTTTCTTAAATTGTTCCCGATAAGGATTAAAGCTTATACCACCGTGAATAAATAATTCTAGATTTGGCCAGATTTCTAAAATATTGTTCTTTCCGCTTTTCTCTAAAAGACGGCGCAAAAGAACGAGCATCCAAGAAGGAACGCC
>CAYUWA010000011.1:0-6714 GCA_964448505.1 uncultured Gammaproteobacteria bacterium | reverse complement strand
CCGGCTAAACAAGTAACATTCTGGGGCATAGCCGCACCGATAATTTTATCAAGCTTCTCTTCCCATTCGCCGAGCAAGGCAATCTCTAAATCCGGCGTCCGAGAAAAATGAGTCCAAAGGGGAAGATTATTCATAAGTATTGCCGACAAGTCGCCGATATATAAATTACTTTCATTTTTCTTCTGGCTACCGCCGAGAGTCAAGGTCTTACCGCCTAGAAGCGAGCTATTCTTATTATATTCCAGATAAGACATAATAACGTCTTTCCCTACTTTATAGTGGCACTGATACAAAGAATCGGAAGAAACGGGAATATATTTGCTTTTAGCGCCGGTGGTTCCGGAAGAACAAGCGAATTGTTTTATTTTTCCCGGCCAAAGAATATTTTTTTCGCCTGTCTGCATCCTTTCAATATAAGATTGTAAGTCCTCATATCTCTGTAGCGGCACTTGGCGCCTAAAATCTTCTACCGTTTTAATATTCTGATAATTATAAAGCCGCCCCCATTTTGTCTTACGAGTTTTCCTGATTAAAAACCTAAAAACTTTATCCTGGGTTTCAAACGGATTTTTTTTAAAAAAATTTGGCTCATGACGACGCCATTTAGTCGGCAAACAAAGAAGCGAGTTAAATATGCGCATGGAATTAGAGACTATTAAATAAATTTTTTATTTTTTATTTTATCCGGCAAATAACTTTGGCTAGAGTCATCTTCAAAGGGGGTATACTTATAATTTTTACTATAACCTAAATCTTTCATTAGTTTTGTCGGCGCGTTTCTTAAGTGGAGCGGAACCGCTAAATTGCCACTTGACTCAATTTCCGCCATTACTTTTCCGTAAGCCATATAAACAGCGATGTTTTTAGCCGACTTAGCTAAATAAACGGCGCAATGAGCAAGATTAACTCCGCATTCCGGAAGTCCGGTCTTCTGGCAGGCCTCATAAGCGGCGGTAGCGAGTATTAGCGCGCTGTTGTTGGCCAAACCGATATCTTCGCTAGCAAAACGAATTAAACGCCTGGCGATATAAAGCGGGTCTTCGCCAGCGGCAATCATCCTTGCTAAATAATAAATGGTAGCGTCGGCATTCCCGCCACGCATTGATTTATGGAGCGCGGAAATTAAATTATAATGTTCGTCGCCGCTTTTATCATATAATAAACCCGGTTTGTTAACTATATCTTTTATTAATTGTATATTTAATTTTATCTCCGAAGAAGATGACACCGTTTCAACGGCGCTCTCTAAAATATTTAAAGCTTTACGAGCATCACCGTTAGCTAATTGGGCTATTAACCCCTTAACGTCTTTACTAAGTTTAATTTTTAATTCTTTAGCCGCTCTCTCAAGCACAACGGCTAATTCAGTTTCTTCTAAAGACTCAAGAGCAATTACCTTTACTCTTGAAAGTAAGGCGCCGTTAACTGCAAAACTCGGATTCTCCGTCGTCGCTCCAATTAAAATAACCGTGCCATTTTCTACTTGCGGCAGAAGCGCGTCTTGTTGGGCTTTGTTCCAACGATGAATTTCGTCAATAAATAATATTGTCTTAATTCCTAAACGTCTCGCCTCTTGCGCTTTATCGGTTATAAGCCGCAAATCTTTGACGCCGCTAGAGGTCGCGCTTAGCTCAACAAACTCCGCCTTGGTTTCTTTGGCAATAATAAAAGTCAGAGTTGTTTTACCGCTCCCTGGCGGTCCCCAAAAAATTAACGAAGGAACCTTGTCATTTTTTATGGCCGCATAAAGCCAACTATCTTTCCCGATAATCTTTTCTTGACCCACAAATTCCAATAGAGTCTTGGGCCGAAAATATGTTGCGAGCGGCACGCTTTTTAACATGACCTTAGCTTTAATTAATTATATTTCTTTTTATTTTTAACCCAACTCATAAATAAAATTGGAACCACAAAAAGGGTTAGAAAAGAAGAAAGTAAAAGTCCAAAGATTATCGCGCCGCCAAGCGAACGCCACATCTCATTAGAAAGAGTAATCGGAATAATTCCTAAAATTGTACAAATTGAAGTAATAAATATCGCTTCTAAACGAGCTTTCCCCGCATCAACAATTGCCTCTTTAAATTCAATGCCGCTTTTTAAATTCAAATTTATCTTATCAACTAAAATAATCGCGTTTTTAACGACGATTCCGAACAAGGCTAAAATACCGATTAAACCCGGAAATGACAAAGAAATTCCGGTTAAGGCTAACCCGAAGAAAACACCGATTAAAGCTAGCGGAATTGTCACTAAAACAATAAGCGCTTTCCGAACGGAATTAAATTGAATAATTAAAGTAGAAATAATCAGCATCACAGCGAGAACCATCGCCTTTAAAATAGAAAGAACTGATTCGGTATTTTGTTCGTTTTCTCCGCCGTAAACTATCTCATAGTCGGCCGGCAGTTTATAGTCCTTAGTATTTTTTTGAAACTCTTTTAAAATTAAAGCGGAATTAGCCTGCCCCTCAACTTCCGAAGACAGCAAGACTGTTCTCTTTTGATCTATTCTCGTTATCGTTTCAACTGAAGGTTTGAGCTCAATCCTGGCAACGTCTTTTAAAAAGACCGGTTGATTCCGCAAATTTAGAATTTGTAAACTGCCCAAGGCATCTAAAGACGGAAGTTTTTCTTTGTCAAAACGAGCAATTACTTTTGTCTCTTCCCCGTTTTCCAAGATAGTCGTCACTTCAACTCCGGAAATCGCCATTCTTAAAACCGAACCGACATAAGCAGAATTTAAACTATATAATTCTAATCTATTAGGATTAAGGGTAAAAGTATAATCAGCCGGAGATTCTTTTAAGGATATTTTTGAATTAACTACTCCGGGAATTATATCTAATTTTGGTTTTAAGTCGCGTGCTATTTTATCTAAAGTATTTAAATCATCACCGCTAATCCGCGCCTCAAAAGCGGCTCCCGACGGAGGTCCGCCGGCCGGAACGGTAATTGTTACCTTAGCTTCGGTAATATCCAAAACATCTTGACGCATTATCTTCGCTAAATCATAAGACTTAATATCTCTTTCTTTTTTATCAACGAGCTTAACGGTAATAGAGGCTAAATGTCCAGAAGAAGAAGTCGGAGAAGCAAAACTATCACTTGAAGGCGAGCCGACGATAGTTGAAAAATTCTCAATTTCTTTGTGGCGAAGCAGTTTTTCTTCAACCTGCCTGACAATTTTATCAGTCTCTTCTAACCTAAGTCCGACCGGTCCTTCAATATTTACATAAACGTAACCTTCGTCGGAAACCGGAAAAAATTCATTTTGGACAATACCGGTTGCCGGAAGAGAAATAGCTAATATAAATAAAACGGAAACAAAAGCTAAAGTTCTAAATCTGCTTCTTTTACTTTCTAAAGTTTTTCTGAGTCGTTTTTCATAGTAAGGCAAAACGCTATTGAAATGAATAATGCCGTGCATTAAGCGATTAAGAAGATTCTCATCTTGATGGCTTCCTTGTTCCCTTAATTTTTTCTTAATGAGTTCATCGTCATCCCATTCTCTTTCTACTAACTGACTATTAGCTTTTAAATAAGGACGCCCTTTTTTGAAATACCAGACGAGAAGAGTGATTGCTATCCCAAAGAATATTAGAGCTAAAATTGATCCCCAAATACTGGAGCCAAAAATCAAACTAACAGTAGCGAGCGCAGAAAGCGAAGCAACAAAAATAAAAAATAATTTTTTCGTTAAACGTACCCTTTCTAAAACAGCGGAAAGCGGATGATTAATAATTAAGGCGATTATTAAAGAGGAGATTAAAATAACCGAGACGGTAATAGGAATTGATTTAATAAACTCGCCGATTATACCGCTCGTCATAAGCAGCGGCAAAAAAGCCCAAACCGTAGTTAAGGTTGAGGTTGTTAAAACTACTTTAAAATCGGTGAGTACAAGAAGAACTGCTTCTTCCGGTGTAAATTTACCGATTTTTAAATATTGTTTTGTCGCCGAAACAACGACAATCGCATCGTCAACTAAAAGACCGAGGGCTAAAATCAAAGAAAAAACCGATAAAAAATTTAGGCTTATTCCTAGAGTTTTCATCATCCCGAAAGTAGCAAAAAAAACTAAGGGGATAGCTAGGCCAGCCACGAGTGCTTCTTTAAAACCAACAATTAAAAACAAGACAATAATTACTAAAATAAGAGTTAAGATAAAATCGTGAGTCAGTTGATCAAAATCATCATCAATATATTTAGCCATGTCTAAAGTCGCGCTATAAGTTATTCCGGCAGGAAGTTTTTTTAGAACTTCTTGAGTAGCCTTATTGGCCAGCGCGACCGTATCAACAACTGATCCGCCGGTTTTTTTCAGAATTTGAATTGTAATATTATCTTGCGATTTTTCACCACTTGCCGAAAGTCGGGAATAAATAGTTTTCTCAATAGGTTTTTCCTTGACAATAGCCACATCGCCAAGAGTTACCAGCGCCCCAGCATCCGTATGAAAAATCGGCAAAGCCGATAAAGATTTAGTATTAAAAAATCTTCCATCAACTCTAACCGGGTATAAATATTTATCATTTTCACCCTTAAAATTACCGGCGGGAATCGCTAAATTAGCACCGCTAATAATTTGATTTACCGAACTGGGAGAAAGATTAAAAAGGATTAACTTTTGAGGATCATAGGCTATTTCAAATTCTTTTTTATCGCCACCGGAAACTACAACCTCTCTAACACCGGAAATTTTTTCCAACTCTTCCTTTATTTTATCCCCGGCATCACGAAGAACAAATCCGTCATAGGGACCGGAAACGGCGATAGTCCAAATCGGGGTATCATCAAAAGATATTTCTTTAGCAATCGGTTCGCTGGCATCGTTTGGCAAATTATTTTTAATACTATTAACCTGATCTCTTAATTTTCTGATTGAATCATCAAGATTGGCTGAAGCCTCAAATTCAACCGAAACAACCGAGACTGAATTAGACGAGTTTGAAGTTATTTTTTTAACGTCTTTTATACTAGAGATGGCAGTTTCAACTTTCTTGGTTACTAGCTCTTCAATATCGGCCGGTGAAGCGCCGGGATAAGTCGTCATTACCATCGCATAAGGAATACGTACCTCCGGATTAGATTCGCGCGGCAAACTAAAAAAAGAAAAGAGACCCCAGGCACTTAAAACGACCATGAGCAACATCACCACTCTAAAATTTGCAATAAAAAAATTAAGCCAACTTTTTTTAAGCTCCGGCCTAAAAACTAATTTTTCTAGATATAATTGATCGGAACTCTGATTTTGCTGGGTTGATTGATTAAAAGTCTTGCTAGGCTCAACATCAACTTCCAGCGGGATATTATTTGTTCCTTCATTATTTTTATTAAAAATATTTATATCCATATTCTATTACTTAATAATTGAAATATCTTGGCCATCTTGTAATAATTTGTTGCCTTCAATAACGATTATTGAGCCAGGGCTGATATCGCTTTTTATTTTAGCTAAATTTCCAATAACTTCTTTTACTTCTACACCGGCTTTTTTGGCCTTACCATTATCAAATAAAAATACATGGGACTCATTTTGTCCAACCGTAATTGCCGAGAGCGGTAAAATAAGCAGACCGCTAACACCCGCCTTTTTGATAATATTTAAATTAACGGTAACAACCGTTCCTAAAAATATATTATCCGTTTTCTCTAGCTTTACTTCCGCTAAAAATCTTCTGGTCGTCGGATCGGCTTGTGGCGAAACGGCGGCGACGATTCCGGAATAGATTTCTCCTTTATCATCAACTATAGAAGCCGGGGTTCCGGGGATAATTGATAAAAGATTTTCCGGTTCAACGAAAAATTGCACTTTGATATTATCGGTTTCAGAGATTGTAACTATCGGCTGACCGGGTGAAACATATTCTCTTTCTTTAACGAAAACTTTCGTAATCGTTCCGCTAAGCGGCGAAACTACGGAATGGGAGTCGTATAAATTCTGAAGAGAGACGGAAGCATTATCATATTGAATTTTAGCCGTATCCATTTGCATTTTAGCGACCGCTACTTGCGATTCAATTTTAACTCTTAAATTATCATACTGATTTTGCGCTAAACTATAGGCAAAAGACGCCGAATCAGCCTGACTAGTATTACCGGCTTTTAAATTATTTAAAGCCTGAGAAGCGCTGGCTTCTTGTTGATGAGCCATATCATTAGCTTGGCGCAAGCTATCAATTAAGCTGGTATTATTTAACGCCGTATTAACAAGGGCTTGTTTAGCACCGTTAATTTGAGACAGAGCGGCGTTTATCTGAACCTGGTAAGCGGCAGCGGCTGATTGGAGGCTTGAAAGCGAAGTGCCAGATAGAGAACTCTGCGGAAGCGAGGCGGAAGTTATAGTCTTATCAAATAAATTTTTAGTGTCATCGGCTAATTGGCGAGCCAAAGTAGCGGCGTTGATTGCAAAATCAAGCTTCTCATTAATATCGGTGGTTTTTTTGCTTAAATATTTATCATTTTCTTCTTTTGTTCTTTGATAAGAATCTTTGGCAATATTATAAGAATTAGAATCAAGCGCGCCTAGATTTGAACGATAAGAAATAGAAACATTATTATTACTGTCAAAAGAAGTTAAATTATTAATATTAGTAATTAAGGAGCTAACTGTGCTCATAGCGGAGGAAACCGCTAAATTAGCATTAGTTATAGTATCAAGCTCCGATTGTTTAGCAAGCTTTTCTCTATTTTCTAAAGTAGATTTAGCTTGGCT
>CAYUWA010000010.1:24695-32613 GCA_964448505.1 uncultured Gammaproteobacteria bacterium | reverse complement strand
CTCGAACCCGCGACCTCTGCCGTGACAGGGCAGCGCTCTAACCAACTGAGCTACCACTCCATATTCTTAAAAAATGGCTATAAACCTTAAGCCACAGAAAAATCATAGCAAATAGATATTAATTTGTCAAAACTATTAGAACCCCTTAAAACCTTGCCAAAAAGAGATTAATAGACTATAATTTAAATATAAAAACTGGCTTAAGTGGCCTTTTTAATTTACACTAATATGGACCAAGAACTAGACAAAAAAACCCTTGAAGAAATCAAAAAAACTCTTTTAGCCCAAAAAGATAAAATTGAAAATGATTTAAAAGGTGTTTCTAGAAAAGATAATCATGAAGCAGACAATACTTCTTCTAAATTTCCTGAATACGGCGATAAACCAGATGAAAACGCGCAAGAAATTAGTGATTATTCAACTAATGTCGCAACCGAAAAAGTTTTAGAAAAAAGCTTAGACGATATTAATAAGGCTCTTAAAAGGATTGAAAACGGTACTTACGGAACTTGTAAGTATTGCGGTAACCTTATTAATAGCAAAAGGCTATTAGCAAGACCGACTGCCGGTGCTTGTATAACTTGTAAAACCGAACTCCAAGAAAATGAATAAAGTTATCTCAAAAATTACTTCTAAAAATATAGCTATGATTTTACTTATAGCTATATTTTTTATATTTGACCGCCTTCTAAAAGCGTTGGCTTTAAAAACTATTAGCGCTCAGCCAATAAAGCTAATTGGCGACTTCCTATTTTTTAACTTTACTAAAAATTTTAATATTGCTTTTTCCCTTCCACTTAGCGGACTAGTCTTAAATATAATCTTATTAACCATTATAACAGCCCTGATTTACTATATATTTTATTTAATATTAAACAAAAAATCAGAAAAGCTAAATATAGTACTATTGACATTTATTTTATTTGGTGCTATAAGTAATATACTAGACCGTCTAAGTTTCGGTTTTGTTATTGACTATATTGAGCTAAAATATTTTACCGTTTTTAACCTTGCTGATATAATGATAAGTCTGGGGTCGCTAGTTCTAATTTTGAAAAATATTAGACATAAACAATAATATGAAATTTGGATCATTCTTAAACAAAATAGAAACTGCTCGTGACCAAACCGGTTTCGCCGGTCAGGTTATTGAAAATGAATATTTAGGAACTGTTAACTCTACAAAATATAAGGAACGAGCTTATAATTTGTTACATCCAATAGACCCAAAATCTTTTTCTAACCCTGACGAACAATACACACAGATTCTAAAGAATAAAGATGCGGCGCAAGAAACATTTGAGAATACTCTTGCTCTAGCGGACAAGAGAAACCGTATCGGTCTTAAGGACGCGATGCGACTAGTGGAAGA
Organism: uncultured Gammaproteobacteria bacterium; assembly: GCA_964448505.1. Taxonomy (GTDB): domain Bacteria; phylum Patescibacteriota; class Patescibacteriia; order Patescibacteriales; family UBA12465; genus UBA12465. The sequence goes on along the minus strand of CAYUWA010000010.1, from coordinate 31,241 downwards.
GTGCCAAACTGGTAATCCAGAAAATCCTAATCGTTTTTTTGCTAAGGCTCTTTACGATAGCGTTAGAGATAATTTTTCAGAGAAACAAGTGATAAAGTTTTTCACTGCCACGGGAGGAACCCATTTAGACGTTGTTTACAAGATAGATTGTTTCTTCAAGGCCTACGATAGAGAAACTAATAAAGAATTGGCACAGGCAACAATTGACTTAACAACTAGAGATTCAAAAGACCAGACTAGCGCTGATGTCTTATTAAAAATAGATTCAAGCGAACGTGATAAGTACGATCCGAGCCCGGAAAATAAACAATTTGATAAAATAGCGTTTAAAAAAAAGATTGAGGAAGCGACAGAAATGATAGTCAATGCCATAATTGAAAATTACCAAAAAAATAACAACTAAAAATTAATATATTTGGGAGGAAGAAAAACGGACTGGAGAGACAGTCTAATTGGAGCAGGTCCATCGGTTAATTTATTGACCGAAAAGCTAATGCTTCAATTAAAGAAACCGCTTGTTTTTGAGACTTCAGTCTGCAAGAGTTTTTGCAAAAAATGCAAAGCAATTGCAGAAGTGAACTTAAAACAGGCAAACGGCTTTTTAAATACAATGGAACTATTAGAAATAGTCCCGGAAACGTATTTAAGAAGACCGGAGGACTTCCGCGGATACTATTTTGAAATCGGCTATTGCGAATTATGCAAGCCAGGGAAAGTATCCGTTGAACTAAAGAGACTAGAGGAACAATAATATGGGCCTCTTTTTTTTATCCAATTTTAGTTTATCAAACTTTAAACTCGCCGCTTGTTCGAATCCCTTTGCCTTCGGCAAAAAGAAAAAAAGAAGTCATGTGACTTCTTTTTTTCTTTTGTGGGCGCACAAGGATTCGAACCCTGGACCCCTTCGGTGTAAACGAAGTGCTCTAACCAGCTGAGCTATGCGCCCTATCTTAATAGGCTTGTTCCGCAAATTATGTGGGCGAAAGAGGATTTGAACCTCCACGACCTCGCGGTCACAAGCCCCTCAAGCTTGCGTGTCTACCAATTTCACCATCCGCCCAAAAAAGTTATTATTTAACAACTTTTTCTTTTAATCTTTTCTTATAACCCGAACGCAGGTAATATAATTTTGCTTGTCTTACCTTCGCTTCTTTTTTAATTTCAATTTTAGTAATTGTCGGTAAATTCAAAGGAAAAATTTTCTCAACGCCGATTCCATCAGAAACCTTACGAACTGTAATTGTCGCACCAATTTCTTTATTATGTTTTCTGGCAATAATCATTCCTTCAAAATATTGAACTCTCTCTTTTTCCTCACCCTTAGAATTCAACTCTTTAATCTTTTGAAAAACCCTAACAGTTAAGCCCGGTTTTAATTCTAATTTAGTTTCAACCATATAATTTACTTATAAACGAGATTTGAATAAATCCCGTTAAAATACACTTTATAATTTATAAATCTTGTCTAATGTTATAATTAATTTTTAGATATGTCAAGGTTTTTCAAAACAAAGTTATAAACTGACTGAAAAACCTCGTCCGCTGTCAAATTAGTCGTATCAAGGTAAAAATCATAATTCTTAACGTCATTTACATCTATATTATAATACTTCTTATAACGCAGCCTATCGCTCGCCAGGCGCCTTCTCAGGCTCTCCTTTACATCATCAATACTTTCAATGTCTCGATCTTCATTCCGTTCATTTTTTTGCTGTAAATGACCAAAAACTCGTTTATTTCCCTCTTCCTCGTCAACATCAAGATATATCTTTAAGGACTGAGGAATTAAGAACCAAGATGTTCTGCCTTCAATAACAAAATTATCCTCAGTTTTACCTAATTCCTTCTGATATTCATCAACTTCTTTATCCGTTGAAGGGTCGCTTTCTCCCAACTTATTGTATTCCATTAAGGTCATGCCTCGCTTTTTAGCCGCTTCCCGCCTAAGTCCGCCCATATAATAACGCGGCCATCCGAGTTTTTCGGATAACTTCTGGGCAATTGTGCTTTTGCCCGATCCATGTGCTCCGCTTAGAGAAATTATCATATAGCCCTATGTTAACATAAATAACTTTCAAAAATCAATAAATTAACTTATAATAAAAACAGAAATCAAGCCTTCGGCTGTTTTTTATATTTAACCCATATTAAAATACTATGTATTTAGAGAAACTTGAAATTCACGGATTTAAATCATTCGCCAGCAAAAACAAACTAATTTTTTCCGGATTACTGGAGAATAAAAAAAGAGGTTTAACCGCTATTGTCGGCCCAAACGGTTCAGGGAAATCAAACGTTGCCGATGCGGTTCGCTGGGTACTCGGCGAACAAAGTTTAAAAACTCTGCGCGGTAAAAAAAGCGAAGATGTAATCTTTTCTGGTTCCGACAAAAAAAATCAACTCGGTATGGCTGAGGTTTCTTTATATTTAAACAACACCGAAACTGTAAAAGTAAATCTTAATAAATCGGAGGCAAGCGAAGTGGAAAAAGAAAGTGATTTAGATCAGATAATTTCTACTTGCGCAGAAATTGTCATTACCAGAAGAATTTATCGCAGTGGCGAAAGCGAATATTTATTAAATAATAACCGCGTTCGTCTAGTTGATATCCAGATGCTTTTAGCAAAAGCCAATTTCGGCCAAAAAACCTATAGCGTTATCGGCCAAGGAATGGTTGAGAATTTTTTAAGTTCTTCAGCGGCAGAAAGAAAAGATTTTTTTGACGAAGCAACCGGCGTTAAACAATTCCAAATTAAGAGAGATTCCGCGCTAAACAAACTTGAATCAAGCTACGAGAACTTGCAACAAGTTGATATGCTGCTTGCCGAAATAAAACCTCGCCTTAAAAGCCTCACTCGCCAAGTAGAAAAATTAAAACACCGCGAAGAACTTGAAAAAGAATTAAAAGATACTCAATTTAATTATTACGGCTTTTTATTCCAAGATATTAATATAAAATTAGAGAGCGCCAACGAAAAATATTTAAATTTTGATAAAACCAAGTTAGAAAAAGAAAAAAAACTTGAAAAACATAATGAGGAGTTAAACAAAATACGGAGTACCGATAATTTTAGAGAAATTAACGAATTATCTCCTCGCCTCAAAGAACTAGAAAACCAAAAGAATCAATTACTGAAACAATTAAGTCGTCTGCAAGCCGAATTAGAAATGCAACTTGAAGCCCAAGGTCAATTTGATTTATCATGGCTTAATAATAAGCAGGGAGAATTAAGCGCCGAACTAGAAAATATAAGTTCGGAAATAAATTCGCTTGAAAAAAATAAACAATCAAAAGAAGAAGATAATCTCCAAGCTGAACTTAACTCCATAAACAAGGAAATTGAACAAGCTAGAAATATACGCCTTAAAATAGAAAATCTAGAAGGAGAAAAAACTATTCTTTTTAAACAAATTTCTAAATTAGAAGCGACCCTTGAGGCCAACCTGGAGGTTCAAGGTCAGTTTGATGTTTCTTGGCTAAATAATAAAAACGAAGAATTAAGCCAAGCGCTTAGCCAATTAAACAAGGACTTGGCAGAATTAAACCAAGAGAATAATCCGGACAAAAAACAAAATTTAAGCGACAAACTCCAATCAATTCAAAATAATTTAGATGGTCTGAACCGAGAATTAGCGGAAATAAACAAAGAAATAAAAAAATCCGGACAAAGCGAAAATAAGGGCGAAGAAATAAGCGCTCTAATTGATGAATTTTTAAGACAACTTGACGTTATTGACGAAGAAAAAGATTTAGAAAAAATTAAGAAACTAATCGCCAAAGCGAAGAATGAATTTCAAGAAAAAATTAAAGAACTAATCGGCGGCGTAAACAGCGAAAAGATAAACCGCGTAAAAGAAATTCAAGAAGAAATAATCGCTTTAACAGAAAAACGTCAATTAGCAACCGACGACTTAAACGAAGAACGAATGCGCCTTTCAACTATTAATGAGAGGCTACGACTATCAACCGACAGGCAATTCCAAATAAGCCGAGAGTTGTCGGAAATAAAAATCAAACTAGAAAAAGCGGAAATTAAATTTGACGCTTCAAAAATTGAGGATGAAAAAAGAGAAATCAATAAAAAAATTGAAAATATCAATAAAGAGATAGGGATTTTGGAGAAAGACTACAAGTTTAACGAACTGCAAGAGAAAAAACAGTCCGCTGACGCTAGCTTACAAGAATACCGCCTTAAATTATCTTCGCTAAATGAACGTTTGCGCTTATTATTAAACAAGCGGGAACAAATTGAAAAAGAGGTAACCGACATCAAAACAAAAATCGGCAAAAGCCAAAACAAATTTGACGCCAGCGGAATTGAAAGAGAGAAAGAAGAAATAAATAAACAGTTAGAAAAAATCGGACAAGAAATAAAAACCCTGGAAAACAAGTTAGAGGCTTTAAATCTAGAAAAAGAAAAGGAAAAATCTATAATGTTTGAATGCCAAAAAAATATTCACGATTTACAGCAAGAAATAAATTCAATTAATAATGAACTTAATAATTTAAAAGTTGAATCAACTCGCCAAGAAACTAAATTAGAAGATTTAGAGGCAAATATTCGCGGCGACGAACTGAGCGTTTCTGATATTAGTAAATATAAATTGGCTGACGGCGAAATTGATCTAGATCGTTTAAAGAAAAACCTAGTAAACTATAAAAACCAGCTTGAACAAATCGGCGGTATAGACCCGGAAACGGAAAAAGAATATAACGAAACAAAAGAAAGATACGACTTCTTAAGCGCTCAGGTTAACGATTTAAATCAAGCGATTAAATCTTTGGAAGAAATAATTTACGAGCTTGATATTAATATTAAAAGCCGTTTTGATTCGGAGTTCAGAATAATCTCCGAAAAATTCAATGAGTATTTCAAAATTTTGTTTAACGGCGGGTCGGCTAAAATTTCTAAAGTCCTGGCCGAAGATATAGAAAAAGAGGAAAACAAAAATGTCGCTACAAATTCCGAGACTAATAATGGCATGACTAGCGAAGAAATTGAAATAAAGAAAGAAACGAACGATAAATTAAAGAAAATAAAGTTCCTAAAGAAAAATAATGCCGCCGGATTAGCGGGAATTGAGGTTCAAGCTATTCCGCCGGGCAAGAAGATTCAAACAGTTACTATGCTTTCCGGAGGAGAACGAGCTTTAACCGCTATCGCCCTAATCTGTGCCATAATCAGCGCTAACCCCTCGCCATTTGTTTTCTTGGACGAAGTTGATGCCGCTTTAGATGAGGCTAATTCCGAACGCTTAGCGCAAATTCTTGATGATTTATCTAATAAGACTCAATTTATCGTTATAACTCACAACCGCGCTTCAATGAGGAAGGCGAGTATCTTATACGGCGTAACAATGGAGGATGACGGTGTTAGCAAGCTTCTAAGTGTTAAATTGGACGAATTAAAAAATAAAGAATAATTTAAAAAAAGTTTACAATTTTTTAATCGGTAATCATTTATAATAAAGCGGTCTGTTATCCAGACCGCTTTATTTTTTAAATATTGATTTTAAATTAAAAATTATGCCGATAAAAATACTATCTGCCGCTTTAATCGGTCTAGACGCGGAAATAATTGAAGTTGAGGCCGACTCGGGCGGCGGAGATTTCGGTCAAATTTCAATTGTCGGATTACCTGACGCGGCGATATCCGAAGCTAAGGAAAGAGTAAAAAGCGCTTTGAGAAACTGCGGACTGCCTTACCCGCGAAGAAAAATTACCGTTAATTTAGCGCCGGCGGACTTAAGAAAATACGGTCCGGCTTATGATTTGCCAATCGCGATAAGTATTTTGGCTCTTAAAAATAATTTTAAAGTTAATTTTAAAAACTGTCTTATCGCCGGTGAGCTTTCTTTAAGCGGAGAGGTTCGTCCAATAAACGGCGTCCTGTCTCTCGCTCTTAAAGCGAAACAAGAAAAAATTAATTACTTATTTGTTCCCGAGGCCAATGCCTTAGAAGCTAATCTAATAAAAGAAATAATAATATATCCGGTTAAAAGTCTAATTCAAATTATAAATCATCTAAAGGGACTTGTCTTGATTGATGAATTTAATTTAGTAATGCCCCCGGAAATAATTTATAAAAATGAATTGGATTTTTCAGAAATTCAAGGACAAGAAAAAGCGAAAAGAGCTTTAGAAATAACCGCGGCCGGCGGACATAATCTACTTTTATACGGACCGCCCGGTTCAGGAAAAACATTATTAGCGAAAACTATACCCAGTATTTTACCGGCACTCTCGCTAGAAGAACAACTAGAAATAACAAAAATTTATAGCGTCGCCGGAAAATTAAACAAGCATAATTCATTAATAATTGAACGGCCCTTCCGTTCGCCGCACCATAGTTCTTCCGGCGTTTCCTTAGTCGGAGGCGGCGCTTATCCTCGTCCGGGAGAAATTTCACTGGCTCATCGCGGCGTTTTGTTTTTAGACGAGTTTCCCGAATTTTCCAGAACGAGCCTAGAAAATTTGCGACAACCACTTGAAGAAGGAATCGTTTATATTAGCCGGGCCGCTTATTCTTTGAAATTTCCCGCTAA
>CAYUWA010000010.1:0-24685 GCA_964448505.1 uncultured Gammaproteobacteria bacterium | reverse complement strand
AGAACCATCCTCAGAAATTAAGAAACGCGTAGAAAAAGCCCGAACTAAACAATTATTAAGACACGCGGGTTATTCTTTCTTATACAATTCTGAAATGAGTACCGAGGCGATAAAGAGATTTTGTAATTTAAAAATTAAAGAAAAATGCTTTTTAATATCGGCGGCGAAAAAATATAAGCTTTCGGCTCGCTCTTATTTTAGAGTGCTAAAACTGGCCAGAACAATCGCTGATTTAGACAATCAAGAAGAAATCGGATTGAATCATTTAGCCGAAGCATTGCAGTATCGTCCTAAATTGGAATAGTTGAGCTGTTTTTGTTATAATAGAAGAAACAATAAACTAATATTAATATGACAAAAAAAATAACGATTCTTTGCTTATTACTAGTTTTTATTTTGACCTCCGGATTTGGCTGCAAAGGTTCAAGTACGGCTGGCCAACAGGCAACCGCTCCGGTAACTTTAACTTATTGGCGGGTTTTTGACGATTCTGATGCTTTTAGCGAAATAATAACTAAATACAAAGCTCTACACCCTTACGTTAATATTGAATATAGAAAGCTTCGCTATAGCGAATACGAGAGCGAACTACTAAACGCCATGGCCGAAGATAGGGGCCCGGACGTTTTCTCAATTCATAATACCTGGATAAAAAGGTACGAGCCGAAATTAGCTCCCATGCCGGAAACGACTACGATGGCTTTTCCTGTTTTAACCGGAACAATAAAAAAAGAAGTTGTTAACGAAGTTAGAACCAATAAAAGTTTGAGTTTAAAAGAAATAAAAGATAATTTTGTTGATGCCGTAGCTTACGACGTAATTTCCAAAGAAAATAAAATATACGGGCTTCCTTTATCAGTTGACTCCTTGGTAATGTACTATAATAAAGATTTGTTTAATAACGCCGGGATAAGCCAGGCGCCGAAATACTGGAACAAAGACTTTTTGCAAATGATTAAGAAACTAACCAAACAAGATCCTAAAAAAGGAATTATCCAATCAGGAATTGCTCTCGGCGGTAGTTCAAATATTGAGCGCTATAGCGATGTTCTGTCTGTATTAATGATGCAAAACGGAGCGACAATGCTAGGCGACGACAATAAAATTGCTTTTAATACCATCCCCTCTTTTGCCAGAGAAACAAATTATAATCCGGGCTTAGAGGCTTTACGTTTTTATACCGATTTTGCTAACCCAAGCAAGGAGTCATATTCTTGGAATAGCGAAATGCCGAATTCTTTAGAAATGTTTATAGGCGGAAATCTGGCTATTATGTTCGGCTATGCCTACCATTTGCCGATAATAAAATCGCGGGCGCCGAAACTTAATTTTTCAATCGCTAACTTCCCACAAATAGAAGGAAATCCGCCGACCAATATTAATTTCGCTAATTACTGGGTAGAGGTCGTCTCTAAAAAAAGCAAATATACTAACGAAGCCTGGGACTTTGTTCAATTTATAACCAAAGAAGAACAAGCTAAAAGTTATTTAGAAAAAACTAATTTGCCGACCGCGCTTAGATCCTTAGTTCCGGCGCAAAAAGAAAATGACGATATGGCTGTATTTGCCGACCAAGTTTTAACCGCCAAGAGTTGGTATAAAGGTCAAAACGCCGGCGCCGCCGAAGAAGCGATAAAAGAAATGATTGATACGGCAATTGCTAATACCGGGGACAAGCTACAAACAATCATAAATAACGCCGCCGCTAAAATACAACAAACAATTTATTAATTTAAGGTTATTATATGTTTAAAAAATTTATTATTGCTGCCTTCTCGCTAATGCTGATTTTTGGAAGTCTCTCAATAGTTAACGCTCAAATAATCCCAGCCAGTAAACCGTGCCCTGACTTGGTCGCTAAGGGTTATAATGGAAACTGTGGAAATTATGAAATTAATGATTTCATAATACTAGCCGTAAAAGTTTCCAATTGGATTTTAAGCATCGTGGGATCGTTAGTCCTGCTCATGTTTATATACGGCGGTTTTATGTTTTTAATTTCTGCCGGAAGCAGCGAAAGTATAACCAAAGCTAAAAATATTCTGATTGCAGCGGTAATTGGTTTAATAATAGTTTTTTCCAGCTGGTTAATAATCAAATTTGTTATTGGCTCAATGGGCTTAGATTGGAAAGGAACGACTAATACTATGGCGCCTGTACCTGATGCTGTTCAATCATCATCTGAAACGGCTAAATAATAAATTAAATGGTTGCTTTTACTCCAAAAAAAATAAATACCGGGGAAAGTCTGGGAGACACGATACAACAAGCCAGGTTATTCAAAAATTTAAAAATTGAAGACATTGCTAAAAAAACCGGAATCAGAAAAGAATATTTAATCGCTATAGAGGAAGAACGATATGACTTATTGCCGGCGGGACTCTACGGACGAAGTTTCGTCAAAGAGTATGCTCGGTTTCTAAAATTAAATACTAAAGAAATTTTGAAAAATCTTGAAACAAAATTAGAAACAAGCTACGAGAATAATCCATTTTCAAAAAAAATAGTTAAACGAAGAGAGTTTAGAGTCTTCCCAAAAATTATTAGAAATATTCTACTCGGAGCGGCAATTCTAATATGTTTTCTATATCTTATTTTTTATTTTAAAAAAATTATCTTTCCGCCATTTTTAGAAATTACTCAGCCGGAAAAAAACTTGATGACTAAGAGCCAAACAATAACTATTGTTGGCAAAACGGAAAAAGAAGCAGAGGTAAGAATTAATAACGAAATTATTTTAAATAACCATGACGGAATTTTTTCACAAACCATTAATTTAAAAAAAGGAATAAACAATATTGTTATAACATCCAAAAAAAAATATAGTCGAGAAAAAACTGTCAGCAGACAAATATTAGTAGAATAATCATATGCAAACAACACAAGGAACAATTTTATTTGACATTGCCTCAATTTTGAATAAAATAGCAATAGACGACAGACAGCACGTCGCCGAGTTGGGCTGTGGTAATTTCGGTTTCTTTGTTTTCCCATTAGCTAAACTGGTCGGCCGATCGGGAAGGGTTTACGCGGTTGATATCTTGCGTGGAACTCTTGAGGAGATAAAAAAACGGGCCTTAAAGGATAATCTTCCTCAAATAATCCCAATTTGGAGCAATTTGGAAGTATTTAAAGCCACAAATATTGAAACCAGCAGTCTTGATAGTGCCCTGCTCGTTAATGTTTTACACCAATCGGACAAAAGAATAGAAATAATAAGAGAAGCAGTCCGCTTATTGAAAAGAAATGGAAAATTGCTTATAGTTGAATGGAATAATGCCCCGTCCCCTCTTGGTCCAGAACCGGACAAGCGAGTAAAGCTAGAAGCTCTAAAATCGGCCGCCTCTAAATTAGGACTTGATATAAAAGAAGAATTCGGCGCCGGACCATATCATTACGGAATAGTTTTAATTAAAATATAATAACCCCTTATCGGCTTCATTTCTGTTAATCAGTAAATAGCCAAAAGGAAATAATGAAAGTATGAATAATTTATTAACTGTTGAATTCTGGTTTAATCTTAACCCGGGAGCTTTAATCCCCTTAATGCAAAATTTATTTATCAGTTTTATCGCCATTTTGGCAGTTGCTGCTTTCTTAATTGCAGTAATAAAAAGAAAAAAAAGCGCTTATAAAGGCTTTTTTAACCGCTTATACGGATTTTGTTTAAGTAACGCTTTAATCGGATTAGTTTTGCTCTTTTTTAATTACGAAGTAGTGCCCTTCTTCTCGGCTCGTTTTTGGCTTGGATTATACGCGATTGAAATGTTGGTTTGGTTTATTTTTATATTTAAAAAACTAAAAGAGATACCAAGAAAACAAAAACAAATTAAAGCCGAAAAGGAATTAAAAAAATACCTTCCTTAAGAACTTAAAATTTTATTTTATTAATTAAAGCCTCTTAGCTTATAAGAGGCTTTTGCTTTTTTATGAACAGAATTGAATTAGGTCGGCTCGGCGAAAAAATCGCTCAAAAATATCTGCTTAGCCAAGGCTATATAATTAAAAAGACCAACTACAAAAATAGTTACCCGGAAATTGATATTATTGCTAAAGATAAAGCAATTAATATTTTTGTAGAAGTAAAAACAAGAATAAAATCGGCCGAGAGTCTTAAAGAGGACCCACTTAAAAGCTGGCAAGTTAATACTATTAAGGGAGCAATAAAGGAATACGCTTTTAAATACAAATTAAACTTTGATTTAATCAGATTGGATTTAATAATTATCTTAATTAATCCGGAGAATAGACAAGCCGACCTTACTCACTATAAGGATATTTTTTGATTTTCTTTAAATAGAAACGGAAACAAATTAAATTTTTAATAAAGCGAGCGGCATCTTTAAAAATATTGACATGACTTTTGTCGTCTTGTTTTCTATTTTCTCGCCAGTTAACCGGAGCTTCTAAAATTCTTAGTCCGAAAGACTCTGAGAGAATTACAAGCTCCGTATCAAAAAAATAATCATTATTAATTAAAAGTCTCTCTATCTTTTTGAAACCTTCATTACTTATTGCTTTAAAGCCACATTGAAGGTCGAGTTGATTGTGAGGAAGAAGACACTTAGAAATCGTCACATATACTTTAGAAACGGCTTTTCGCCATTTTGTTCTCTCAACTACGGCTCCCTCTGCGAATCTAGAGCCGATAACCAAGTCCGCCTTATGTTCCAAGAGCGGTTCTAATATTTTCTCAACGCAGTCCAAAGAAACCGGTAAATCGGCATCAATAAAAAATAATATTTCAGCCTCGCTTTTCCGCCAGCAGGTTTTTATAGCTAAGCCCTTTCCAGATTCTTTAACGGAAAAAAAATCAAGCTTTCCGGAGAACTTTTGTTTTAATTTTTCAAGAATCTCTGCAGAATTATCAGTTGAACCATTAAGAGCTCCAATAATTCTCCAGCTAAATTCAAAATTAGCCATGTCCAGATAAGAAATAAGATTTAAAATATTCTCTTCAATTATTCCGGCCTCGTTTTTAATTGGCAGACAAAAATCTACGCGCATATTTTTCTATTAACGAAAATAAATCTTAGCGGTTTTATCTTGATAGATAATTTCCCAATCGTTTGAATTTTCAAGATATTCCCTTAAGTAATTCCGATAAATTAAACGGCTATTATTTATTCCAAAAAGAAATTGCTCCCATTTTTTAGCTTGTTCAAACTTATCTCTTGCTTCTATTAAAACAAGATGTACATCATAAAATTCTAATTTATCTTTTTGCTTGCCGTTATCTTCAAAAAAACTAAAATATTCTTGAATAAACGTGTGACCGGCAAACTCAACTTGCGGTAAGCGTCCGTCAATAAAAGTTTTTTTCTCAGGATAAACCCAATTCATAAATCCGCCCCAACCATAGCTATTTAGAATTTTAGAATCAAGGTATTCTGGACTATCTTTCAAGAAGTTTATTGCCTGACAGGGATAGTTCTTGCAAAAAGAGGAAAAGGGATTATCAAAATATTTGATAGTCAGAAATTGCAGAGCAACCAACAATCCAAGGCAAAATATAATTAAGGCTCGTATACTATTAAGATAAGCGATTTTTATTTTAATTAATTGTTCTCCAAAAACTTCCGTCATCAAGCCAAAAGAAACGATAAAAAATAAGGGGAAATGACGACAAGATTTCAGGCTTAAAATAAATAAAACAAGCGGCAAATAAATTTTCCAAATTTCTACGCCCTTTTTCTCTCTTAACTTATTGTAAATATAGAGCGATACTGCGCTTAAACCCAGGGCAAGATAAATTAATTGTTTATAATGAAAGGGATAATGATATTGTGGCAACCATTCTTGAATAAGCGACAAATAGGCTTTATTCTGATAACCTCCTAGAAATCCAAACAGTTCTAGCTTATAGGGGGTAAGACAAGCGGCTAAAACAGAAAGAAGTGAAAACCCGGCAAAAATAGTTATCTGCTTTGAAGTTATTTTATTGCTTAAATCAAAAATCTTTATTTTATTGTACTTAGCAAATACTTTTTCCGCTATTTTAATAAATAACCAAGAAATGATAATAAAAAAGCCAATTAAAAAACTGGCGTGTAAATTTGCCCAAAGGAAAAACAGAAACGGTAAAACAATTAAAAGCCGCCAGTCTTTATATTTATTAAAATAATAAATAATAATTAAAAGCGGGGTAATAAATAATAAGGCCAATTCCTGCATTCTAACGCCGAAATGAGGCAAGGAAGCTAAGATGCCGAATACCTGTAGAGTGGCTATAAGCCAAAGTGAATAATTATTGCGACCATATTTATAGACAAATATATTAAGCAGCACTAAAACGATAATTATTAAAACCGCAAAAATTACTACTAAGGTTTCATAACCGAAACTATTATATATCTGATATGATGCCAGGTTGCTTAGCCATTCATGATCAATCCAGTTACCGGTATAGGTATAATTATAGGTGTTGATTCTGGGAACTTGGCGGCTTACAGATATTTCTTCTCCGACTTTAAGATGCCAACCAAGGTCTGGGTCAAGGTAAGAGAAGGAGCCCCGAAGAAGCATCCCAAAAAGAAAAAGATAGAATAAAACCCAGAATATATGGCTAATTTTCAATTTTCTTACAATTTTCAACATAAAAAGTCATCCATATTTATAATATTCCTTATTTTATCATAGCCAATTTTATTTGTCTTGTTCTGAATTATATGCTAAGATTTAATCATAAAAGTTAAATTTATTATTCTTAAGAAAGGGGGTGAAAATATGAAAAAAATATCAAAACATTTAATGTCATTCGCGATTATTTCTTTGTTAGTCCTTCCCGTCTTTGCTTTACCGGCTTTAGCTCAACCTGACTTCGGTCTTAATGAGGTAAACACTGGTTTAGGAAATACCCTTTCAAACGGCGACCCAAGAGAAATCATCGGACGTATCATTAATATGGCCCTAGGTTTCTTGGGCGTAATTGCTGTTGTCATCATCATCTTCGGTGGTTCAAATGGATGACCGCTGCTGGAAATGAGGACAAGGTCTCAGAAGCTAAAAAATTATTGGGAGCCGGTGTTATCGGCTTAGTAATAATTCTTGCCGCTTGGGCACTCTCAATTTTCATCATCGATTCTATTTACGGAGCAACTTCAAACAATACAGATTTCAATTCTCTACAATAAAATCAAAATTGGCGGCTCTCATCAAACGATGGGGGCCACTGCTTTAGAGACAAGGCTGTTTGTCTTTAGAGCAGTGAATAAGCTTTAAATTTATGGACAAAAAAGCAATTTTCGGCTTTATCTTCTTATTAGTAATCGGATTATCTTTCTTTTGTGGTTTTAACGCGTTAGCGCAAAGCGATCCAACCATGGACGGACTGAACGCGACTGCGGGAAGAATAGATGCATTTAAAGATAAGACTACCGCTATAGAGCCGACGACATTCTTGCAAACAGAAGCCGGTAGAGTTGTTGGAGTTATTTTGTCGTTTGTCGGTATCCTTTTCTTAGGTCTAATGATTTATGCCGGTTTAATGTGGATGACCGCCGAAGGCAACGAACAGCAAATTACTAAGGCAAAAAGCCTCTTAATTAACGCAATTATTGGTATTATTATTGTCTTTGCCGCATATGCAATAACGTCATTTATCGGCACCGATTTACTGCTAGCTGAACCAACAAAATAATGAAATCATTTTTTCCAAAAAAACTTTTACAAAAAACGGTTATAATATTTTCAATATTGAGCATTTTTTGTTTTACCCAAATAAGTCTGGCCTATAGTTTTAAAGCAAATAGCGGACTAGATACAAGCGCGGGAGAAGCTGGATTTGTTACTGACAACCCGAAAGATTTAACAAGTATTATCGGAAATATTATCCTTATTATTTTAAGCTTGCTTGGGATTGCTTTTTTCGCCTATATTATTTATGGCGGCGTAGTTTGGATGACAGCAGATGGAAATGAAACAAAAATCAAAAAAGCTAATGATATTGTTATGAATTCTCTATACGGATTAATCATAACTCTTTCTGTTTATGTTCTGAGTTATTTTGTAATTGAAGCTGTAAACAGCGGAAATCTAATTAGATAATTATGAAAAAAGTTAGAACCGTATTTATTCTATTATTCCTTTCCTTTCTTATTTTTTCCCCGACATCGGCGCAAATTTTAAATACAGACAAAAAAACTGACTATAAAGATAACCTCTCTAACTTCTCTCAGGGTCTTAAAGATAATGCTGGATATAATACGGAAAACGATTTATCAACTGTTATTGGCAATATAACTAAAATGATTTTGAGCTTATTGGGCTCGGTATTTTTAATATATTTATTTGTTGCCGGAAATCAATGGATGCAAGCGGCTGGAAATGAAGAAAAAATAAAGAAATCTAAAGCCAGAATTCAATCATTGATTATTGGTTTGTTGGTTATTGTTATCGCTTATGCTTTAAGTTCCGGGTTCGGAGCAATATTAGCTAAAACTCTAACCACTTTTAAATAAAATCTTTATGTTTACAAAAACTATAAGTAAATTTCTCTCTTTAGTATTCTGTTTGACTATAACACTAACCATTCTGGCTTCGGCTCTTCCTGTTAACGGACAAATTAAAGCAGTGAGCGATCCAGTAAGCTTAAATATACAAAAAAGTGGAACTGCTAATCTTCCTGCAGAAAAAACTATGTCCGGAAGACTATTAGAAGTTGCGACAAAAGGAGGGTTCCAAACAGATCCTACTATTGCCTCATCTCCTCGTATTATCGGTCTAGTTATCGGCGCCTTTATTGCCTTTGCCGGTATTACCTTTTTAGTTCTGATGATTATTGCCGGTTACGGTTGGATGACCGCGAGCGGCAACGAAGAGAAGGTAAAAAAGGCAACTTCGACGATAAGAACTTGTATTATTGGTTTAATTGTCTCTCTCTCCGGTTATATTCTATGGAATTTTATATTTGATACATTATTAAAGTAATATGAAAAAAATAATTGTTTTTACATTTTTCTTACTTATAACTCTGTTTGTTGCACAAAACGTTTTAGCTCAAACGAGTGGGGGACTATTAACCGATACAACTGCTTTGACTGGTGCGACCAGTGAAACGGCTACAACTGCCAAATTAAGCGAAATGAAAATTGGCGACCTAATCGGAAAAGTTTTAAAAGCTGTCCTTAGTATCTTAGGAGTTATCTTCTTAATCTTAATGATCTTTGCCGGGTTTAATTGGATGACTTCAAACGGAAACGAAGAGAAGGTTAAGAAATCAACCGGAACCATAAAGGCAGCTATCATCGGATTAATTGTCGTAATTGCCGCCTACATAATAACCATATTTGTATTCCAATCTGTAGATATGACGGGGACTGGACCGGGAGAGTTAACTGAGACAGCCGCAACGGGAGCGGGATTAGCCTCCGGAAATATTGGACCGTTAATCGCTCAAATTATTCAAGGTGTGCTCGGGCTTCTCGGCGTAATATTTATAATTTTGATGATTACGGCTGGGTTCAGCTGGATGACAGCCGGAGGAAATGAAGAACAAGTAAAAAAAGCGACTAGTGTTATTAAATCCGCCGTTATCGGATTAATAATCGTCCTAGCCGCTTATGCGATAACTTATTTCTTGTTTACTAATTTACCGTTTTTTGGGGAAACAACAGTAAAAACAACGACACATACTTAACCAATTAAAAAAATTGATTACAAGAAAGGAGACTAACTAGTCTCCTTTTTTTAATGTTTCATGATTGCCCAGTGTGTCCATCCAATTTTTGGATCGGACACGAATTTCATTTGTGGTCCAACATCAAAGTATTCCGGAGACTCTTTAGTAACAAATCCTCCGTTATTAATACTTGCATACTCGACCCAATACATATATTCCCCGGGAAGAAGATTATAAGAAATCCGGTCACCGGGTTCAAGTGTTAGAGAAGGTTTTTCCCCGCCTTCAATACTATGAATATAAAAGGTGCACCTAACATTTTTGGTGTAGTTAACGAGCCATCCCTCGTAGCCTTTGATGGAGTCGGCAACGACATAGGTTGCTGCGAGCTTAACAATAGCCATTTCTTGCAACCTCAGTTGGTTGGCCCTGTTTCTTTGCTTTGCCTCTCTGCGACTCAACATAATCGGAATTCCATTCCGGTCCGTTTTAACGTTTTTAACACTCGGCACCTTTGCCGAATCTCTGACGATTGAAATAGTTACTGGATCACTGACACCGGTAATTATCTCTGAACCTTTTTGCCCGAATACGCTTATCACCATTACTATAACGGCGATGACTAAAAATATTTTCTTCATCTTTACAAAATTTTGGTTTCTATTAATATTTTAAAGAACAGAACTCACTCCTGCTCTATTTTTTTGTTTTTTACTTCTCCTAAGCATATCAGAATTGCTATTTTTTGTCAACAGATTGTCCACATGCCAGGATTGACATTTCCGGAATGATTTGCTACAGTTATCAGTCAAGAAAATCCCTACTTGATCATATTTAACTATGATATGCTAGGGATTTTTTATTTGGCTAATATTAAACAATATGAAAATACTTAAAACTCTTAGCGAAGAGATTGTCCCTCTCAGTAGACGGCAGAACATCGTTCTGCTTGTTATTATTGCCTGTATCTTCCAATTTGTCCTTTTCTACGCCCCGGCACTCGCTGATGAGGCCGTAAAACAGACTAAAGCCGCCGCTAAAGTCCAGGCGGAAGATATGATTAGTCTTGAATCAATGCTTAAAACCTCTGAAATGGACCAGGAAGCCGCCAAAGTAAGCCAATCGGAGGAAATTACAAGCGATATTATATCAATTGAAGAAACCGACGATATCCCGCCAATTAAGATTATAAGGGTCAGTAAACACGTTATAACCGCCTATAATTCAGAGGCTGGACAGACTGATAATTCTCCCTGCATAACCGCAAATAACTTCAATGTTTGTAAGCATGGGGTTGAGGATACTATTGCCGCCAATTTCTTAAAATTTGGGACTAAGGTAAAAATTCCCGAATTATTCGGAGATAGAGTATTTATTGTTAGAGACAGGATGAATAAAAAGCACCCCGATAGAGTTGATATTTGGATGAAAGATTATAATTCAGCGATTAAATTTGGAAAAAGGGTTGCTACTATCCAAGTAATTGAATAATATTTAAATTAACATAGCCATAAAAAAAGCTCGGATTAACTCCGAGCTTTTTTGTTTTAAACTATTTATTAATCGTTATTTTCTACTTAGAAAAATAAGCTGAATATCCCGCGACGGCGATTTAAACTCTTTTCTTTTTGCAAAATAGCCATTGTCGTTTTAATGACTGTATCTGGGTTTAAAGAAATACTGTCTATTCCCGCTTCAACTAAAAATTCGGCAAAATCAGGAAAATCGCTCGGACCCTGTCCGCAAATTCCAACTTTGCGACGATATTTCTTGGCAACTTTAATCAAAATCTTAATTAATTCTTTAACCGCTTCATTTTTCTCGTTAGAAACTCCGGCGACGTCAAGCGTCCCACCTGAGTCTCTATCAATTCCTAGGGTTAATTGAGTCAAATCGTTAGAGCCAATTGAAAACCCGTCAAAAATCTGGCAGAACTTATCGGCCAAAATAATATTGGCGGGAATTTCCGCCATAACATATATTTCTAATCCATCCTGTCCGCGCTTCAAACCATTCTCAGCCATTATCTGTTGTACTTTTCTTCCCTCTTCAACCGTTCGGCAGAAAGGAACCATTACTTTCAAATTTTTGAGCCCCATTTCATTTCTAACTTTCTTTATTGCCTGACATTCTAAATCAAAAGCAGGTCTAAATAGTTTTGAATAATAACGACTCGCCCCACGAAAGCCAATCATCGGGTTGGACTCTATTGGCTCATATTCTTTTCCGCCGATTAAATTCGCATATTCATTTGTTTTAAAATCACTAAGGCGAAGAATAACATCTTTAGGATAATAAGCGGCGGCAATTATTGCGATTCCTTGGGCTAGTCGGTCAATAAAATACTGGGTTTTATTTTTATAAGCGCTAGTTAGAATATCAATCTGTCTTTTAATATTCTTATCGGTAATTTTATTATAATTAATTGAGGCGAGGGGATGGATTTTAATATAATTATTAATAATGAACTCTAGTCTCGCCAAACCGACACCGTCATTTGGAATAAACGAATTCAAGAAAGCTAAATCAGGTTCGCCGACATTCATCATTATTTTAGTTTTTGGTTTTTTCAAATCTTTAATATTATCGGTTTCAATTCTAAAAGCTATTTTGCCTTCATAAACGAAACCTTCTTCCCCTTCGGCGCAACTAACGGTTACGCTCTCTCCATTTTTAATTTTAACAGAGCCGTCGCCTGTTCCGACAACACAAGGAATTCCTAATTCTCTTGAAACAATGGCGGCGTGACAGGTTCTTCCGCCTTTATCGGTAACAATAGCTGAGGCAATCTTCATAATCGGCTCCCAATCAGGATCGGTCATATCGGTTACTAGAACCTGCCCCGGCTTAAAACTATTAATATCTTTGATACTCATCATCCGATTGACAACTCCGGCACCAATCTTATTTCCGACACTCTGGCCGCATACAATTATCTTTCCCTTCTTACTTATTTTAAAACGTTCAATAACGCGAACATCTTTAACACTCTCAACCGTTTCCGGACGAGCTTGAATTATATAAAGTTCTTTAGTCTGCCCGTCTAGTGCCCATTCAATATCCATCGGCCGCTTATAATGTTCTTCAATCAACATCCCCCATTTCGCCAGTTGTAAAACCTGCTTATCGCTAATTGACTGTTTTAATTTATCAGACGGGGAAACAGAGGTATTTTTAACCGGATTACTACCTTGAAAATTATAAATCATTCTTAACGCTTTTTCTCCGATAGTACGAGAAATTATCGCTTTAGTCGGTTTAAAAACATAAAATTCATCAGGGGTAACTTTTCCTTGAACAATATTTTCTCCTAACCCATAAATTGAATTAATAACCATGACATTTTTAAAGCCCGATTCGGTATCAATTGTAAACATTACCCCCGAAGAGCCTAAGTCTGCTCTAACCATTTTCTGAACACCGACTGAAAGAGCAATTGAAAAATGATCAAACTTTTTATCAACCCGATAAGAAATCGCGCGATTAGTAAATAGAGAAGCGATACATTTTTTTACCGCCAAAATTACGTCTTTCTCACCGCGAATATTTAAGTACGTTTCTTGTTGACCGGCAAAAGAAGCATCCGGTAAGTCTTCCGCAGTTGCGCTTGATCTAACGGCAACATCTAAATTTTTAGTTTTATAAATTCCCGATAATTTAGCATAAGCGGTTTTAATTTCTTTAACGAAGTCCTTAGGAAGTTCGGTCTCAACAATTATTTTTCTAATTTCCGCGCCTCGCTTCATTAAATCTTTAATATTATGAGTATCAAGTCCTTTTAAAATTTCTTGAATTTTCTTCTTTAGGCCGGTTGACTCTAAATAATAATTATAAGCCGAAGAAGTCGTCGCAAAACCGTTGGGAACTCGCAACCCCTTTTTAACAAGTTGACCGTACATTTCGCCAAGCGAGGCGTTTTTACCGCCGACAATCGGAACATCTTTAATTGATAGCTCATTATAAAATCTGATAAACTTGTTTTTAAGCATAAAATATATTTTTATTATTTTTTTTTAAATTTATATCTTTATTATACCATAGTCTTTACTTTATAAAAATAATCATTTAATATAGAGATAATGAAATATAAGCGGACGTGGCGAAATTGGTAGACGCACTTGGCTTAGGACCAAGCGGGGCAACTCTTGAGAGTTCGAGTCTCTCCGTCCGCACCAATAAAACGGTTTAATTTAACCGTTTTTTTGTTTGCCTGTATCTCTTAAACTTGCTAAAATTTAAGTATGATTAATTTTCTCCATACTTTTGAGCCACAAGCTGAACTATTTTCTATCGGCTTTTTAACCGTTTATTGGTACGGTTTTTTTATGGTTTTAGCAATTCTCGCCGCATTAGCCATAGCCCTAAAACTGGCGAGCAGATACGGAATAAAAAAAGACCTTATCTTTGATTTGGGTTTTTGGTTAATTATTTGGGGAATAATCGGTGCACGAATCTATGACATATTTCTTGAACTGCCATATTATCTTAGCAACCCTTGGCAAACAATTAAAATTTGGCAAGGCGGGCTTGCCATTCACGGAGCAATTATCGCCGGAATTATAGTAATTATTTATTTCGCCAAAAAAAATAAAATAAATTTTTGGAAGCTAGGAACTATTATCACTCCCAGCCTAGCCCTTGGCCAGTCAATCGGTCGTTTTGGAAATTATTTTAACCAAGAATTATTCGGTTTACCGACCAAACTTCCTTGGGGAATACCTATTAATTTATTCAAGCGTCCAATTGACTATATTTCTTCTCCCTATTTTCACCCGACATTTTTGTATGAAAGCCTGGGCTCTCTAATAATTTTTATTATCTTGATGTCTGCAAACTTATATCTTCTCAAGAAGAAACAAGTTAAGGATATCTTCTTTGTCTTTACTACTTTGTTGTATGTGATATTATATTCAGTATTAAGATTCGGTTTAGAGTTTATCCGGATTGACAGAACTCCATTATTTCTAGGCCTTCGTTTCCCGCAAATTATAAGTCTAACCGCTATAGTTGTTTCAATTATTATTTTAATTTTTAAGTTAAATGTTCGGAATAAAAACAAAAAATAATCGCTTTCGTCTTTTTATCCTATATCTTCTGGGCTTGCTTTTAGCTATCTCAGCCGCCCTTCCAGCATATATTCAGTCCAGTCATTTGAAGCAATTTGTTAGTTTAGAAAAGGTTAGTTTATTCTATCTAATCGCAAATGCGGCTACCGCACTGTTACTCCTTGTTTTTCCAAAGATAATAAAAAAACTAAGTAATTACTCAACGGCCAAGGCCGTTCTTATAATTTATACCGCTGCTCTTCTCGGCCTATCTTACTCTAATAACGCTGTTGGGATATTTTTCTCCTTTATCTTATTTATCGTTGCCTCCAATCTGATTTGGATAAATATGGATATCCTAATTAAAAGTTTCTCTAGCGATAAATCAACAGGAAAAATAAGAACGACCTACTTAACTTTTATGAACCTGGGTTGGATTGCTTCACCGATATTATCCGCTTACTTAATAAAAGTAGGTAGCTACGCTTTGCCTTATCTCCTTTCTGCCGCTTTAATTTTGCCGATTTTTTTAATTCTGATGTACCAAGGCTATAATCTTCAAGATAAAATAAAATACCAAAAAGAAAAAACGACTAAGGCAATAAAAGCAATGTGGAAAGATACGAATCTTAGAGGTATATTTTTTATCGCCCTGCTCTTACAAATCTTTTATAGTTGCGCCGTTGTTTATATTCCTCTTTACCTAAACCAAACTCTAGGAATGGGCTGGGACAAAATCGGTATTATATTTTCGCTCATGCTTATTCCTTTTGTTTTAGTAGAATTACCGGCGGGAATTATCGCCGATAAATATATCGGAGAGAAAGAAATACTTACTGGCGGCTTCATAATATTAATAATTGCGCTATTGCTCTTTTTCTACGTAAATCAACCAATTTTCTGGGTCTGGGCGATTTTACTTTTTGGCAGTAGAGTCGGAGCGGCCCTAGTTGAAGCAATGAGAGACACTTATTTCTTTAAAATTATTGATGCTGACGATATCGGTTTTATAAATATCTTTAGAACATCCGGACCAATTGGTTATATTCTCGGTCTTTCAATCGCTATGATAGTTTTAGCCTTTTTTCCAATCAATTATATATTCTTAGTCGCCGCTATAGTAATGTTAAGTAGCTTTTTCTTCATCTATTCCATAAAAGACACTAAGTAATTGACTTATAAGGATTTTTTTTATAATATAGTATTGCCTACGGCGGGCTTGCCCCGCTGAAGTGTATAGTGTTAAGGCGGGCTTGCCCGCCGGAGCACATGGTGCGTAGGCGGGTATCGTATAATGGTTTTTTATATCAGCCTTCCAAGCTGAGGATAGGGGTTCGATTCCCCTTACCCGCTCATAAAATAAAAGCGGCTTCGAAAGAAGCTGCTTTTATTTTATTTGTTAGGAGGGAATCGAACAGGTTGGAAGCGAGACAAATTTGAGCCGCTATTTTGAGCGGCGAGAATTTAGGCGAGCGTCGATAAGCGCGAGCAGGCGCAGCGCTTAGCGCCAACCCAGGACAAGTGAGCGACGCGAAAGCGGAGCGAGCGCGGAATTCCCCTTACCCGCTCATAAACTAAAAAGAACAGGCGTTAGCTTGTTCTTTTTTGTTTATTTGTTGGGAGGGAATCGAACAGGTTGGAAACCTCACAAAAAAAACCGCCAGTTGCCTGACGGTTAATTCTATCTTCTGATTACCTACATTTTTTTAATTATTGCTTTAGCAGCTTTTAATATATCAGCATTATAATTACTGCATATGCAGATTTCTGTAAGTGCCTCTTTACTTTTCAGGAAGTCCACAGCAATCTTACAGACTTTAAAAAAACCGGAAAGACTTATCACAATTTCCAAAACTTCAGAATCACTTTTTCCGACTAGCACACGAGAAAGCGGCTGCATCCAAAAATCGTTATCAAAATACATTTTATTTTTCACGATTTTTAAAATATATTTTTCGGACACAATATATTGCATCAAACTTGCACAAACATTATCGTTTGCGTTAGTTTTTTGAATAATTGTAAAGATTTCGCTTTCAGATAAATTTTCTGGCTTCAATAACGGCAAAAATGTCTGGCATGCGTTTTTGTGAAAATCTGTTTTTTTTAAAAATTCGACCATATTATCTACTGAACTGGCAATTCTGACTAAGTCTAAATATGGTTTACAGGCTTCACAAATGATATTGCCTTTTTTTTCTTTAGCAATGAATTCAGCAAGCTCATCCTCTGTCTTACCGACCAATGATAAATTAGCGGCAATGGCTGGATAAATTTCTTTCATATAAAGATTCCGTTCCCAGACCATCATCAGATTTGGCTCAGTGAGTTTCGGAATGGCAGCAATAATAACATCAGGATAAGCAATATTTTTTTCAACCACAATCATAATTAAGTTTTCATCATCCATCATCTGTATTACATGTGCTGAAAAAAATGCAGAATAATCATAATACGCGAGTACCCACCATAAACTACTTTGTAGTTTAAAGTGATTTGTTATCTCAAGGCAAAGATCAAAACAATCCTTAGCTTCCTTGATAATGCTTATCAGTTCATTATCGCTTAATTTTTCTAGCCCCAATTTTCCGAAACAAATTTTCGCTAAATTATCTTCGTCTTCAATTCTATCCAATATTTTGATTATTGGAATCAGATTTTTCTTTGTTTTAAGATACGGCGCAATCATTTTTTTTGCATTATAACCTGAGCCAAGCCTTTCCAGTAAAAACGCCAATTCTTCTTCGTTTTTTTCATTCAAATTAATAAACGGCTGACAGATTACATAGATCTCTTCCTGGTCAAATTTCTCCAAAAGGAATATCAAATCTTCTTGAGAAAGAGATCTGAGAGATAGGGCGTTCACGGCCAATCCGGCTGACCATGGATGGTAATTATTTACTTCAAGGAATTTGAAAATTTCATTTCTATCTTTCCCTTCCAAAGTAATAAAAGCTATACAAGCTTTAAAGAGCGATTCTGGATTGTTACTTTGTTCAAGCAACTCCAGGAAATTATTTGCTTTCCAGCCATGAGTCAAAAGTAGCTCAACGCCTCTTTTACAAAGACTATCCTCATAGTTTCCATCTTTCATTATTCTGACGATTGTCTCTGGAATTTCCACATCGTCTAATAAGTTTAATAAATTTTTGGTGTCCATTTCCTTAGTTTTTGATTATGAAATTATAATTTATAATTTATTTTTCAATGTTCTATTCAATAAACTACTTTAGTATTTAAATTGAGTTTTGTCAAACTTTTTAAAATTGTTCTTTCGGACATTTCTCAGGAACTTTTGCTGACTATTCAATACCAAATTATCAAAAAGTCGCGACTATTGTATATTACAGTATAGAATAGTCATAGAGATCTAATATAGGTGCCGAAAATTATCATTTTTGTTAATTATATTGTAATATTAAATTATACTATAATTAGGACAAATCACTACATATCTATGAAATACCTATTTTTCGTGCAAACCGAGGGGCGAGGTCATATGACACAAGCCTTAGCTTTAAAGGAAAAACTTGAAGCACGCGGTCATTCAATCGTTGGGATTATTGTCGGCTCTAAAAAAGGACGTCAAATTCCAGGTTTCTTTACAGAACAAATCTCTTGTCCTATTTTCGTCTTAGAAAGTCCAAAATTCTTAACTGACAAGAACAACAAGGGTGTTAGAATTTTTGCCAGCGCTCTTTTAACGATTAGTAAAACATTTGTTTATCTTTCTTCAATTAGAGAAATACGAAAGATTATTAATGATCTTCAGCCTGACGCCCTAATAAATTTCTATGAGTCGCTAGCAGGCATTTATTCTTTTCTATATAAAGAAAAGAGACCAATATATATTGTCGGACATCATCATTTTATAGAACACTCCGCTTTTAGATTTCCGAGACTATCTTTTTTATCGCGTTTTTCATTTTGGTTTTATAATCATCTTACAGCTGGCCCAAATGCGATTAAACTCGCACTTTCCTTTACCGAAGAAAAAGATGAAATAAACAAAAAACTATTCGTTTGCCCGCCGCTTATTAGAAAAGTTTTTAAAGAAAGCATCCCTCAAGATAATGGATATATTTTAAGTTATTTAGTAAACCACGGATATTCTGAAGAAATTATTAAATGGGCTAAAGAAAATCCAAATTATAGTATTAAAGCTTTTTGGGATAAACCGGGTCAAGATGAAACTATTTTCGGACAAAATTTAATATTTTACTACTTAAGCGGCGAGAGATTTATTAATTATTTAGTAAATTGCTTTGCTTATGCCTCTACTGCCGGTTTTGATTCAATCGCCGAAGCCGCTTATTTGCAAAAAGATATTTTAATGATTCCGACAAAGAACCAGTTTGAACAAAAATGTAATGCCTTTGACGCCGAAAGAGCGGGAATTGCTATAAGTGCCGAATATTTTAACCTCACTAAAATTATTGGCGAAAAACAAAAAGTCCGATCTAAGATCGGACTAATTAAATTTAAAGATTGGGTTGATAAATACGATAATAAGATAGTAGATATTTTAGAAGGTTGCTCCGATTAAGTTTGGCAATTAGAAAATTATTTAAATAACTCTTCGGCAATCCGCCAATATTCAGGATTGCCGTATTTTTTTTGGAAATACCACCATTCTGTACCCCAAAAATAGGCTCGTTCCGGATTTAAATTTATCGTATATTGAATATTTGCTTTAAATTGTTCAACGCTCATCGTTTTATTAATTTGATTTTCCGTTAAATGAGCCATATTACCTTTAGCAACCCAGGGCTCTGCCTGTAATTCAAGAACCATAAAATTTTCAGGCTTTATATCCGCAAGCCTTGCCTTAAATTTATAGTAAGAGATTGGCAGGGGATATTTCAAAAACCCCAGAACATTATTATAGACTACTCTATAAAGAGTGCTCCCGAAAATATCACCTATTTTTGCTTCCTTTTTCCAAGTACCAAGTTCTCCCGAGGCAGTAATTATAATTTTTCGGCTATCAAGAGATTTAACTAAAGCAACTTCTTGTTGTAAAAATCCTTCGCTAAAAGGTGGGCAAACCCCAAAAGTTCCTAAGAAGGCCTCGTTTTCAACCTGCCAATATTCAACATTTTTATTATCCTTATAGCGATTAACAATTTCTTTAATCATTTTTAATGTTGCCACTTGCGATCCTACATCATCTTTCCGATTAAGCCAAGCCGGGCTATGACATTCCGGCCATCTCGGAATACGACGACCAATACTTATTATAAATTTAACATCTCTTTTGCCACCTTCGTTTAAAATATAATCATAATCAGAGAAATCAAAAGTTCCTTCTTCTGTTTCAATCTCATCCCAATAAATCGGAATACGAATTTGCTTAACTTTCAACTCATCAAGTGTCGCCAGATAAACTTCTTTCCAATCTAATCCAATTTCTTCGGAAAATTTAGTAGAAAATGTCGTCCCAAAAAATCCAGGGCGATAATTCAAATCAATCTTTCTTGGATAATAATCGGCAACTTTAAAAATATAAAAAATTAAAACAATAAGCATCACTAAAATAGCATGCCAAATCCGAGAACGTCTGCGCCCCTTTCTTCTTGCCTCATCCTTATTCTTTTTAGCTAAATCAGACTCAGCCATATTAAAAAATAGTTAGAAAATATAATCCGGCGGCAATTAATAATACCGCCAATGTCTTCTGAACAACGATTCGTAAAGAAAAATTTTCTTTAAGCAATTTCGGCGCCATCACCGCTAAAACAGCGCTAATTACTAAAAGAAACGCATACTGAACGCCTTGCAATGCATTAACCAGGGCTACTGAACCTAAAAATATCGCATAACTCTGAAGCATGAAACCGCCAGAACCTATTACCTGGTTAATAACAACTAAGAATTTATTTTTCTTCGGTCCTGATTTTTTAAAATTTTTAATAATCGCTTCTCGATCTGTTTTATCAATTAGAAACAATAGAACAAAAAGTCCGGCACCCAATCTATTCCAAATAAAAGCGCTTAAAAACGGTTGTTCTATATAAGCATATTTTGTCCCGACAAAATAAATTGCATAAGCAAGCGCACAAAGAAGAGCAATCCAAAGACCGCCGGTTTGTGAGGCTTGAGATATTTTTAATTTATTAAAAATTCTACTTAGATAGCTACGAGATTGCGGCAGAAGAGCAATAACTATTACCCCTAAAAATAATAAAAATATTCCGAGCCATTGATTTAAGGCATAATGTTCCTTAAAAAAAATAAGAGAGAGAATAATAGAAAAAACAGGAGTTATCCCGCCGATAAATACTAAAATGCGACTCGCTTCGCCACGACGCAGAGCTTCATATAAAAGCCAAAGAGCAATCGCAAATACCGCTCCGACTAAAATATTAAAAATAAAGAGCGACCAACCGGGCCACTCTAAAAACCAAGGCGAAACGGCAAAGACAATCATCCCCATTACGCAAGCGATAAAGGCATAAGCTTTACTATTTTTTAAAATATTATCAACCAAAAACTTATCAAATAAATTGGCGACAGCCAATAGAAGATAGGCGATTAGAGCGACCGAAATCCAAGACATAAAAATTATTCTTAATTCTTAAATAGTTTTTCAATAGAATATATTCCCATAGCGTTAGTATTCAAGAAGCCATCCATAGCCGCCCTCGCCAGACGACCGGAATTTATCATCTCAGGCAACCATTCATTTACAAAATTAACGTCCAAACTATCAACGCCGGATCCAACCGACAAAAGCCAAGCGCGATTAAAGTCTTCCTGACTCCCAACCGGGCTAGAGATTATAATTGGCAGACCGAGTGAGCTATAAAAAGAAAGTTCGGAGGGTTTAGTCCATAAAATATCAGTTGCTTGAAGGCACTCATTGAATTTCTTAAAATATTCAATTTTATCGGGAGCATAAATTATATTAATTCCCCTATTCCCTTCTAATCCATTTCTTTTAATCTCATCCTCAAAATATTTTTTTACTTCCGCCCTATTGCCGGCTACTAAATTAAATTTAATTTCGCCAGCTTTTATTTTTTCCGATAATTTATTCAATAATTTTGCACCGATTTCTTTCTGTGCTCCCGCTCCGCCAACCGCGTAAGTTATGCGAACTGAAAAAGTTTCTTTATTAGAAAGGGCATCAGGAATTTTATCTTCTAAAAGCGCTTTCTCTGCCTTCCTATAAATATTTTTAGAATCAAGAGCAATAATACGCCTTGCTAAATCAGCTTTTAATACTTCCTGATTTTCTCCGATATTTTCTTTAGGAAGCGGAAAACCAGAAACAATAATATTTTCAGCCTTGACCCCATACATTAAAAATCTCGTTCTTACATTATCACTCGGCACTAAATATTTAATTCGGCTTTCTTCCGGAAATAAAGGACCCCAGGCACGAGACGCGTCAGTATCGCAAATAATACAATAGATGTCTCCATTATATTTATGATAATCCGCCATATAAGCCGCCACAAAAAAAGTTGTAACGAAGGGAAGTTTGGTTTTATTTAATTTATCAATTAAATCCTTACCTAGGCCCTTCTTAATAAACTTTAAAAAATATTTTTGCTGAGTTGTCTGCTTTGATAAATCACGATAAGGATAGAGCGGTTCTATTTTTTGAAAATAGTCCATAACCGCAAAAACCGCTTGGCCGAGAATCGGAATTTTTTTTAAACGAGATATTTTTTCGTAAGATTTTAAACTATTAATCCAATATTTTTTCTCCCACTCCGGTATTCCAGGATAATCATTTATCGTTATTATCTCCCCGCCGCTCAAAGATAAAAGAGGATAAGCGGCGCGCTGGTGACCGTAGCCCATATCGGCGGCAATTAGATTTATTTTTTTATTTTCCATGTTTAGAAAAATTTAAATATTAATAACTATTTTATATTATAGCAGAAAAATCAATAAACTAAGCGTTTTTTTGAGTATCTTTAGTTTGAAGATATTGATAAGCATTGAGCGCGGCAATTGTTGCCTGACCCATGGCAATAGTAATTTGTTTAAATTCAACATTAGTAACATCTCCAGCGGCAAAAAGCCCGGGAGTTTTTGTTTCCATATTTAAATTAACAATAATTTGATTTTTTTCATTTCTTTCTACAAATTCAGAAACTAAATCGGTACTAGCAATTCTTCCGACTTCAATAAAAACCCCGTCTAGCGTTATTTCTCGTTCTTCTCCTGTCTTAGCATTAGATATTTTAATTCTCTCAACCTTTTTTTCTCCTTCTATACTTTTAATATCGGAAGACAAAACAATTTCAATATTCTCTCTATTTTTAACTTCATCGACTAAAGAGTCAAAGGCTTTAAAAGAATCATTTCTATGAATTAAATAAACTTGTGAGGCTATCTTTGACATTACTTCTGCGGCATCTAAAGCTGAATTGCCGCCGCCAACAACAGCGACAGTCTTATTTTTATAAAAAGGACCGTCACAATTAGCGCAATAAGAAACACCGCGTCCGTTAAATTCAATTTCTCCAGGCGCCGCTAAACGTCGCGGAGCTAAGCCCATCGCGATAATGACCGTTTTGGCCTCAAAAGTGTCGCGAACCCCATAAAGCAAAAATGTACCGTCCTCACGTTTTTCAATTTTCTTGATTTCATCCTCTTTCATCTCCGCGCCAGCTTTTACTGTCTGCTCTTTAATTTTATTAATCAAATCAAAGCTTTGAATATTTTCGAATCCGGGATAATTTTCAATTTCGCTCGCCCAAACCAATTGGCCGCCTAATTCCCTGCCAATAATTAAAGTTTTCATTTCACGTCTGACCGCATAAATTCCGGCAGTCATACCAGCCGGGCCTAATCCAATTATAATTACATCGTACATATAAATTTTTTAATTAATTTATCTAATAATGTCTTAATTATAAAGTTTTTTATAAGTAATGGCAAATGGATATAAGCCTATTCAAGCATCAACGATTATATTGTTTTAGTAAAAATAAAAATAGATAATATTAGCAAAATCTAATTAGAAACTAACATCTTATCCACACTTTTTCTTTATTATAAAATTGTTTAATATTAGCTAAAAAATAAACAAAAGTCCACATAAATGTAGACTAATATTTTTTGTCTGTTAATAAAGTTTTGAAGATAAGTCTATTATTTTAAAAATCCTAAAACAACATTTAGAACGGAAGGATATTTTGGTAAACCAGAAGAACTAGAAAAATGTCCTTGTTTATGTTCAATAATAATCTCTGAACCTATAATATATTTAAATTCTTCAACATTATCAATTGGCACATAAGGATCATCGTCAGAAAATATTGCTATACTTTTTAATAAATGCCTTTTAACCACGATTAGATTAATAGGCGCATCAAGCCATTCCCTTAATACCTTTTTAGATTCATCATCAAAATCAGCTATTGTTAATCTTTTAAAGAATCCTGAAACAAAAATAGCTCCTCCGGATGTTTCTGCCACTGGCAAACTTTCTAAATATCGAGCAATTGCTTGGCAGCCAATACTATGACCGATAAAAAAAGTATTTTCGTCTAATGAGCCAACAGCATTTTTAAGGTAATTAACCCAGACCTGAATTTCTGGTTTATTAGTATTTGGCATTTGCAAAGAAGCAACTAAAAATCCCTGAGTTTCAAGTTCCCTTCTTAACCAACCCAGCCATCCTTCATCGACAATAGCGCCAAAGCCATGGACTATAAATATTCTTTTTTCCATATTAATAAGTTAGCGAATTATTACTTTTATTATAACATAATTCTTAAGGGGATGACATTTCTATCATCCTGTCCTTAGTTAATCATCACTGTCGCCCGGACTCGGCAAAAAATATTTGAATCAACATAAACAAAAAACAATTAAAAAGTAAATTATGGCAATTATCGCAACAAGTACAGGAGCGTCGTCTAGACGCGAACCAATCCCGGCTGGAAGTTACGCAGCAAGATGTTATTCAATGATTCAATTAGGAACAAATGAAGAAACAATCCAAGGAGAATCAAAAAGAGTAAGCAAAGTTAGAATAACTTGGGAACTGCCTACGGAA
>CAYUWA010000009.1:24865-33768 GCA_964448505.1 uncultured Gammaproteobacteria bacterium | reverse complement strand
GCAGTCATCATTTCTTCCGACTTTTTCGCCGCTTTTGTCTTTAGCTTTTTCTTTAACAAAATCAATAGTGTTTCTTTCTTCAGCCTGACGATGCATTTCCTTCGCCGCACCGGAAAAATTTAAAGCTTGGGTCGGTTTATTGGCAAATAAATTTATCTCCTGATTCTGCGCCATTACTAAGGCATCGGCGGTCTTGTAAATTGAATAAACGACGTTTCGGTTAATTAAAGAATTGAGCTCTTGATACATCCGCCAAGCTTCTTTTTTATACTCAACGAGCGGATCGCGTTGACCATAGCCGCGCAAACCGATTCCGCGACGCAAATAATCAACCGTTTCTAAATGTTCAACCCACATTTCATCAATTGAACGAATAAGTATTCCTTTTTCGATCTCTTTAATTTCTAATTCGGCCGATTTAAAGCGTTCGCTTAGGCTAAGATATTTTTCTTCCGCTTCTTTAACTAAATAATCAATAACTTCTTCGCGAGCAGCGTCGTTGCGTTTCTCGCCAGATACTAACTCCGTTAACTTATTCTTAACGCTATCGCCAGCTGTCCAAATTGTTCTTATAGTTTCAAAAATTTCAGCCGTATTCCATTCTGATTTCTGTTCGGAGGCGGTATGAAAAGTAACGACATTATTTATCTCCTCGCGAAGCATCCCTAATATAATTTCTGACAAAGACTCCGGTCTATTAATCGTTTTTTTAATATCACTATTCTGTTCCTCTTCGTCTTCTATTTTTTCATCTTTTTCTTCTTTTGTATCTTCTATATCTTCCGCAATTTCTAAAATTTCGCGGCGGCGGCGATATATTGAAAAACGATGTTTATTAATAACGTCGTCGTACTCAACGAGGTGCTTTCTAATATCAAAATTATTGCCCTCAACTTTTTTCTGGGCGCTTTCAATTGAGTTGGAAATCATTTTATTTTCAATCGGGACATCAGCCGGTACTCTTAAAGTTTTCATCAAATTTTTCATCCTATCGCCGCCAAATATGCGCATTAAGTCGTCTTCGGTTGAAACATAAAATTGAGAAGAACCCGGGTCGCCTTGTCTTCCGGCACGTCCCCGAAGCTGATTATCAATACGGCGCGACTCATGGCGCTCGGTACCGATAACATGTAGGCCTCCAAGAGCCCTAACCTCTTCTTGCTCGCTCTTTTCCGGCGGATTACCGCCTAAAATAATATCAACCCCACGACCGGCCATATTAGTCGCAAGCGTTATTGACCCTTTCTTACCGGCCTGAGCGATTATTTCCGCTTCTTTTTGATGATTCTTTGCATTTAACATTTGCGGTCGAAGTCCTTCGCGCTCCATTAATTCGGTCAATAATTCGTTTTTTTCAATAGAAATCGTACCGATTAAAATTGGTTGTCCGAGCTTATTTCTTTCTTTAATATCTCTTATAACCGCCTGATACTTATCAAGCTCGGTACGATAAATTAAGTCATTTAAATCTTTACGGACATTAGGACGATTGGTCGGAATAACGATAGTCTCTAAATTATAAATTTTATGGAATTCTTCCGCTTCGGTTGCCGCCGTTCCAGTCATACCGGATAATTTCTTATACATTCTAAAAAGATTTTGGAAAGTAATCGTCGCCATTGTTTGTGATTCTTTTTGGACTTTTACTCCTTCTTTCGCTTCAATCGCTTGGTGAAGTCCTTCACTATAACGTCGCCCGGGCATCATACGCCCAGTAAATTCATCAACGATTATAATCTCGCCGTCTTTAACGACATAATCCTTATCTTTTTTAAATAAAACTCTTGCTTTAAGCGCTTGCTCTAGATGATGAACTTCTTTGACACCGCCTTCAACATAAATATTACCAAGCCCCAATATTTTTTCTACTTTCGCGATTCCGCCTTCGCTTAAAGTCGCCGCCCGCATTTTTTCGTCAATATTATAATCTTCGTTTTCTTCCAAGCGCTCAACGATTTGCGCGAATTTGGCATATTTATCGCCTGATTCTTCAGCGGGAGCAGAAATTATTAAAGGAGTTCTCGCTTCATCAATTAAAATAGAATCAATTTCATCTACAATCGCGTAATTAAGCGGGCGCTGTACGGTTTGACCAAGATTATAAACCATATTATCGCGCAGGTAATCAAAACCGAATTCATTATTGGTACCATAGGTTATATCGCAATAATAAGCTTCGCGGCGGGATATTTTTCTAAAATGTTGTAAGCGCTCGTCAAATTGACTATCGTCGCTATATTCCGGATCATAAAGATAGGCATTATCATGAACAATAACACTGGTTGTAAGCCCAAGAACATGAAAAACTGGAGCCATCCAACCGGCGCCGACACGCGCCAAATAATCATTAACCGTAATTAGGTGAACCCCTTTTCCGGAAAGCGCATTAAGATAAAGCGGTAGGGTCGCCACTAAAGTCTTTCCTTCTCCAGTTCTCATTTCCGCAATCTGTCCGCGATGTAAAACTATGCCGCCGATAAGCTGAACATCGTAATGACGTTGGCCAAGAATACGGCTTGAAGCTTCCCTTATCGTCGCAAAGGCCTCCGGCAAAATATCATCAAGTGACGCGCCTTCTTTTAGACGGCTTTTAAATTCTTCGGTCTTAGTTTTCAAAGCTTCCGAGCTTAATTCTTTCAGCTCAGCCTCCAAGGAATTAATCTTATCAATTTGCGGCTGCATTGCCTTTATAATCTTGGCATTCGGGTCACCGAAAATCTTATCTAGAATATTCATATTTTTTGTATTATAACAAGAAAAAATAAGCGCCAGAATCCGGCCCTTTTATCAAATTTATTATGATTTAAGTATAATACTCTTTTTGGAATAAGAAAAGGTTGACAGATACTTAAAAAATTTGCGTCTACAAAAAAAGAAGGCTTCCCTTCTTTTTTTTATTTAAACTAAATTTAAATTATTTACTTTACTTTACCGAGTAATTTTTCTTTATATTTTTTAATCACGAGCTCTAAATGATCTTTTACCTTATCAATCGCTTTATATAAATCTTTCTCTGTTTTTTCTACCCGAAGTATTTGACTCGGAACTTCAATATTTACTTCCGCTCTAAAAATTTCTCCCTTGTGTTGACCACCGACGGCTTTAGCTATTTCCACGTCAAAATTCTTTACTTCTATTTTCTTGCCTAAATATTTTTCCAGCATCGCCATTTTTGTTTCAATATATTCTTTAATCGCCGGAGTTAATTCTAGTTTTGTAGATTTGATGCGAATGTTCATAAAATTATAATTAAATATTTATTAAAATAACCTAATAATATCTTTAAAGGTAATAAAAATTACTAAAGCGATTAGCAGCAGAAAACCAATATTATGGAGCAGGGCTTCCAGTTCTTGGCGAACCGGCTTGCCTTTGATTTTTTCAATAAGCAGAAACAGTATTCTACCGCCGTCTAGCGCCGGAAAAGGCAAAATATTTATAATCGCTAAATTTAAAGATAAAATAGCCATAAACTGCAATAAATAAGAGAAGCCCATCCGTGCCGCCTGACCGGTTATATTGGCAATTCCGACCGGTCCGGCAAATTGATCGCCAACTGATTTTCCGTGGAATAAATCGGCAAACAAATTAACAAAAGAAACGACAATTTGTTCCAATATCCAAATAACGGTTTTCGCTCCTTCCCAAATCGCCGAGAAAAACGGATAAGATACTGTTCCGGCAGAAGCAATAGAAACACCGATTTCCGCCCGACCATTCTCTTTTAATTTAGGCGCCATTTTCAAATTCTGCTCAACCTCGTCTCTTCTTATTAAAAGATTTACTTCCGAGCCCCCCTTTGAACCGATTAAATTCTGGACTTCGCGTTCAATCGCCACTTTATTTCCATCAACTTGCAAAATAGCATCGCCGGCTTTTAACCCGCTGGCTTCGGCTGGTGAAGAAGGAATAACCGAGGTTATTACAACTTTTGATTCGCTAACGCGGGCACTTTTTCCAAGTTCCGCCGTTGATTGCGGCATACCGATTAAGTAGCCAAGACTAAATAAAAACCAAGCCAGAATAATATTCATTATTACCCCCGCCGCTAAAATAGCAATTCTTTTTCTTATTTTTTTGGAAGCGAAACTATCTTGATTATCTTGCCCGTCGCCATTTTCTCCTTTTATTTTTACAAAGCCACCAATAGGAAGCCAATTGAGCGAGTAGACCGTTCCCTTAAGGTCCGGGCGAAGATTTTCATTTTCATTTTTCTCCAAGCTTTCAATCGAGGCGTTACCGATTACCCTTTTCCATTTTCCGTTCTTGTTTTTATAAATACCAAAGGCGCGCGGCGGAAAACCGAAACCGAACTCCTCCGCCTTTACGCCGAAGAAGCGAGCGGTAAAAAAATGACCGAGCTCGTGAGCAAAAACTAAAACCGAAAGAACAACGACAAAAATAACAATGGTTAATAACATAATAATTTTTTAGTTTTTTAGATTTCCATTACGTCCTTCTCTTTTCTATCCCTTAAGTCCTTTAGCTCCTCATTTCTCTTGGCCGAAAGCTCGTCAAGTTCTTTAATAAAACGGAATTTATCGTCCTCGCTTATTTCTTTCTCGTCATAAGCTTTCTCAATATGGCTTTTTATATTCTCCCGTGCTTGGCGTAAAATTATCCTGGTTTTTTCCATCTTCTCGTTTAGTTTTTTAACTAGTTCCTTGCGGTTTTCTTCGGTAAGCGGCGGAACAGTTAAACGGAGTTTATCTCCTTCGTTAACGACACCGAGCCCTAAATTCGCCTCAACAATCGCCTTCTCTATACTTTTTATAACTCCTTTATCCCAAGGGGCGATTAAAATACTGCGGGCATCATTAACGGCAATATTAGCCACGGCGTTAAGCGGATTCATAACTCCATAAGCTTCTACGGAAACATTATCAAGGACCGCCGGATTAGCGCGTCCGGTTCTAAGAGTCGCAATTTCTTTCTTGAAAAAATCAAGCGCGTTAGTAAAATCATTCTGTTTGGCTTCTAAGTATTGGTTCATATTTTTTATTTTAAATTTATTTTAACTTAACAGTCCCCATATAGATAATATTGGGATTATTGAAATCGATAAGCAGTTCTCTGCCTGCCCTTGAGGTTGGCAGTTTCTTGGTTGTCCAGGATACGCCGCCATCAGTTGTACTAAAAAAAGTCGTGTTGGTAACATAGAAAAAATTTTGC
Source organism: uncultured Gammaproteobacteria bacterium (assembly GCA_964448505.1). Lineage (GTDB taxonomy): Bacteria > Patescibacteriota > Patescibacteriia > Patescibacteriales > UBA12465 > UBA12465. Next base: position 28,596 of record CAYUWA010000009.1, on the reverse strand, counting down.
GAATCCTTAGGATTAACGGCGAGAGAATTAATAATAGCATCTTTTTCCGGTTGAATTAATTTAATATCCTCCCAGGTTATTCCGTTATCCGGCGAACGAAGAATAAGTTTTTCGGTGGCGATAAACATTGATCCGTCCTTGGCGCTTACCACAAAGTCCCGGAAATTACTTCCTAAATTAAAATCTTTTAGGACATCATTTAAATCATACCAATCGTCAACCGAAAAATTTCTTTCGTTATCAGCGGAATTATTAGCGTTAGTTACAGACTCGGATTTAAAACGGAATATTTTATTATTGCTGGTGGCGACAAAAACTAAGCGACTATCTTGAGGCGAAATTATTAAACGAGCAATTTTAGCATCAAGCCGTTTAATCGTCCGCCAAGAATCTCCCGCATCAATACTTTTAATTATTTCGCCCCGCGTGGTTCCTAAATAAATATTTTGCGAATTAGCATAATCTATACTTATTGCGCTTACGACCACTTCCGGATTATTGTCAAAATAAATCTGTGTCCAAGTTCGCGCGCAATCTTTAGAACGCAAGAGACGGTTAGCCATCGCGGCATAAATTGTACATTTATTTTTCGGGTCAACTTTTACATCATGGACGGTCGCCGACGGTAAATTTTTAACCTGGTTCCAGCCCTCGGTAATATTATAGGTAAAGAAAAGACCGCGATCAAAACTGGCCAAATAAACCGCCGAGGAATCTTGCGGATCCATCGTCATTAAATTAACGTTAATATCGTTAATATTTCTTGGCGAACCTGAAATAATCGGCATGCTAGTCATTACTTTCCAGTTAGTACCGGAATTAGCGGTAACAAAGATACTGCTATCACTTTCGGGGGCGGTTTTATTTTGGCTTGAGGAATTAGTAGAGATTGAACAAGCGGAACTAAGTAACGTAACGGCGAGAATTGCCAAAGCTAATTTTATTTTATTTTGCGACATATGATTAAATTATTAATTATAAGTTAATGATTATTTTTTCCAAAACTAAACGCGGATTAACATTGGCGCCCAGATATTCTTTTGCCAATGAGATAGATTTAAACTGGTTTAAAATATAAATTACTACCGCCGCCCCGTTTTTTTTATCTAAATATTCTAGCGTATTCTTTAACTCTTTACTTAAAGCGGCATGCTGAGTTTTTTCCGGCTGGTTAAAATTTAATAAAAGCAAATCGCGAAAAATTCCTTCCATCATAAAAAGCGCGTCTTTGGCGTTAGCCAGCGCCAAAGCACTATACCCTTTATCATTAAAAATTTTATTGAGCATTTCTAAGCGAGAATTGAGATCGAGTTTTAAAAGGGATAGGAAACTTTTGGCTTTTTCCAAGTAATCAAGATAATCTTCTTGATGTTCTAGCAAACGAATTGCTTTTAAAGGACGACCTAATGAAATTTTCGCCAAATCTCTAGCTAGCGAGCGATTGGCCGATTAATTTTCAATTAAATAATCATAAATTAAAGATGCCGGCACGGAACTAAAGTATAAAACCTGGCTGCGCGACAAAATAGTTGAAAGCAATTTATCTTCTTCAGAAATAAGCAATATAATAATTACTTTTTCACAGGGTTCTTCCAAAGTTTTAAGGAGCGCACTCTGCGCCTCCAAGGTTAGCTTCTCAGCTTCTTTAATTATTCCAATCTTATAAGAATTTGAGAAAGAACTCAAATTCAGGGTTTTAATAAATTCCCTAACATCGGAAATTGGAATGCTTTTCTTATCATCGGCGGGCTTTAAAATATGCAAATCGTTATTAAACCCTTCACCCTCTCCTTGTAAATTCCTGGCAAAAGCGAACGCAATAGTTGACTTACCAAGCTCATCAGACCCGATAAAGGCATAGGCTTGCGCTATTCGTTTATTTTTCAGACTCCGATTTAGAAAATCAATCGCTAAATCATTGCCAATTTTCGGCCATTTATATTCCGGCATATTAGTTTCCGCTGCTGATAGAATTCAAGTCGCTATTTTTAACACCCAGACCCAAGCTACGAATAACATTAAAAGCTTCTTCCGGACGGCCTAAAGAATATAGTCGCAATTTTATCGGATCAAAATAATAGGCCCTTCCCTTGTCCTCGGTCTTTATTAAAATTCTACCCGCTAAACGTTTCCAGGCCGATGGGTCAATGGTTATACCGGCAAAATCTTTATTGGAAATGCCCAGACCGAAACGACGCATTAAATTATAGGCATCTTTTGGACGACCAAGATAGTATTTTTTTAGGTCGCTAGGATTTACGTACCAGGCTTGCCCTTTATCTTCAACTTGAAGCAATATCCGGCCTTTTAATTTACTTCCAAGAGCTGAATTACCGGTTGCGGCTTTACCGCCTGAGCTTGAAGTATTGGAAGCATTGGTTACAACTGCTGCGGCACCTAAAGAACCGCTAAAATTATAGTCCTGATCCGAAGAAATATTAATATCGTAGGATACTGAAATATTCTTATCATTACCCTTAAAACTTATGGCATAAGCACCGCTCTGCCCTTTTCTATAAGGATTAAAAGGAGCGACATAAACCAAAGCCTGCCCACCGTTATCTGTTTTTAAATTAGCAATTAAATCCTTATCTTCCTTGTAAGGCTTATTGTCAGCATCATATTTTTGCGCGTACAGCGAAAAACTAAAATTTCTCTTTAAGGAATTATCGGCATCGCGAAGAACAATACGCAGCGCCGGGATATATTTTGTTATTTGCCGATCATAATCGCAAACGAAACGCACGGCGTCAAAAAACCAGAATTCTCCCAAATCCGCCCGCTTATCCCAAACTTTTAGAGCATAGGTTATTCTTGGATCCGGTTTAAAATTCATCGTACCCCGACCATCGTTAGAAATAACCCCGCTGGTTATTTTTTTACCGGCAATCGGTACTCCACTAACATCACTTGATTGTTCATAAAGCTCATATTTAAGTCCGGAAATATATTCGCCTTTAAAATTTCTAAAAATAATAGAAAGAGTTGAATTATTGGCACAAGTTCCGGCAACTTGTCCGGTATTTTGATTAGCAGTTAAATCATGCTCCGTAACTTTACCTTCCTCAGCTTCTATATCCCAAAAATATTGATATTGATTATTTTTTCCTTTAACCGCTAAGACATAAACACCGGCGGGAATTTCTACGGTCCCATAGCCGTTATCCCCGATTAAAAAGTCGCCCATTTTAACTCCTTTAACGTCTTCGTTGCTTAGTCCAACTTCTTGCTTATAAATTTCAACTTTCGTTTTTGGTGGAAATACTCCACCGCTTGCACTCTGTAATTTGACCCTTAAGGAACTAAGATAATAATCCATTCTAGTCATCTGACCGTCATTTACTTTAATATTGTAATAATTAAACTTTACGCTACTTTTAGTCATGTCTAAGGCATAATAATCATTTAAGGTATTATTTAAGGAACGAATACTTCCCTGCGGCAGATAAACTTTAACCTGACCCGAGGCACCGGAGCTAAGAGTTAATAATAAATTTTTCTTTTCCTTCATCGGCACTCCGGCGGAAGTATAAAGTTGAGAATAAACACCGAATTTAGTATTACTAAGCAATGTTCCATCTGAGTTTCTAAGTGTAAAGGCAATGCCGCTTAAAGTCTTTTCAAGATTAATCGTCTGACCGCAATTAAAAGTATTGTCAAAAAACCAGAACGCGGTTTCATCTTTATTGACAACATTAACTTTAATAGCATAGCTCGCGCTTAAAACTGCG
>CAYUWA010000009.1:24261-24855 GCA_964448505.1 uncultured Gammaproteobacteria bacterium | reverse complement strand
GATTAGTCGGAATAGCCTTGTTATTGGCGTCTTTTTCTTGATTGTAAATTTCCACACTCGCTCCGGAAATATATGAACCGTCCGGATCGCGGGCGACGAAGTTAATAACTGTATTTTGACTGCAGACAGAAGCCGCCTTGACTAAAGCGGGGCTTAAAAAAAGCAGTAGGGCAAAAACGGAAATTTTAAAAAGATTCTTGATCATATATTTTTATTTTTTTAAATTCTAATTAAATTTCATGGTTTCTTCTAAACTATTTATCGTCGTCTGCAAAAATAATTTTTCGTCTTTTCCTTTCGCCAGTATTTCCGAAAGGGTTAAATTAAAAGTATTAGTTTTTCCATAATCTTTTTGCAAGCTCGCTAAAACGCTTAAATCTAAAGAGGAGCTTTTCGGCAAACGTAAATAATTTATACTGAAAACCAATTTTCCATCAGTCAGACTGCTCGCGCGAGAAATTATTTGACCATCTTTTACTAAACGATAATCTCCTAAATCATAACGACTTGCGGAACCGCCTAAAATAAAAGTTGCTTTTTCAAGCATTACATCTTCACTGCCGCTAGTTTCGCTAATTCTAAATTTCCCCAAAG
>CAYUWA010000009.1:23642-24251 GCA_964448505.1 uncultured Gammaproteobacteria bacterium | reverse complement strand
CTAGTCGCGGTGCTCGTTGCAGTATTTTCACCGCTAAGACTTAATTCCTGAGTCGTCAAAGACCCTAAAAGTCCTTGCCCGGATACTAATTTAAAAAGTGTCCCTTGAAGCGGAAAACTGGCGCTCGCTTTTGCCGAAGCATCAACGCTCTCGGCTTTTTTTATTTCCGCACGCAAAGTTTGATTTGTACAATTGGTACAAGTCTTAAGACCTAAATAAATATTAATTGTTTTCTCTTCCCCAAAAGAAAGGGCTAAGGGTTCGTAAAAATTAATTGTCCCCTGCCGGGTACTTTGATTTACTCTAGCATTTGCCTTGTAAGAACCGCCTTTTTCGTCTTTAACTGCTAACGAATCTAGAATCTGGCCATTATAAATACCGCTAATATCTACGGTAATTGAATTTATTGTAAGAGAACCTTTAGAGGCTCTAAAGCGATAAGAAGCGATTAAATTATTTGTACTATTTCCGACCAAAGTATTATTATTCGCGCCGTTTACCAAGTCATTTATAACTATTAACCCGTCGGGTTTAGTCGCGACCGGCTTAGTAGAAGTGGCAGTAGCGGAACTTGAGGTAGCAACGGTTGAAGCAGAAGTACTGCTTGAA
>CAYUWA010000009.1:22965-23632 GCA_964448505.1 uncultured Gammaproteobacteria bacterium | reverse complement strand
GAAACAATATTTGTTAAACCGATAGTATTGTTATCAACCAGATTATATTCATTTAAATCAGTCTCGTTTACCGACACAATAATATCTTTATCCAACCCGAAATTTTTTAAATCAGTCCAACTTTTAATTAAGCTCTTATTCTTATCTTTTATATAATAAACCGCCGGGCTAGTTTTTAGCTTAAATAGTTTAATATCCGGCCAAGAGGCAAGTTCGCTCTCACTTATATTTTTTATATCAGACCATTTATTGCCATAACTAAGATATGCTTTCTCACTGACATATGCTTTTTTTAGATGAAGCGCCTGGCTTAGAAAATAGACAATCGGGCTTGAAGCAACTTTAACTTGTCTAAAGCTAGAATCAAGGGCTAAACTGGTTTTCGGGTTAGCCAAAAACAAACTTGAAGATATTATCGCAAATAAGACTAAAATATAGTATTTTTTAGCTTTTTTTAGCATAAAAATTTGATAATCAGCCAACCTGTAGTAAAATAATGATTTTATAACTTACTGGCTCAAAACTATTATAGCATATTTTTTCAAATATACCACAAAAAAATAATTGATTTTGGGGTCTAAAACTGCTATATTGGCAATATGAAACAGAAATTAAAAAAAGTCATTCTGGCAATCGGCGATATTGCGATTCTCGGCTTAAGTCTAAT
>CAYUWA010000009.1:15361-22955 GCA_964448505.1 uncultured Gammaproteobacteria bacterium | reverse complement strand
GATGATATTTTTTGATACGGAGGTGCATGTAATATTGATCGAATTATATAAGATCTCATTTTTGGATGTTGCTGTAAGATATATGTCAGGTGAGGTAATGCTTTGTCGTGATCATCTAAACAGTTAACATACAGATCAAGAAGTGTTTTGTTGAATGTATATGAATGTTGTGGGTGCTGTTGAAGTAATTGTTTGATTGTCTCTATTTGTTTTTGAATTTCTATAGAGCTAACAGTGGCCGGTTTATCAGAAGACAAAGCTTTGCGTTCTAATCGACATTGGTGAATAATTAAATTACTACCTTGTACCTTCTTTTTAATATCATTCGGCATGTCGGAATTAATACATAAATTAAAATCATCAGTATTTGAATAAATGTTGTTTTTAGAGTTATACATAAAATGTAGCAAACGAAATGTAGAGCTTGTTTTATGCAAAGTATTAAATATCGAATTGTTTTTTTGATTTTTATCATTCTTCTTTATATAAACGGGCTATATGATCTTAATTTGAAAGCCAACCATAAAAACTTTTTAAAAAATACCGTTAACGCCGTTTTTTTAAGCGGCTTGCTTTCTATTTTATATTTCTATTTAAACGTCGGCTCGCAAATCGCCCCTAAGACCAATCTTTTTATATTTATTATTTTCTTTTCTGTCCTTTTCTTTTTTTGGCGAAGGATTTTTCAATATCTTAATAGCGCCCTGCTCCCAAAAATAAACCTGGCTATTATCGGCGAGGCGCAAAAAACCGCCGAGATACTAAAAGAACTGATTAAAAACCCCGGCTCGGAATATAAGGCGGCCTTGGTTTTTAGCAGTCCGGAAAATTTGGAGAGCTTGGAAGAAAAAATCCGCGAGAAAAATATCAAAGCCTTAGTCGTTTGCGATAATTTTTCCGACCCTGAAAAAATGAGAAGAATATTGTTTGATTGTCTGCGTCACAAAATAACGTTTTTAAGCTTCCCCGAATTATATGAGCGGCTAAGCAACCGCATTCCGCTTGAATCAATTAACCAATCTTGGTTTATAGAAAATATTTTTAGAGAAGAAAAAAAATACTTTAATATCAACAAGCGCTTTTTAGACGTCATATTCGCCTTATTAATTCTTATTATCTCGCTTCCCCTTTGGCCGCTTATCGCTTTAATTATAAAACTAAGCAGTCCCGGACCGGTCTTTTTTAAGCAAATTCGCCTAGCAAAAGACGGGAAAGAATTTTTAATAATAAAGTTTAGAACGATGCAAATTGAAGGCAACGATTTAAGCCCGACGATAGAAAGCGACGCCCGGGTTTTTGCCTTCGGATCGTTTTTAAGAAAAACGCGGCTTGATGAAATTCCCCAACTTATAAATATCTTAAGAAACGAAATGAGTTTTATCGGGCCACGACCGGAAAGACCGGAAATAATTCAGGAATTAGAAAAAGCGATTCCCTTTTATCGGAGCCGACTACTTATCAAACCGGGTCTCAGCGGCTGGGATCAAGTTTCCGGCCGCTATCATAGCCCCTCTCTTGAAGATTCAATTATTAAACTCCAATATGACTTATTCTATTTAAAAAATCGTTCCCTTTATCTTGATTTAAGTATCGCCTTAAAAACTTTGGCGACTGTTTTGAGCCATAAAGGAATTTAAAACAAAATGAATTTTTCACTGATTATAATTAATTATCAAACTTTGGAAATTACCAAAAATTGCCTTAATTCAATTTTATCTTTTTGCAATTCTTTAGAATTTGAAATAATTTTGATAGATAATAATTCGGGCGACGGAAGTATTGAGACGCTAGAAAAAGAATTTAGGGGAAAAATTAGGATAATAAAAAACCGAGAAAATATTGGCTTCGCCGCCGCTAATAACCAAGGAGCAAAAATGGCACGCGGAAAATATTTATTTTTCTTAAACAGCGACACAATAATTACAGATAATATTTTAGCTCCTTTATTTAAAATTTTAGAAGAAAATAAGTCAACCGGAATTCTTGCCCCGCGCCTCCTTAACTCCGATAAGAGTCTTCAAGATAAATCCTACGGCGCTTATCCGAGATTAATGGATTTGATTCTTAGTCACTTTATCAAGAAAGAAAAAATACCGAGCGAACGCACAAACAGTTTTGAAGTTGATTGGTTAAGCGGCGCGGCTCTTATTATCCGCCACGAGCTTTTTAAGAGAATCGGCGGCTGGGATAATAAATTCTTTATGTATTTTGAAGACGTTGATCTTTGCCGCCGCACAAAAGACGCAAATTATAAAATAATTATCGCCCCAAGCGTAAGCCTTATTCATTTGTCGGGAAAAAGTCTCAGTAAAAATAATAAGCGTAAATATTATTATTACGCTTCACAAAATTATTATTTTAAAAAACATTACGGTCTTCTATCGCTTCTAATTTTAAAGATAATTCGCTGGCCTTATAAAACGGCAAGGAAATATAAAAAATAATTTATGCGCATCGGTATTAATTTAGTCCAATATACCAGTTTGCAAGGCATTGAGGTTTTTATTCAAAATATAATCTCAAACATTGAAATTGAAGATAACGATTCATTAGTTCTTTTTGTAAATTCTAAATCGGCGGAATTATTTTCCGGATTGAATAAAAAAGCGAGGGTAAGAACAGAAAAAATACCGCGCCTAAATAACTTGGGCTTAATTTTCTATCAGCAATTTGGCTTAGTCCGAAGCTTAAAAGAAGAAAGGATAGATATTCTCTTTTGCCCCTCTTTAGCACTACCACTTTTTTTCAAAAATAAAATTGTTACTATTCACGATTTGGCTTTTCGTCGTTTCCCTTCTGAGGCTAATCTATTTTCTCGCCTTTACCTTAATCTGGCGCTTCTCTCGGCTAAGTACTTATCTTTAAAAATTACTACAGTTTCCGAATTCTCTAAAAACGAGATAATTAAATTCTTGAAAATAAACCCGGAAAAAATATCAGTTTTACCCGAAGGAGCGCCAGCGCTTTTTAAGATAAGCGCGGAAGAAGAAAACGAGATTTTAAGAAGCTTTGATTTAATAAGTAACGGCGAGACAAAAAAATATTTTATTTATATCGGAAATATCCGAGCCAGAAAAAATCTTAAACGAATAATAGAAGCCTTCGCCTCTTTTTCTAAAAATAATCCTGATTATTTATTTTTAGTCGCAGGAAAAGAAAACAGGAACCTATTAAAATTACGCGCCAGGGTAAAAAAAATGGGGATAGAAGAAAAAATTATCTTTACCGGATTTATCTCCCAGAATGAAAAGTCGGCTTTATTAAAAAATTCGCAAGCGCTTATTTTTGTCTCCCTATACGAAGGCTTCGGTCTGCCTATTTTAGAAGCGCAAAGCCTCGGCATTCCCGTTTTAAGTTCAAATACTTCAGCCCTTCCTGAAACGGCGGGTGCGGGCGCACTTTTTGTAAGTCCCGAGAATTTGGAAGAAATTAAAAATGGCTTGAAAACTATAAGCCAAGATATAAATAGGCGCGCGGAGATAATTTCTGCCGGAACTAGTAATCTTAATAAATACTCCTGGAAAATATGCGCCGCTAAACTTATAGCAATTATTAAATCTTATGAAAATTCTTAACGTCAATAAATTTTATTTTCCGGTGCTCGGCGGAGTAGAAAAAATTACCCAAGAAATTTCCGAATCTTTAAACAGTCGGGACGATTTTGAGGTTGAGGTTTTAACTTGTAAAACGAAAGGAAAAAGAATTATTGAAAATATTAACGGCATAAAAGTATACCGCGCCGCTTCGCTCGGCAAAAAATTAGGAATGCCGATTTCCTTTGACTTCTTAAAACTTTTTATCGGCTTACAAAAAAATTACGAGGCTATTTTAATTCATCATCCCTTCCCCCTCGCTTTCCTTATTCTGCCTTTTATTAAAACTAAAAAACTTTTTATTTGGTACCACTCGGATATCGTTAGGCAAAAATACAGTAAATATTTATTTAATTTTTTTATAAATTACGGCTTAAAAAAAGCCAATAAAATTTTGCTTAGTGGCCAGGCGATTATTGATAATTCTAGGACTTTAAAAAATTATCAAGAAAAATGTGTTGTTATTCCCTTCGGTATTGATTTAGAATATTTTTCCGAAAACGAAGAAATTAAAAATAAGGCGGCGAAGATAAACGCGGAGTTCAAAAAACCGCTTATCTTAAGTGTTGGTCGTTTAGTTAAATACAAGGGTTTTAAATATTTAATCGCCGCGATGAAAAATATTGCCGCCTCTTTAATAATTATCGGCGAAGGACCGCTAAAAAATAAATTGGAGAAAGAAATTATTAAAAACCAAGTTCAAGGAAAAGTAAAAATAATGGCGCCGGTTAACGATTTACGCCCTTTTTATAAAGCTTGCGACATCTTCGTCCTGCCGTCGTGCGGCAAAAACGAAGCTTTCGGATTAGTTCAAATTGAAGCGATGGCATATCGCAAACCAATCATAAATACTAACTTAGAGAGCGCCGTTAAAGAAATAAGCTTAAATAATATCAGCGGCCTTACGGTTAGCCCTCGCAATAGTGCCGCTCTAGAAGAGGCAATTAAAAAACTCATAGGCGATGAGAAATTGCGAGAAGGATTCGGCCAAGAGGCGAGAGCGAGAGTTGAAAAAATATTCAATAAAAAAATATTTATTCAAAAACTAATAGATACTTTAAAATCAAATTAATAAATTTTGCTTCAAAAAAAGACCTGGTTTTCCTCCGGGTCTTTTTATTACTTAATATTTTTTATATTTCCAAACCAAATACTTCTTTCAGGACTTCCGGGTCTTTGGCGCTACTAGTTAATAATTCTAAATTTTTATCTTGAGCGGATTTTAAGAAATTGTGAGAAAGTGAATCTGGTTGAAGTTTATTTACATATTCTATTAAGGCGGAAAAGTCTTTAACGAAACAATGCCCACCGGCGCCCCGTCCAGGTTTCTTATCGCTTGAAGAAGCTTGAACCGGATCAAGATGGCTCTTGCCTCTTCGCGGGTCGGCGGCCATGCCATTTTTAATTATTTCCCATTCGCTTCCCTCTTTCATCGCTAAATCGTAAAGGATATTTGCATAGACTATTTTTAAAAACAAAAATCCGTTACTGGCATATTTAATAAGTTCCGCTTCTTTCGCCAGGCAAATTAAGTTAAGCGGCGAACTAGGTAAAATAGCTAAAACTTCTTCGGCTTTAGCGCGATTCTCTTTATTATCCTCTAAAATACCGATAATATTTCTAGTCGGATTAGCGGCGTCGTAAGCGGCATTTTTCTCGGTTAAAAATTCGGGGGAATGAAAGACGCTAATTTCCGGAAACATCTTCTGAAGCGCCTCGCAGGTTCCGGGAAGAATTGTTGATTTAATTATTGCCGTCTTGCCCGCGCCAATTAAAGATAAAACACTTTTTAAAATATCAAAATTAAAACCATGGGGCGTTGTCGGCGTTGGCACGGCGATAAAGACGAAATCGCAATCCTTAATTCTATCTTTATTATCAAAATAAGGTTCTTCTTTGGCATAGCGGACGACTTCGTAGCCTCTTTTTTCAAAATCATCGGCATAATTCTTGCCGATAAAGCCCTGACCGATAAAACCGATTAGTAATTTTTCTTTCATAAATTATTTTTTTATAAGACTTTTGAGTATAAAAAGCAATCGTGCATTTTTCCGTCCTTTCCCTTAACAAGTTTGCGCATTATCCCCTCTTTTTTGTATTTATTGTTAATCGCCACTTTCTCGCTTCCTTTATTTTCCGGGCGCATTAAAATCTCTATACGACTCAGACCTAATTTTTTAAATCCCTCTTTTTCCACTAAAGCGACAGCTTTTGTTGTAATTCCTTTTCCCCAATAGGCTTCATCTAAAAAATAGCCGATTTCTCCGGTATATTTGCGGTGTTGGTTTATTTTTATTCCGACCGCTCCAACTACTTTATCGCCATATAAAATCGTGTAGTTCCACTCATAATTGTCTTTTCTTCTTTGCGGATTTTTCTTAAGCCAGATTTTTTCTTCTTCAACTGTCTTGGGACTGATATTAAAATACAGGAAATTTGGATTTTTGACAATTTCAAAAAGCCTCTTGGCGTCTTTTACTTGCTGGTATCTAATTGAAACCTTTGGCATATTATTTGGTTTTTATATCTTTTTCTAAATAATCCATATTAGACGTAGATTAAAACCCAAAATGATTTAAGGCGGGGATAATATTAGGAGCGAGGTTTTCTTTACTTAAATCATTTATATCTATCCAGCGCCACTCTTTAATTTCTGCTCCGGGAGTAATCTCGTTTATTCTTTTTGCTAAAAAATGAATTAAAACAACGCTAGTATTAACATCCTCCACATTTTTTTCGGTATAGAAAAAATACGGCTCCTGATTTTCTATTTCAATATCCAGCCCCATCTCTTCTTTTACTTCCCTTTTTGCTGTTTCTCTTAGGTTGGTTTCACCGCCTTCAACTTGCCCGCCACAGAATTTCCAAAAGTCATCATCTCCGTGTTTATTTAAGAGGACTTTATTGTTTTCAACGATAACTGGTCCGGAGGCAATAATTATTTTTGACATATATCTTTTGATTTATATTTTCTGACTTTTTGCATGCCGACAGCCACAAAAACCAAACCCAAGACAGTAAGAGCCGGATTTTTAAAGTTTAAATCAAATAGGTAGGCAATGGCATGATAAAGTAAGATAAGAAGACCGACTGCCGGCATAATATATACAAATATTTTTTTATTTAATTTCATAAATTTTGAAATCTAGGGCTATTTTTATTATATCATATAGATATTTTTTTATTTCATTACAAGCAAAACTACAAAAGCTAAAGCCATAAAAACAAATAAACCAAGTCCGGTAAAAAATAATAATTTTACCCCTTCTTTTTTATGACCGTCAAAATAGAGCATAAGCGGTTTTCCCAAAATTAATCCTCCTGTTACTAGCGCGGAAAAAACAAAAAGCATTAGAGCAGCTACGGGGGTAACAATTTTTTGATCAGCCTGACCGAACCAATTATTGGCTTCGCTAAAGAAAATCGCGAGCAAAAAGATATAGAGAAGAACACCGAAAGCATGAGTCGCGCCCCACCTAACTAAAGTTGAATTTTTCATATTAGAAATTATTAGATTAACTATATTAAGACATTTACGCCATTAGATTATTAACACCTCTTGCTTACTTATATTAGCCCTTAATCAATATACGTGGAATACCAAGCCCGAATCTCTGGGTCATGCCGGCTTGACGATAATATAGATAGTTGGAACGGTATTAATTATAAATTGCACTAGTTTATCTTTCTAATAAGACCTTTATTCGCATCGACTTCAACTAAATCCCCGTCTTCCAAGACCTGTGTGGCTATTTTTGTACCCAGAATGGTTATTATTTTAAATTCACGAGCGAATATGGCGGCATGGCAAAGTAGCCCGCCTTCGTCAGTTATTAACGCCTTAGCATTTTTAAGAAATGGGGTCATTTCTGGCGTACTCATCTGAGTAACAATAATAGCATCCTTAGGTATCTTTTTGTAAATCGTATTTTGATTAATTACTTTTACTTTGCCTTTTACTAAACCCTTATTTATTGGGGTACCTTTTATGCTTTTAATAT
>CAYUWA010000009.1:7880-15351 GCA_964448505.1 uncultured Gammaproteobacteria bacterium | reverse complement strand
CCACTTTAATTTCCTCTTTTATCTTACTAAATTCCTTATCAAATTCATCAGTGATAATCTTTTCTCTTTGGTTTTTATAAATGCAGATATATCGTTTCATTCGTTTGGCTTGCTCTCTATTGATATAATCTTCATCAATCTCGCCCTTGAAATAATCTATAATTTCCTCGGTAGTTAAAAAATTTAATTTTTTATTAATAATTTTAGTATTTTCTAATATCCTTTCAAGAAGAATATTTAAAAAATTAAAACTATTTAAAAACGCATCTTTTCTGCGGTCATGAAAACTGCCTAACTTTTTAATTTGTGGCCGTGTTAATTTTACATTTGTTCTTCCAATATAATGGGTAAATTCAAAAAAGCCTCCAAATTCAAATAATCTTTTCCTTACTTTCTTTATAATTTTTATAACCTCTTTTCCATTAAGAATAAGATTTTTCTTTTTCAAATCTACGGGAAAAATAAATAAATTTTTAACTGCGACCTCTCCTTCTTCAATTTTACTAGCTATATAACCCGTCTGATTAATTACTTTTTGTAACCTTTTTATATTATTTTGTAAATCTAGGGGATTAATATATATGTCCATTAAACCCTTAAAGGAAACATCGGCAACATTTGTATAATATATCCCCGGAATTGAGGTATTTTTCTTATACAAAGACTGAACAATCAGCACGTGATCTCTCAATGTATAATTTCTGGTTATATATTTAACTAATTTCATATGTTTAAATTATATCACGACGTTCCAAAGTGATAAACTCCCCACAAAAAATAGCCCATGTTTAGGGCTATTTGCAGACTGCGGGGGCATACTCGGGACGGTGCTATCCGTTATTTCTTAAAATTCTTCGTCCTCTTAATATTTGCTTCTGGCAACTATCAGACAAAAAGCCCGATTTTATAATTATCTTTTTAGTTGATTTTCTGGCAATTTCAGATAAAGGGATATACAAAGACTGCCTAGTTTCTTGATTTGGCCCATAGTAAATTTCTCTGATTCCTGACTTTATCATCGCCGATGCACACATAGAGCATGGTTCCGAATTTATAAAAATTTTTATATCATCGAATTTAATTTTCTTTAGCTTTCTAGACAATTTTCTTAATAAATTTATTTCAGCGTGAGCAGTTGCGTCACAACTAGAATTCACCGTATTATGAGCCTTAGCGACAACACGATTATGTTTATCAATCGCCACAACACCAAAAGGAGTATTACCTGAAATAATTGCTTTCTCGGCTTCTTGTTGAGACATTTTAATATATTTTTCTATTTCTATTATATTCATATAGTTTATTAAGATATTATAACATAGCGCCCCAAAGCGATAAACTCCCCACAAAAAATAGCCCATGTTTAGGGCTATTTACAGACTGCGGAGAGGACGGGACGCTATCAGAATGAAATGAGGGAAAATACCAATGATTTTAAATAAATTAACTATTTCAAATTTCTTATTAAAATATCCAAGCCCTCGTCTAAGAGTTCTTGCGGAATATTAAGGGGCGGCATGATTTGCATATTATCTTTGCTTCCGACAATAACATGAAGCCCGTCGGCAAAACAAGCTTTTTGTATTCTGGAACAGGTTTCAGCATCTTTAAACTGCAAACCAATTTCTAGCCCCATTCCTCTTACTTCAACTAAAATATCGCCAAGATAAGTTTTTAACTTTTCTTTAATATAATTTCCTTTACTTTCAGCCATTTCCCAAGTTTTATCTCGCAAGTGAATTTGTAAAACTTTTAAGGAGGCGGCACAGGCGAGCGGCGTCCAACCGAAAGTTGAAACTAATACTGATTCAGAAAATGCCTTCTCAAATATTTCCGACTTTCCAACTACCGCTCCGATAGCGGACGCACCGTTAGAGATTCCTTTGGCAAGAACTAACATATCGGGAACAATATTTTCGTGTTGAATCCCGAAGAGCTTCCCTGTTCTAGAAAATCCGGTTCCAACTTCATCAACAATAAGAAGCGTTCCATATTTTAAAGTGAGCTCGCGGAGTTTTGTCAGAAAGCCGGGATAAGCGATAAGAGTTGAGCCCCAACCGGTTATTATTCCCGGCTCCGTAACGATAGCGGCAATATCCTTTTTGGAAAGACTGTCTTCCAAATCTAAAAGGAATTTATTCCATTCCGTTTCGCTAATTTTATTATGCGGAAACGAAATAGGTGAAATTTCCGGAACTAAGGGTTCAAGTTTGGGGTGTGAGCCCTTGGGATAGCCGATAGCCAGGGCGGCAAATAATTGTCCGTGGTAATGGGAATCAAAACCAATAATCTTACTTCTTCCCGTATAGACGCGAGCGACTTTTATCGCCGCCTCTTTTGATTCCGTGCCACTAGTCTCTTTAATACAAGCATCTAATTCATCGGGCAAGGAAGCCGTTAAAGCCTTAGCATACTCTTCTTGAATCGGATCAGAGCCCCAGAGAAGGCTTTGCACGTTCTTATTCACTTGCTCAATAATTGCCTCATTAATTTCGGGATGATTCCAACCTAAATTTGTAACATTCCAAGCCGAGGAAAAATCAATAAATCTCTTTCCGTCCCTGTTCCAAATCAAAGAACCGGCCGCTTTTGAAAGAGGCAGATATTCATATTTTCCCTTAAAATCACGATAGACAATACTATTTTCAATCATATATTTGTTGAAAAATTATGTCTAAATTATAACACGTCTTTTTAAAGTGATAAACTCCCTATCAAAAATAACCCACATTTAGGGCTATTTACAATCTGCGGAGAGGGTGGGACGTAGCTGGAACGGTGATAATAGCTAAATTTCATTAAAAACAACTTTTAACTAGAGGAAAAAGGCGTTTATATATCTCTTCGGAGCCACCAATAAATATCCTATCTGTCGGGTTTAGGCGAGAATTCCCTTCTAAATTAGTAAATCTTCCACCAGCCTCTTTTATTATGAGGGCGCCAGCATATTCAGGAAAACAATCTCTAGTCAAAGAAATAACTCCACTATATTTGCCACTAGCTATGTCACAATAACTGATAGCCATTGATTTTGAATAGTTATACTGAATAACTTCGTATTCCGAAAGAGCGGATTTTATTTTATCTGCTACATCCTGGTCCTTCCAGTATCTAGACCCCCTAAATATAATTTTAGGTTTAGCCAAACGCTCTTTTTCAACACTAATCGATTTTCCATTTAATTTAGCTCCTTGATTTATAACAGCCGTGTATAGTTCATCAATTGAGGGATTATAAACAGCGGCAAATTGAGCGGTTCCTTTGTGCGAGTGAGAAACAACAATGGTATACCGCCCCTCTCCCTTAATAAAAGATTCCGTTCCACTAATTGGATCAACAACCCAATAATCATCAGCCTCTTTGATTAAGTCATTTTCTTCCTCGGCAAACAATATATGATCATCACCAAAACTTTTAATTATATCGCCTAAGCCTCTTTCAATCCGTAGATCTTCTTCTGTCAAATACTGTTTGGTTACTCCTATATCAACAATCTTGCCAGATAGTTTAACCAACCTCTTGCCGGATTCAAGAACAAAATCAACGATTTTCTGGTATTGAAATCGCTCAGTCGAATAATTTGGTAATTTTGTTATTTCGCTCATAGTGATAGGAATTAAGAAAAAACGTTTTTATTTTATTAACTTTTCCCAATGTTTATAAGGCTTAAACCGTTTCCATCTTCACATTGTCGGTCATTCCTTTTGTGCCTATGAAGGACAGGACATTTATATTAGGATCGGACAGTCTAATTAAATCAAGCTCGGGACGGTCGAAAATTTTTACCCCTTTGATTTCTTTGCCACGTAATAAAGAGTTTTTTAATTCGTCATATTCCTTTTCGTCTAAAACAAAGTCAATGTCGCCTACTTCCTCATGTTGATCTGGTTTACGAATATAAAGATAGGTATAAACAGCACCTGGTATATCATCACAACCAGGAATTACAATGGGTTCATAAAGACGATAATATTTTTTATTCCAATTATCTGATTCTTGCGTAAATTCTTGACGTAATTTTGTCAAAAATTGATATTCCTCGTCGTAATGGCAGAATATTCCTATATTACCTGCAACGGGAAGATACTTTCCGTAATTTTTTTTACACAACTCGAAACATTTTAAATGCGTATATTTTATAGCTTCTAAAAGTTGATTAATGTTTTTTATTGGGCTGAATTTATACGGTTTCATGCTGCTATTATAACATTTTATAATATTTTGCTTTATATTTTATGTATCTCTAAAACATTTCCTTCTGAATCTTTGAATTCAAACCATTCATGATAATCAACTTTTTTATGACATATAATTTCGGCAAAACTAGAAACCCGTTTCAATTCAAATTCAACATCCTCTACTCCGAAACACACGTAGCAATTACGACCAAAATCAGAATCAGATAAAGAATCTCCATCCGCGATTGGATTATACAGTCCTATTTTTACATTTTGAAGATCAAATACCACCATTCTATCTCGCTCTATTTTTGTAGGCTCCATATTTAAAAGACGAGAATAAAAAGTTTTAGCTCTCTTGATATCTTTAACTTTAAGTATAATGTATCTTAATTTCATAAAGGTGGTTTTAATTTATCAAATTTATAGGCTTGCCTGCTAAATAAGCTTCAATATTATCTATCATTATTCGGTTCCCCTCTTTATTCGATATATCTGAGTTATATGCTATGTGAGGAGTAACCAATATTTTAGAATGCTCTAATAATCTTTGATAATAAGGGTCGCTAGTATTCCCGGCATTCATTGCTCCTTCATCTATGGCCGCTCCGCTCAAAATATTATCATCCAGAGCCTTAAACATAGCCTCTGAATCATATATCTCTTTGCCGCCAACGGAAATAAAAAAGGAATTTTTTTCGAGAGAATTAAAAAACTCTTTATCTAAAATACCCGCCGTCGTTTTATTTGTACTTAAGCAATTAACAATAATGTTCTTGCCTTTAATTTTTTTATTTAAATCATCGCCTCTTTCAAAAAAAACGACATGCATCTTTAAACTTTTACAAATCTCTCCCACCCTATTACCTATATTCCCTTTGCCCAATATTAGAACTATCTTGTCCGTCAAACCGATTGTCTGCTCCGGAGCTTTGTCTTTCGGCAAGTCATTGTTATTT
Organism: uncultured Gammaproteobacteria bacterium; assembly: GCA_964448505.1. Taxonomy (GTDB): domain Bacteria; phylum Patescibacteriota; class Patescibacteriia; order Patescibacteriales; family UBA12465; genus UBA12465. Next base: position 10,214 of record CAYUWA010000009.1, on the reverse strand, counting down.
ATATAAAACGGCAATTTACGAAATAGATTAATCATCATTCCAATAATCCATTCGGAAACAGCATCTTTATTACATCCAGGACTATTAGATACTTTAATATTTTTTTTATTCAAAGTATCTATATTTAAATAAGAGACACCTACTAAAGGCAATGTTATAAAAACATTTTCTAATTCTTGATATTTCTCTCTTAATCCAGGGATGCCGCTACAAATTATATCAGCTCCCTTACAACGTTCAAGCCATTCTTCTGGTGATTTGGGCCTACTGTCGTAAATAGTAATATCTCCCAGTGATTTTAATCTTTCTTTATCTTCAGGAGATAATCCTAAGTCATGAGTAATTACTATTTTAATCATATTTTTGTTTATTATAATTTTAAAATATCATAAAATACTTAAAAAATCAACAAAACATATATTAAAATAACGACTTTGAAGTAGTATGCATTTATATAAATATCAGCAAAGTATTGGCACGGCCCCATTTCTTCGGACACGACTCTCCACATAAATCAACCTTTAGCGGTTAGTTCGTAAAACTTAGTCGGGGCCATTTTGAATTTCGTCTTTATCCTGAAATTATTATAATAATATATTTATTTCTTAAATAGATTCAGGTAGGCTTTTGCGATAAATAATCTATTTCGAGAGAATCCAGTCACTTCTTGCAAAATCTTCAATGATTCTAAATCATTTAGCAGGCTATTAGCGGTATTAAAAGTTATTTTAAACTTATTCATAATAATCTTGGAATTCACGGCCGGCTGGGAAAATAAGAATAATAAAACTCCACTCGCTAATTTAGCTTTCTTACCTAAACTTAATATTTTAATTTCATATTCGCGCCGCAATTTTATAATTTGTTTGAATGTTTCCTGACTCCCCTTGGCGGTTTCCACCACGCCGGTTAAAAAAAATTTAATCCATTGTTCTAAGTTATTTGATTGCCTGACAACAGTTAAAGAATCATAATATGATCCTTTATTTTTTTCAAAAAAGGCTGACAAATATAAAGTCGGCTGATTTAAAATTTTTTGCTCGATTAATTGCAAGATGATTATCAATCTCCCTAGGCGGCCATTGCCGTCTAAAAATGGATGGATGGTCTCAAACTGATAGTGGGCGATGGCAATTTTAATAAGCTGGGGAATTTCTAAATTTTTATTATGCCAAAACTTTTCCCAATCACTTAAAAGATTGGGCAGTTCATCGTTGTGCGGCGGAATAAAAAAAGCGTCAGCTAAACTCGAGCCTCCTATCCAATTTTGGCTATTCCTTACTTCGCCCGGATTCTTATGCTTGCCGCGAACACCAGATAATAAAACCTTATGGGTATTTTTGATAATTCTCATTGAGAGCGGTAACTTATCTAATTCGGAAATAGCAGAATTCATCGCGCTGACATAACTTTGCACCTCTTGCCAGTCATCTCTTTTTTCAGGATCGACTTCCTCTTTCGGTAATACAGCATCATCAATTCCTGTTCTAGTCCCCTCGATACGGCTGGAAATAGTTGCTTCTTTCATGGCGTGCATCTTGATAAAAAAATTAACATCCGGAACTAATTCGGAATAAGCATTTAATTCTCCTAAATACCTAGTAGCTTCTTCTAGCAATAAATTAATTTTTTTATCAACCCAAATAAACTCTCGATTAATCGGGCTGGGGCTAAAACTTTTATATTGATATTTCTGGATATATTTACCAGCGGTAAATTGCGGCATATCTTGATATATAAATATTTATATCTCAAGTTTATGCCTTTTCTTGAGATATGTCAAATCATATCTCAAGTTCATTTTTCGTGTTCATTCTATAATTTATCATCTCGGCTCGAACTGGACTTTGGAAAACAAGAAACTTGAAATGTTAGCTTATAAAACAAAAGACGAAATGAGCATATAGCCCCACTTCGCCCCATATTGCGGAGAGTACGGGACGCTATCAGAACTGAAATTAGTAAAAGTGCCAGCAATTTTTAGTTAACTATATTATTTTAAACTATCTGGCAGTTTTCTTTCAACGTCAATAAAATTTACAGAAAATTCTTCTGCAAATTTATTAAATAGCGGCTTCAGCTTATCATACCCATCCGAAGAATAGGACGAACTTTCTAAAGTAGCTCCCTCTTGCCTAGCAAAACGAAAAATCTCCTCAACTAATTTAGAGGCCAATCCCTTGCCTTGGTATTTTGGATCAATGGAAACGAATTTAATCCAATACTGCTTTTCTTGATTTGGAATTTTTTCTAACTCACTTAAACCAATGACCTTACTAGCTTCTTTTATTATTGAATAAATTTAAAAAGAAAATCAAAAAGCCCAGTTTATAA
>CAYUWA010000009.1:6809-7870 GCA_964448505.1 uncultured Gammaproteobacteria bacterium | reverse complement strand
TCCACTAAAGACCTAATATCAAAATATTTAAAAACTCCACCTTTTTCAGATGGTAAAAATCTCTCATCATGAGGTAAAGAGTCGCCTTGATAGATAACGTCGACTAACTCATTGCCGGTAACTGTTTCTGTATTAACTAATGGATTCTCCTTATTTTCTGAGTGATTGAGTTCCTCTTTAAAAAAATTCATATTCATTGTAACTAAACAATATATTAAAATTTTATCTTAAATCAAGCAAAAAATCAATTCAACTTACGGTTAGAACTAAACAATATTCATCTAAAATTAACCAAAATATAGTTTATTTCCCTAGAAAAATCCCTGTCTCCCTCCGCCGGTTCGAACTACTTTGGAACTTAAGATATTGGCTTAGATAAAACAAAAAATAGAGCTTTAAACTCTATTTTTCCTAACTGCGGAGAGTGAGGGACGCTATCAGAACTGAAATGTCCAAAAATCCCAGTAAATTTTAAATTTATTATTCTTCGGAACGAATTTTTTAAAAAATTAAATAAGCGGTGTGCTTATTTTTTTATTATACCATTTAATCCTATAAATTTGAAACAAAACTACGATAAAGTGAATAATAACTATTGCTTAATTTGTCAAAAACTGTTATAATACCAAGTCAACCAAACCAGCCCTTTTACTTAACTTATAAGCATTGCCGTGTTTTAACATCGCCGAGTATGAAGCTAATGTTGCGGGCTTATCACTTTGTTTGATTCTTTTCAGCATACGGCGTTTAGTCGTCGTTCTAAGTGTTCTATGTTCAGAAAATTGCACCCAGCCCAAAAAATCGACGCCACTGGCCAAATTTTGAAGAAAGTTTTCTTTGGATGCAGAGTCAGGCCTAAGTGTTCATTTAAAAATGTTTCCAATTTCGGCCGCAAGGTGATCAGTTCTTCTTTATTCTCGCTTAAAAATACGAAATCGTCGGCATAACGGATATAATATTTAATTTTCAAAACATAATAGGATTGAATTTATTTTCATATTTTATTCACCAATTTGAAATTTTTATTTTTAAACATTAATTTTAAAATATTATGATTGCGG
>CAYUWA010000009.1:6064-6799 GCA_964448505.1 uncultured Gammaproteobacteria bacterium | reverse complement strand
TGGTCGAATTCGTTCATATAAACATTAACCAACAACTGCGAGGTTAAATTTCCCAAAGGCAGACCGACGCCAATTTTTCCCGGTGTATTGAAACTGTCGATTACCTGCCCGAACAACCACAATAAATCCCGGTCATCAATATATCTGGCCAGAATATTCTTTAAAATCCGATGATCAATGCTGGCGAAAAATTTTCTGATGTCGCATTTAAATATCCAAACGGCCTTCCGGTTATTTCCGGAGACTTTATCTTTGAACTCCGCCAGACGGCGAACGGCGCGATGAGTCCCTTTATCCAGCCGGCAGGAATAAGAGTCATGAATAAATTGCCGGTCAAAATACTGATATGTTTCCTGATATAACAAATGGTGAAGCAACCTATCGCGAACTACGGCCTTATGAATGTTCCTGGGCTTGGGGTCGGAAATTTTAAAAGCCTGATAATCGCCATGTTTATAATTTTTTTCTTTTAAATCATGATAAAGACCGAAAATATTGTCTATTAGCCGGCCTTGAAAAATAGCCACATCCGCCCGCTTCTTCTTCCCCGCCAAAAATTCTTCCCAGGCCAAAAGCAGATTGGGGACAGTGATAATTTCGCCGTAAGTTTTAGTAAATTTTTTCATTTTAAAATTATGAGTACATCACTCCGGCCGCCGGTGGTGCTCGTCAAAACTAAAGAAGCTTACAGTCTCTGGTTTCATGCTCTCGCAGATTTTCCCAAGATTTACCGCT
>CAYUWA010000009.1:4858-6054 GCA_964448505.1 uncultured Gammaproteobacteria bacterium | reverse complement strand
CTATAACCTGGGCGGAAAAATTGAAGGTCATTTTCTGTCTCTCCTGGAAAATACATTTATCACGGCCTACCTGTCCGGCGAAAGGAAATCGACTCAATTATCAATGGCGATTTTAAAACTCGACAGCCTCAAATTCTTTCTGCAACTGGCCTGGGAAAATAAGTGCCTCCCTAATATTAAATACTCTGTCCTTTCTGAAAGCTTAGACGAAATCGGCCGAATGCTGGGCGGTTGGAAAAAAGGTTTAGAAAATAAAACTCCCTCGAATGAACGAAGGAGAAATTGAAAAGTTGCGGGACGACAACGCGATGACGATACTCGCCATTCCAGACATTGTCATTCTCAAGGCGATTCACGTTGACATTCAGACCGTCCGAATTCACGTTCACGTTGACCACGAAATTGTATAAAGCGCCTTCCGGTTTCACCGTCGCTCTGACGAATACGAAAGAAGCGACTGAATATTATTCGGGACATAAAAGTCCACAAGCACCTTATACCAACTTATAATTTTTTTAATTAAAAATATTTTTCCTATTTCGTAAGCCGTGGCCGCCGAAAATCTCAAAAATATTTTTAAATGATCTTGGCCCGACAGCCTTGACCGACGGACAAAACAAAACCATGCTTTCATTATACAAAAAAATCCCCCGGAATCCAAGAGCTTAGTTTTAGACTAAGTTCAAAGGATCCGAGGGACAAAGGGACAAATACCAAAGGAACTATTCGGCCAAAGGTATAAGTTGCGGGACGACAACGCGATGACGATACTCGCCATACCAGACAACGTCATCCTCAAGGCGACGCACGCGGACAAGCAGACCGTCCGAATACACGCGCACGCTGACCACGAAATATTCGCCATCAACCTTCGTTAAGAAGAAAGTGGCGTAGCCTTCCTGACGAAGCCAGGTAGGATGTTTTTCGCAGAAGCGGATAATTTGTGCCTGTGTCGTGACGAGCTTGTCGAGATTGGAAGTAATCTCGGTAAAAATCTGAACAAATGTTCCGTCGCCAACCATTTCGCTGATATCAAGCAATGTTTCAGCAGTGGCCGGACCGGACTGATTGAGTCCCCAATTTTTGAAATCGGAGTCGATAAATGATTTGAATGTCTTCTTGGCATCGGAGATATACGCTTTGCCGTCGAGAGCTTCAATCATTATTTTTTCTCCGCCGGAGATAAGCTGCAGGAT
>CAYUWA010000009.1:1790-4848 GCA_964448505.1 uncultured Gammaproteobacteria bacterium | reverse complement strand
GCTCTGTAGGCAGTAGTCAATACCGTTTCTATTTTAGAAGCATTAAACGCTTGTAGGATTAATATTTTATCTCCGTCAGCGAATACTTTGTCAGCCCCAGAGTAATCATAGTAAATATTATTACCTAATTCTCCTGTATATTTGGCTACTTTTTTCCATGATAATACCTTTGTTTGAATTGTTAATAATACTGTTTTTTCGCACTTCCCGGCGAAATTGGGCAATACTCAACATTTGAGCATTAAAACATTATACCATAGATACTATTTTATGTCAACTAAAATACTCCTCAACAATAAAAAATAGCTAATGTTAGCTATATTTATTAGAAGAGAATATATAATCTAAGCGTTAAAAATTAAATAAGAAAAAATTCCAATAAAATAACTATTTCTGTTCAAACTCATTAAGCAAACCCTGATATTTAAGTTGCAGCTCCTTATTAATAGTTTTTTCACTTAATTTTGGAATCTTATTATTCCTCAATATTCCGGAACATAAGTCAAAATAAAAGCCGTCCTTTGTCGCTACAAATATACATGACGGACTCCATCTCTGAATTTGTTTTTCGGCAATTTTTTTTATTTCCTCAATATTCAATTCTTTTCTATACTTTACCTCTACCAAATAGACTTTTTCTTTTTTTACGGATATTAACGTATAGTCTGGGGCATTCCTAATGTTATCAATCGCTTTTTGCGCGCCTTCAAAATTATTACGTTGTGGAAATATTTCTGGCAATATGTTTTCGTAACCAAAAGGGATAACTGTATATTCACCCTGCTCTCTGAACATTTGTTCGAATATAATCTGGGCTATTTTACCTTTTATTAAATTTTTAGAAAAAAAGGCGTTGTCCATATACTTAAAAAATATTATCTCCCGGCTGCTTTAGCGGCTTTTTCAATCCAAATACCCATATTTTTATATCCTTCATTATTATTCCAATAATAAAACTCATATCCTTTTGGTATTATTCCGCATCTTTCGCTGGTATTCCCTTGTAAATCTTTTATTTTACTAACATCTATGCCGATCAAACCATTTCCTCTCTCCTTGCTTTTGTCTATTTCATATTTGACCCACCTGCTGCTACAAGTTTTTTCTCCGACCAAAACTACAGTCACCGATGTTCCTTCTAATTGTTTATCAATCCAATTTTTAATGGCATTATCACCCTGCCTTTAACCTTTTCAAAATCTGCCGAATCTATAAACCCTGCAGCCTCCTTCCCTTGTGTGACCCAACTATTTCTTACAACCATTGCCCTGGAAACATCTTCATATTTAAAACTAAAAAATACTTTTCTTGCCATACTTTTAATAATTAAAATATATTAGACTTGACCATACGCACACACCAGACCGCTCTTACGAATATTAGATAAAAGAATATATGATATTTAAAGACATTCAAAAAGAATTTGATTACATCCTTTGGCTCAGAAAAAGAATAAAGACTCTCACTTTCGGCATTAGCCGACAAGTAAAGACGGACAGTACGACAGATTTTGCTCTGCTGACTCGCAAACTTAATTCATATAAGCAGGAATTCAATTTTGTTGTTAACGAATTGATTTCTCTCTTAAAAAATGACGATTTACCGACACAAACTGATAATATCGGGGAAGAAAGCGGAGCTTTATCAATACGAAGCACCTATTCGTGCTGGCAAGAAGAAGAACAAAAAGCTCGCCAAAAGGCGAACCAAAGCAGAGGTGGCGGCCGAAGTCAAAAACAATCCAGACTCGGAATTTAAGATGGAAGTGATAAGGGATTTTTCTCTGCGCCGCACCAGGGCAAGAATAGTCCGCCTGGTCGATTCCAATCCCGATTTGAAAGTATTTATTACTCTGACTTTCAATTACGACGTCCCAAACTTAATTGAAGCCAGTCCAATTTTTAAAAAATTTATCCAAAGACTAAAAAGAAAAAAACCGAATTTAAAATATATCGCAGTGCCGGAATTTCAAAAAGATGAAGACTTCTATGGACGAAAGAAAATAAACGGCGGCTCCGTTCATTATCATTTACTGGTCAATTTTGAAATGGCTCATAGTGAATTAAAAAAGCTATGGGGTCAAGGTTTTGTAAAAATAAATAAGGTTAAGCATATAAATCATTTGGGGTTATATATCTCAAAATACGTCGGCAAAAATTTGTTTGATATTCGTTATTTTGGAATGCGTAAAATATTAGCTTCAAAAAATCTTGAACAACCTGTTATTATCACGGCCTTTAAAGAAGTAAAGGAATTTCTGGCAAACGCCATTGGAGACATCCCTCCTCTTTTCAGTAAATCCTATCGCTCCGACTGGTTCGGGCGCATCGACTACCGGCTTTACGGGACTTAAAAATACCTTTGATTAAAACATAGTCGCAAAACTATGTATGAATATAAAAAAAGAGCACGTTGACAAATTTATCAGCGTTTACGAAAAAACCTTTCACGATAAGGTCGCTTATCGGGAAGCATTCGAACAATGCCTACAGTTAGTTCTTTTACTTAGTGCGATTTATCACCCAATGACACCGGGAGATTTCAAGCGCGTCCAGGAAAGACGCCGCAAAACCGGCGATCTATAGGGTCTTGAAAAAATAGGACGTTGTGATATTATATAAGTAGCACCCAACAGAATAATAACCGTCAAAGGATTTTTTATACTCTTCCCCAAAAAGGGGCGGTTCTGCCGACGAGTATTGCCTTTGGCGATATTCTGTTGGGTGCTCAGGGCCGTCCCTTTTTGTTATGAAAAAACCAAAAATAGAAAACAAAAAATCAAATATAGGTTGCAAAACCCTGCTTAATATGGCCGACGCGCTCAATGAGATTCGGATAGATTTTGAATTGCCGGACGAGCATCTTGACCGAGATAGCAAAATACAAATATTAAAAGAAATCAGGGATGATTTAATAAACATTTTTTGGAATTATGACTTGGTAAAAAGGAATAAATATGCAAACGACAACGATAAATAAAATCAAATATTTTGCCTATGTCCGTAAATCGACCGAGGGCGACGAACGCCAGGCTTTATCGATAGACAGTCAAAAAGAC
>CAYUWA010000009.1:0-1780 GCA_964448505.1 uncultured Gammaproteobacteria bacterium | reverse complement strand
TAAGCCATGCAGTCGCCCGGTCTTCGCCGAAATAATTAAGCGTATCAACAGAGGCGAGGCACAAGGCATTATCGCTTGGCACCCGGACAGGTTGAGTCGCAATGGAATAGACGCCTCGACTATAACTTATATGGTTAGAACTGGATTGATTAAAGACTTAAAATTCGGTTCCTATAATTTTGATAACTCCCCGGAAGGAATAATGATGTTGCAGTTGGCACTTAGCCAGTCTCAATATTTTTCTTCAAAACTCGGCAAAGACGTAAAGCGCGGCTTGGAAAAGAAATTCGAAATGGGCTGGCAGCCAAATAAGGCACCGGAGGGCTATCTAAACAAACGCGAGGATATTAAGGGATTAAGCACAATAATTGTCGACAAGACTAATTTTCCGCTTCTCAGACGTGCTTTTGACGCTATGTTGACCGGCAGATATTCCGTTCCCGAGGTTCTAGATAGGCTTAATAATGAATGGGGTTTTAAAACCAAAAGAATGAAAAGTTGGGGAGGAAAACCAATGGCCAGAAGTGCTTTATATCGAACTTTCACAAATCCTTTTTATGCCGGAATTATCAATTATGCCGGTAAAGAAAATAGGGGTAAGCACAAGCCGATGATTAGTTTGGAAGAATACGACAAAATCCAAATTATTTTAGGCAGAGATGGAAAGCCGAGAAACCAAAAAAGAGATTTTGCCTATACCGGCCTAATCCACTGCAAGGAATGCGGCTGTCTAATAACCGCCCACACGAAACATAAAACCATAAGGCATACTGGAGAATTAAGAAGTTATACCTATTATTTTTGTACTCATAAGCGGATTGATTACATGTGCCAGCAGCCGGCCATAACAAAAAACGACCTGGAAGCGCAAGTCGAAAAAGAACTTGAGAAATATCAAATCCGCCCGGAATTTTTAGAGCTTGGCCTAGAAATAATCAAGGAGTTGGAAACGGAAGAAATAACAAAGGATTTGGCCGTTAAAACCAATATCGGAAAATCAGCCGAATCATTAAAAGAAGAAATAAAAAATCTGACTAAAATGCGCTGTCGCGATCTTATCGGCGATGAAGAATATTTGGAATCAAAAAATGAACTGACGCGAGAATTGGCCAAGTTAGACGTTAAAACGGTTGACTATGATATAGAGGAAAAGGTTATTAAACTAACAAAAGAAACCTTTAATCTGGCCATTTACGGTCGCAAGCGATTAATGGACGGGGATAATGAGACCAAGAAAGAAGTATTAACTCATTTAGGTTGGAACTGGACTTTGGAAAACAAAAAACTTGAAATGTTAGCTTATAAATGGCTTGAACCAATTGAAAAATCGCAATCACTCCTAAACGATAAAATAGCAAGGTTGGAACTGGCGGAAATGCCCATAAACAAAAAACGAAATGAGCTTTTAGACTCACTTCGTCCCGTACTGCGGAGAGGGTGGGACGCACTTGGAATGGTTTTAATAAATAATTATAATATTAGCCCTATTTCTCCTCCCTTAGCTTAAGGGGTGGAATTGAAAAAAATACTCATCCTTTTTTTCTTCAATATTACTTGGCCTTAGTGTTGCTGTTATGGTATTAAATTTTGAGTCTGTCACACCATTAAAATTTTTTTGGCTTGTTGTATTATTCATATATTTATTCCCATTTTATACTTTCTTGTTTATCATATATCTCCCCATTTATTACGGTGGGCGCCCCCATAAACACTACTGGCAAAATTTGCCCAGTTGTTCCATTTTGGACAACCATTTGCCCATTATTGTTTAATAGCTGAG
>CAYUWA010000008.1:34312-37556 GCA_964448505.1 uncultured Gammaproteobacteria bacterium | reverse complement strand
TTCTTAAATTAATTGAAACCAAAAAAGAACTTGACGAAGAAATTGAAAATAAAATTAAGCAATTAATTAATGATTTTAAAGCCACTGTTGATTATTTAATTAAGTAATTATGGCGAAGACCAAGGAAATTTCTCGTCGAATTAAATCCGTTACCAGTACTAAAAAGATTACTAAAGCAATGGAAATGGTCGCGGCTTCAAAGATGAGAAAAGCAATTGACGCAGTGCTAAAAACCCGAACTTATGCTAATTTAAGCTGGGAGACGATTTTGCATTTGGCAAGTATCTCTGAAGGGCGCAATGAATCGTTGCATCCGCTTCTTAGTGCTAGAGAAAAAATAAAGAAAGTTGCTATCATTCTCATAAGTTCAAACAGGGGAATGTGCGGCGCTTACAATGCGGCAGTTATTAGCAAGGCAAAAGAATCAATCTCAAAACATAATTTGCCGACTGATTTTATTTTAGCCGGGAAAAAAGGTCTAAGTATTTACAACCAAAATTATAATATTTCCGCCGAATTTGATAAGAGCGATATTCTTCTTGATGCGAGAGAAATTTATCCAATTGTTAAAATGGTTTTGGATGATTATCAGATGGGTAAATATGATAAAATTTTTGTAGCCTATACCGATTTTATAAATCCTGCCAAACAAGTGCCTAGAATTAAACAGTTGTTACCGGTTGATATTAAGGCGGAAGAAAAATATTTGGGTATTATCGGTAATGAATCAAAAGTGGGGACGACTAAGGAGATGATTGAAGAAAAAGCTAAAAAGCATTTATCAAACGAAGAGTTTTCTTATGAATATACTTTTGAGCCTTCTGCCTTTGAAGTATTAGAAATGATGGTGCCGAAACTTTTAGAAGTTCAGTTATATCAAGCATTTTTAGAAGCTAATGCTTCCGAACATAGTGCGAGAATGAGCGCGATGCACCAAGCAACCGACGCGGCAAATGATATGGTTAACGAATTAACTTTGTTTTATAATAAAGCGCGTCAAGCCGGTATTACCGCGGAAATTGCGGAAATTAGTGCCGGCGCTAATGCTTTAGCCGAATAAAATAACAGAATAAAATAATTAAAATAATATGTCAGAACACAAAAAAAACATCGGAATAATCAAACAGGTCATTGGCGTAGTCGTTGATGTCTATTTTGAAAATAAATTACCGGAAATTTATAATGCCTTGGAGGTTGAATTGAATGGTAAGACTCTAACTTTAGAGGTTGAACAACATACCGGTTCAAATATTGTGAGAACCGTAGCGATGGGATCAACTGATGGTTTAAAACGTGGCGACGAAGCGCTTGATACGGGTATGGCAATTTCCGTTCCGGTTGGAATGGAAACTTTGGGTCGTATTTTTGATGTTTTAGGAAATGTCGTTGACGGAGGTGCTCCGGTTAAAACAGAAAAAAAATATCCGATTCATCGCCCGGCTCCTAAATTTGTTGATCAATCAAACAGTACGGAAATTCTAGAAACTGGAATTAAAGTTATTGATTTAATTTGCCCGATTGTTAAAGGAGGAAAAGTCGGAATGTTCGGCGGAGCTGGCGTTGGTAAAACAGTTGTTATTCAAGAATTAATTCATAATATTGCTTCTGAACATGGTGGTTATTCTGTTTTTGCCGGTGTTGGAGAAAGAACTCGTGAAGGAAATGATTTATATAATGAATTTAAAGAAAGTGGCGTTATTGATAAAGTATCAATGGTTTTTGGCCAAATGAATGAACCGCCGGGAGCGCGTGCTCGCGTTGCTTTGTCCGGTTTGTCGGTTGCGGAATATTTTCGCGACGAGAAGCATCAAGACGTTTTATTCTTCGTTGATAATATCTTTCGTTTTACGCAAGCTGGTTCTGAGGTATCAGCCTTGCTTGGACGTATGCCATCAGCAGTGGGATACCAACCGACTTTAGCTTCTGAGATGGGCGAACTTCAAGAAAGAATTACTTCAACAAAAGACGGTTCAATTACCTCTATTCAAGCGGTTTATGTCCCGGCTGACGATTTAACCGACCCGGCGCCGGCGACTACTTTCGGCCATTTAGATTCAACTGTTGTTTTATCTCGTTCACTTTCAGAATTAGGAATTTATCCGGCCGTTGACCCGCTTGATTCATCATCAATTATTTTAGATCCTAAGATTGTTGGAGCTGAACATTACGAAGCGGCTCGTGGCGTGCAGAAAATTTTACAACGTTATAAAGATTTACAAGATATTATCGCTATTTTAGGGATGGAAGAATTGGCGGCGGAAGATAAAATTATTGTTGCTCGGGCTCGTAAAATTCAGAAATTCTTATCTCAACCATTTTTTGTCGCCGAAGTCTTTACCGGACGACCAGGTAAATATGTTAAATTGGCCGATACCGTTCGGGCTTTTAAAGAAATTCTTGACGGTAAGCACGATGATAAGAGTGAGGACGACTTTTATATGATTGGCGGTATTGAAGATTTAGTTAAATAATAATTATGAAGATTATAAAGTTCGAAATAGTAACACCGGAAAGAACTGTCTTAAGACAAGATATTCTTCAGGTTACCGTTCCGACAACAAGCGGAGAGATAACAATTCTACCGGATCATATTCCCTTGGTTTCAATTTTGCAAGCGGGAGTTATTGAAGTTAAAAGGGCTGATAATATTACAGAAATTATGTCAGTCTCCGGCGGTTTTATTGAAGTTATGAAGGATAAAATTGTTATTCTAGCCGATACCGCGGAGCGAGCCGAGGAACTTGATGAAAAACGGATTGAAGAAGCTAAGACGAAAGCGGAAGAACTAAAGAAAACCGCTAAAAACGCTGATGACGTTGAATTTACTAGAATCTCTGCTAAACTAGAAAAAGAATTGGCGAGATTCAGGGCGGTAAATAAATGGCGAAAAATAAAAGGAGATAAATAATTATAGATAAATAAATTTAAATAACCGAGCTTCTATAAAGAAGCTCACAAAATTGGAGGAAAAAATATGTTTAAAGCAGAACGGGCCGGCGCCCAAAATTTGAATGAGCAATTTTTAGCAAAAAGTTGGTATGATAACCAAAACAATGAGCTTATTAGATGTTTACGTGAAGGGGAAAGTTTGCATAGAATTATGGAAGTATTTCCCGGCATTAAAGAAGCTTTCTGTGATCTTGATACTATTGATTGCTCCGATGGACGAGTTTTAGACGGCAAAAAAATCGGTATTGCCGGGAGTGGTATTTTACTTTCAGAGGCAGAAAAACAGGCATTTATT
>CAYUWA010000008.1:33208-34302 GCA_964448505.1 uncultured Gammaproteobacteria bacterium | reverse complement strand
TTGAAAGGTATGAAGGTAGAATAAAATTGCTAACGACCCATGATGATTGTGGCGCAGCGGCGATTAAGTTCAAAAATTTAAGCGCCGAAGATTTGCCGGAAGGAGTTAAAACGGCTGATGAGTATGGTCGTTATTGCGGCGAGAAAATGGCTAAAGCTTTAGGCGCAGAACATACTTATTTGAGCAGGGATGAAATGGCTAGCGTTAATCATAACGAAATGGCTATAGTCTTGGATCAAACTGGAAAGTTTGACTCAACAAATTTAAGAGATTTTCCGGCACATTTTGTCTGTACCGGCGCCGGTCTTGGTTTTAGCGAAGGATATATGAAAACTGAAGTAAAGACATTGGCTGGAATTGCTCTCGGTCATCACGGTTTTGGTGAACGCTTTGACGAGAAAAATCCATTCTTTATTATCGTCGCCGCTGATAATTCAGAAGAATTATTAAAGTGGCAAAGTATTGCTGAAGAAGCTGTAGCTGAGTTTGGAAACAGAGTTAAGGTGGATGGATTTATCCGCCCTGATTCGGCAGAAAAAAATTAAAAATAAAAAAATTTATTTATCAAAATATCCGTCAATAAAAGGCGGATTTTTGTTATCAAAAAACGCCTTTTTAAAAGGCGTTTTTCTATAATAATGTTTATTTAAAATAGAGAAAAGCAATAATAATTAGTCCTAAAACAATCCGGTACCAACCAAAAAACATAAAATTATTTTTTTGAATATATTTGATTAAGAATTTAACGCTGATTATCGCAGTTATAAATGAGGCGGTAAAGCCGACGAGCCAAATTATTAGTTGATCGCCGTTAAAAGTTGAGGGATTTTTGTAAATATCAAATACAGTTGCCGCGAGCATGGTCGGAATTGCGAGTAGAAAAGAAAATTCAACAATCTTTTTTCTGCTTATGCCAAGCGAAAGACCGCCGACAATAGTCGCTCCGGCGCGAGATACGCCGGGAATAATTGCGAGAGATTGAACAACTCCTAAAGTAATCGCTTGTTTATAGCTAATTGTGTTTAAGTTAGTATCATTATCGCTCACTATCTGTATATTTTTTTTAATATACCAATTTTCAAAAAGAATAATAA
>CAYUWA010000008.1:19199-33194 GCA_964448505.1 uncultured Gammaproteobacteria bacterium | reverse complement strand
TCCGCCTAAAATTAGGGCAATTGAGATAATTAGTAGATTTTCCATCAGAACGGTCTTCACTAATTTATATAGAATCAACCCAATTATTGAAGTCGGAATTAAGGCCGCCAAGAGTTTCCAAACTATATTAAAATTATTTATAACGCGTTTAAAATAAATAAAAACTACCGCCAAAATCGCTCCAAGTTGGATTGATATTTCAAAAGTCTTTAAAAATTCTGAAGCCGGAATCATTAATAGTTTATCGGCGATTATAAGATGGGCAGTTGAAGATATCGGCAAGAATTCGGTTAGTCCTTCAATTATTCCTAAAATAAGACTTTGTAAAATATTCATATTTTTTTATCTATTATCACCTCTTCCATGAATAACGTTTCGTTCTAAGCGAGAATGTGTTTTAGAGATATTAGTTTCTGCAACATCGTCAAAATCAATCTGTAATTCTTCGGCGATTTGCGATAAATACCATAAAACATCGCCCAGCTCTTTCTTAATTTCTTCTCTGTCTTGTTCATTTACTTCTTTATTTTTGTCTCGCCAGATTTTTTTAATTTTTTCAGATACTTCGCCGGCCTCGCCCATCATCCCGAAAGTAGCATAAATAAAATTATAGTTTTTTTCGGGGTATTTGGCGGTCTCCTTAGCTTTTAGCTGGTATTCTCTAAAGGTCATATTATTGTTTATTATATTTATATTTTACTATAAAAATAATTAGTTCGGTATATTGACACAAGGGGAATAATTCATTGATATTCTCGTTTTTGTTTTATCTTTAATTTTGCTATAATATAGGTAATCAATTAATATTATTTTTCTATGTCAAAACTTATAAAAAAAATAAAAAAATCTCCAAAAAAACCGATTGTTGTCGCCGTTTCCGGGTTTTTCAATCCGCTTCATGTCGGTCACTTAGAAATGATTGAGAAGGCAAAAAAATTAGGTGATAAGCTAGTGGTTATTGTTAATAACGATAAACAGGTAAAATTAAAAAACCGTGTGCCGTTTATGCCGGAAAAAGACCGGATGAGAATTATTGCTGCGTTACGAGACGTTGATGAGGTCTTTTTAGCGATTGATGATTATAAGCTTGATAATGGTGAAATACCTTGCATAAAATCAATAGCTAAAGTTCATCCGGATATTTTTGCTAACGGTGGAGATCGCCATAATATTACTAATGTTCCGGAATATCCGATTTGTCAAAAACTTGGTATAAAAATGATTGATGGACTGGGTAAAAAAATAAGGGCGAGCTCTGAAATGATTGCGCGCGCGGCGTTTTTGAAGGAACAGAAAGAACTTAAGAATAAGAAAAAATAATTTATGGCTAGAAATAGTAAATATATTCTTTTCCTAATAATTGTTGGCGCGCTTCTTTTATTTATTTTAAGAAAAGAAATTTATCGCAGCTTGATTGTTGAGAATAAACAAATATTTCCGAGTTTTATTGAAAATATAATTAACAATCGGATTAATCGCCGCGCTGAATCTTTACCGACTTATAAGGCGGAAGAAACAATTAAAATTCTTGAGGGCTGGACCGTGCGAGGAATTAGTCAATATTTTGAAGAACTTGGTAAATGGCAAAGCGAGGAATTATTGGAGCTCGTTGGTTTTCCGCAAACAGACTACCGCGATAATAAAGAAATGTCTTTCCCTAAGGACTTTTCTGCCAACTTCCAATTTTTAAAAGATAAACCAAAATATTACGGGCTAGAGGGATATCTTTTTCCCGATACTTATAAAATTTATTCCGATGCTACTCTTGAGGAAGTAGTAGTAAAGATGTTGCAAAACTTTGACGATAAATTAACGCCGAAGATGCGCGCGGATATAGAAAAGCAAGGCAAGACTATTTATGAAATAGTGACTATGGCTTCAATAATTGAAAAAGAAGCACCTATTATTAATAGCCCGGATAGCGATAACAAAGACGCCAAGATTATTTCCGGAATTTTTTGGGACCGTTTAAAAGTCGGTCAAGCTTTACAATCAGACGCAACCCTATCTTATATTTTTGGTGATAATAAACCGGGTCATAGCGGTAAAGAACTGGAAGTAGACTCACCTTATAATACTTATAAGTACCGCGGTTTGCCGCCAAGTCCAATTTGTAATCCGGGGATAGTTGCGCTAGAAGCGGCCATTTATCCAATAAAGACAACTTATAATTATTTTTTAACGCCATCTGATAGCAAAGAAGTTATTTACGCCGATACTTATGAGCAGCATCTAGCCAATAAATATAAATATTTGAAATAAATTTATGTCAGAAGAATCGCCGATTATTTTATCTTCCGATAATTCCGCTGGAGAAACTAATAATTTTTTGGACGAGAAACCGAAAAAACCTTTTAAAAAAATATTATTAATTATTGCTTTGTTTTTAACGATAGTAATTTTAGTTTTAGCAATTTATTTTATCGTCAATAAATATAAAAATTTCGGAGAACTAAATCCTCCGATTGATACCAAAATAGCAAGCACTACTTCTTCTTCAACCTTGCCTAACATAGAAAGTCCCGGTCAAAATAACGAAGCCAGCGCGACCTCCAGTTTGACCAATTTGGCGGTAGAGTATATTTCTTTCGCGGATTTTTATAATAACCCGATCGAAAAAACAGAAGTTAAGATTAACGATTATCAGCTACCGATAAATGTTAAGTTAGATGTCATGAATTATTATGACGTCTCTCGGAAAATTAATATAGACGCGGGTCTTAATAGTTTAAATGAGAATGGGTTTGTTGCTATTAGTAATCCTTGGCCAAAAGAAGCGCCGGATTTTTATTCCGTTTTTTCACTTTTAGAATCAAAACAACTTCCGATTTTCGTCAGTTCAGATTTTATCATTTATTATTATCAGAACAACTTAAAAAAAGCATTTAAAGATATTGAAGAAAATATTTTTTATGATAATCTCTGGGATATCAATAAGAATCTTTATACGGCCGCTAAAAATCGCTATGAAGCTAGACTTGCCTCTATCGGCAATATTAATGATTCAATTTTAGAAGGAGAAAGACTGGAGATGACGTTTTTTGCCGTTGCTTTAGAGCTTTTAAAACCGGCGTCCGAGCAAATTGTTTCTAAGGGAGAAATTGATAATAAGAGCAAATTTGTTTCAAGCGATGTTGATCGTTTTTACTTTATGGCTCCGACTTATCTGCGCGATGATGTTCTTAAAGAGGTTAAGCTAATAAGAGGCGCCACAGAAAAGTCAAAGTCGCCAACCCTTCTTTATTTAAAAGACTACAGTGAATTTAAAGTTCCGGTTGATTATCGCGCTAATGCTAAATTAAATAATTTTTATCTAACGACCAAATGGCTCAATTCCGTTTTTCCAATTGAATATATAGGGAAAAATTGTCCGACTTGTCTATTAGATAAAGAGGACGGGAGAATAAGCTTAATCGCCGCCAGCTTTATCGCTTATGATTTTTCCAATTTGCCGGATCTTAAAACCAAATGGGCGAGAATTTATAAAGTAATGTCTTTCTTCAAGGGTTTAAGGGATGACTTAAATTATATTCATTATAGAGATTCTTTAGTTGAATTATTCGGTTCGGATTATAAATTAGAAGAAATTTTTGATGATAAGAATAAGGATCAGCAGGCTAATTTGGAGAAACTTCGAGCTAAACTTCTAACTTTTAATTTTTCTGAAGCGCTTGGCGCCTATGATAAGAAGAACCTTGAATCCAAAAAATATTTAGGTTTTAAAATGCTCGTTGAACCTTATTGGCCAAATGATTATCTTGTTAATTCGCTCATAAAACCTAAAGTCGGTGCTTATCTTGGCAAAAGTCTTGGTGTTGATAATATTGTCTTTTGTAAGGATGGTAATCGCAATTTGCGTTGTAACGGAATCGCTCTAGATATTATTAATTTAGCCGCTCCGATTAAAAATAATTCTTTCTTTTCAGAAAATTCTAACTATACCGATTATCAATCCAAATCCGCGTTTCTAAAAAATCAATTAGACAAGTCCTTGGTTTGGCACACGACAAATTATTGGTCTAATTTAAAATTAAGCGAATCATTATTGAATATCAATAATAATACTTATCCTGTTTTTGCTCGTACGACCGCTTGGGGTGATAAATCTATAAGTTCCGCTGTTTCTGCTTGGGTTAGTCTGCAGCTTCCATTAGAGAAATTTTCAGTTTCTCAGACTGCTCAAGGGAAAAACTTAAATTTTTCACAATATAACGAGAACTCTTATGTTGAACCGAATCTTGAACTTTTAAATGAGCTTATCGCCAATAACAACATGATTATCAAGATGTTTACCGCGCTTCGTATTAACGAAGAAATAAATTCCGTTTCGCAGAACCTACAAATCGCTAATAATAATTTGTTTGCCTTAAAGCGTATAGTTGTTAAAGAACTATCCGGAGTTGAGCTAAGTAATGAAGACAATGAACTAATTTCCGACTTTATTAAACAATGGAAAATAGAACCGGGAATATCTTATGATCGGCAACTGTTTTTAGGACAAACAAACTCAAAAAATAGTTTGCGGGAGAATTTAAATCAATTAAAATTATTAATTATTACTCATCAAGAAGGAAATAATAAGGTCTTTTCGGTTGGTCCTATTTGGAATAATATAGAATCTAGATAAAAGACAATTGCTCGGTTTAAAAAAAGGCCGCCCGGAGGGCGGCCTTTTGGTTTTTCTCTTCTTTGCTATCTTAAGTATTTAAAAATATATATCGCATCATCATTTATTGTTTGAAAGCTGTTCGCGCTTAGCTTAGCGGCGTTAATAATTTTACCGCTCTCGTGCCAATATTTGTTTATAACTAAATATGCCTCGTCAACTGAAACAAGATCCATCGCCTTAATCATCGTCTCTCGGCTGGGTCTTTCATAAACCATAGAAAGATAATATTGATAAAGCTGGCCACCGGTCGGAATCGGATAAAAAAATATCGGACCGGCGTCACTTTGGTAATAATTATCAAAACCGAGCTCCTTTAAAGCGGCGACGCTTACTTGCTGGTTGGCAAGAACTACGTACGGGCCGCTCGCGCTTTTTTCAATTTCGTTTACCGCCGTCAAATCATTCTGACTTGTGCTATAACCCTTGGAATTAAAATATTTGTCATATCGAGGGTAGGATATATAAAGTGAAATAAGAATTAAAATCGTTCCGAGAGAAAGCCAAATAATTTTGTTTAAATTATTCTCGGCTAATATTTTTTTAATTAGACGGTTAACCGTAAAAATTATAAAAGGCAAACAAAATATAATAATTAAGACTAAAATTCTTCCAGCGTAGTTCGTTTGTTCGTAGCTGATGACATTTCCAAAGGCGATTCTACTACTGACAACATACGAAATTATCAGCGAGAAGATAATGAGATATAGTCCTTGCCATTTTTTTAATGACTCGGCGCTTAAATCTCTTTTCTTTTTATTAAAATAAAGCAGGCTGGAAATTATCACGACGACTAGGAAAAGACTATAGTTTTGGCAAACAAAATAAATTAAGTTAGAGAGCCAGTCTTCTCGTCCGGCTGAAGAAACGCTCGTAAATATATTTCGGAGCGGAGTTAAAAGATCCAAAAGAAAAGAAGAATTCTGTTTTATATGGGCTAAACTATTTCCTCCGACTAGTAAAAGAGCCAGGGGTAAAATAAGAGCGTTTACTAAAAAGATTATTATCTTAATTATTTTTTTACTTCTTGTCTTAATGATATTCTCGTATTTTTTGAAGAAAAGCCAAGCTGTCCAGGTAAGAGCCGGAATACCGCTTAAAGGATGGATAGAGAAAGTTGCTAGTGACAAGACTAATACCCAAAGCGGGTTGCTTCGGCTTAAACCTAAGAATATTGCCAAGACTAAAAAAACATAGGTCAGGTTCTGCGGTGTCGTCATTATCAGAGGAGCAAAACTAAAGGCAAGCAAAAAGATAATAGTAATAAATTTGCTATTGGCTGATTGTTTTTGGTCGCTATCGTTTTTTGTTTTTTGAGATTGCAAGAATTTGTAGAAGGAAATCGGAATGAAAAAAGCGGCTAAAAGCGGAACCAGAATCTTGTTGAGAAAGTATATGGAGATGCCGCTTATTTTGTGGAGGATTATTATCAGGCTATATTCGCCTAGGTAATAGGGAGTTTTAGGTAGAATATAGCCGTTTTTATTAATTATCTCCATGGCGGCTTGATGGATAAAGGGATCAAATCCGTAGCCGATTTTATAAATTATAAGAGCAATGCCGAAACTTAAGAAATAATGTAAAGAAACAAGAATTATTTTCCAGATATCGCTTATTTTTTGGCGACAGACGCTTATAACGAGTATAAGCGAAGATAAGGCATAAAACACGAAGAAGTGGCCGCCTACGAGCTCCCAAGGAGAGATTAGAGTTCTATCGCTTCGGACACTTAAAAGATAGAAAATAAGGTAAAAAAAGAATAAAAGGTAGATTAGAATTGGTAAATAATCATTTTTGTTTAATATTAGCCTATTATCTATTAATCTCGGTTCTTTTAAAACTAGTCGTTTATATAACAATAAAAAGCTAAAAATAGACAAAAAAAGACATACTATCAATCCGACGGAGTTGAGTTTAAAAAGATAATAGATAATTGCCCCGAATATTGTTATAAGAGACAAAAATAGTAACAGCCCGTCGCTGATATTTGAAGTATTTAGCTTATTCTTTATTCCTTCTTTTAGCATAATTTAATAATAGCAAATTCTTGCTAAAATAGGCAATTTTAGGTAACATTAAAATTATGAAAGAATATCTGAAAAGGCATTTAAACTTGATTATTGTCATCGCGTTAGCGCTGGTTTTTTTTGTGTCCGTTTCTAGTTTGAATTATTTTACTCAAGATAAAAATTATGTAAAATGGGCGTCCCCGGATGAAACCGCCAACTATTATTTCTCAAAAGAATTCGGAGAGCGGAAACAATTAGCCGTTTTTGATTCGGCGGCGATTATCGGAGATAATATGGTTATGCCCAGAAGCTTGCGCAGCGATTTCGGCTGGGTTAAGCCGGTCAGTTTTTTGGGCATTATTTTAGTTTACGGTTCAATTGCCTCAATTTTTGGAATATCAATTATTCCTTTCTTGACTCCATTTTTTGCCGCCCTGGGAATTATCATGTTCTATTTCTTGGTAAAGAAAATATTTACGGAGCGTATCGCCCTTTTGTCCTCGTTCTTACTGGCCGCTTTTCCTGTTTATATTTATTATTCGGCGAGAAGCATGTTCCATAATGTTTTGTTTATTGTTTTTCTGATTTTCTCCTGGTATTTTCTGGTTATTGCCAATCAGAAAAAGACGGAAGATATTAAAAATAAATTTCTCTCCTTTAGTTTTAAAAAATTACCATGGAAAGATTACCTTTTCTCATTTTTCGGCGGATTATTTTTTGGTTTGGCGGTTATAACGCGAACCTCAGAACTACTTTGGCTCGCCCCGATAACTTTTTTAGTCTGGCTATTTTATGTGAGAAGAATTGGAATTACAAAGCTGGTAATTTCGCTTACTGCTTGTTTTCTGGCGCTTTTACCGGTTGTTTATTTTAATCAAACCTTATATTCTTCTCCTATCTACGGCGGTTATAATGCGATGAATCGGTCGCTTGACGATCTTTCAAGGACTGGCGGAGAAATGATCAAATCAATTTCCGGCGGAACTTTGGCGCAATTTGAAACTTATTTCCAAAGTATTTATAATAATATTTTTTATTTTTGTTTCAAGCCGGGGCAATCTATAGATATGTTTCAACATTACGTTATTTCCATGTTTCCGATTTTATTTTATGTTAGTTTACTCGGTCTTTTATTATTGATTGTTAAAAATTGTATAAAATTTGAAAAAAAGTATTTAGTTTATTTTTTATCTTGGGCTATTTTGTCAGTTATTTTAATCTTTTACTATGGTTCTTGGAAATTTAACGATAACCCCAATCCAAATAGCTATACTATCGGTAATTCTTATACGCGGTATTGGTTACCAATATATATAATGATGATGCCGCTCGCCTCATTGGCGATTGTCAGAATTAGTCGAGCTATTTTCTTGGTTAGCGCCAGTACAAAAAATAGAGCCAGAAAAATTGCCGCGCACGGATTGCAGTTTTCAATTTTGCTTTTTATATCCCTTTCTTCTGTGATTTTTGTTTTATACGGGTCAGAAGAGGGCTTGTCTTATCTTTACTACAATAATCTTCTGGAGAGAAATAATACGGAAAGAGTATTTTCTTTAACCGAACCGGAAGCGGTTATTATAACCAAGTATTATGATAAGTTCTTTTTTCCGGAGAGGCGCGTGGTTATGGGAGTAATTCCCGATGACGAAGTTCTAATAGCCGCCGAAAAGTTAGTTAAATATTATCCGGTTTATTATTATAATTTTTATTTAAATCAGGCAGATTTAGATTATTTGAACTCTCGAAAACTTGATAAATATAGTTTAAAAATGGAGCTAGTTAAAAAAATGAACGCTAAGTTTGGCTTATATAAATTAATAAGCACGAAAAATGAAGAAAAATAAAACCTATCATATTATTACTATCGGTTGCCAAATGAATATAGCGGACAGCGAACGTCTCGCTTCTTTTTTGGAAGCTAATAATTATAAGGAGATAGATAATTTTAAGAAAGCCGATTTAGTTGTTATCAACACCTGCGGGGTTAAACAGGCGGCTGAAGATAGGGCCTACGGGCTCGTCAATCAAGTTAAGAAGTTTAATAAGACCTCTCAGGTTGTTGTTATGGGTTGTCTTAGTAAAAGAGAAGATGTTAAAAGAAGATTAATGGGCCAAGTTGATTTGTTTTTGCCGACCAGCGAAATGCTTAATATATTTGATCTTTTAGCCGGTAGGAAACTAAAGGAAAAATTAAGTTTAGACGAATTACGTCAAATGCAAGGAGAAAAATATTTAACCTTGCTGCCAAAATACGAGAATAAGTTTTCTGCCTATGTCCCGATTGGCAATGGTTGTAATAATTTTTGCGCTTATTGCGTTGTTCCTTATGCGCGGGGGCGGGAAGTTTATAGAAAGGCGAGTAGTATAATTAAAGAAGTCGAGGGGTTGGTTAAAAATGGATATAAAGAGATAACCCTTATTGCCCAGAACGTTAATTCTTATCATGATAAAAATTATGATTTTCCCGCGTTATTAAAGCGTTTGCTTAAAATAAAGGGAGATTTCTGGCTACGCTTTTCTTCCAGTCACCCGAAAGATATGAGCGAGGAGCTTATTAATGTTATCGGTTCGTCGCCAAAAATTTGTCCGCATCTTCATCTCGCCGTTCAATCTGGAGACAATGATATTTTGGAAAAAATGAACCGCAAATATACGGTTGAAAGATTTATAGATTTAATTGAAAAAGTAAGGCAGGCAAAACCGGGAATCGCTATAAGCAGCGATGTAATTGTCGGTTTTCCGGGAGAGACTAAAAAGAAATTTGAAAATACCGTTAAGCTTTTTAAACGTATTAAATTTGATTTGGTTTATATTTCTTGTTATAGTCCGCGACCGGGCACGGCGTCCTACTTAATGAAAGATACAGTCAGTCGGGAAGAAAAGAAAAAACGAGAGAATATATTGAATGAATTATTAAAGAAAACCGCGCAGGCTAACGCGCAGAAATATTTAGGGCAAGAGGTTGAAGTTTTAATTAGTGGAATAAATAGAAAAGGAAAATATTTTGGGAAAACAAGCGATTATAAAACTATTTTAATAAGTTCTGGAGGGAAAATAAACAAAAAGTTAATCGGATGTTTTGTAAAAGTTAAGATAAATAAAGTGCAAACTTTTATAATGGAGGGAACACTGGAAAAATAGCATCTAAACTATGTCAAAAAACAAAAAAAAACTGCCGAAAATTATTGTTATTCTTGGCCCGACTGCCAGCGGAAAGACTAAGTTTGGAGTTGAGCTCGCTTTTAAATTTAAGGGTGAGATTATTAGCGCGGATAGTCGGCAAGTCTATCGCGGGATGGATATCGGGACTGGCAAAGATTTAAAAGAATATAAAGTTGGAAAAGAAAAAATTCCTTATCACTTAATAGACGTTGTTTCTCCGCAAGATGAATTCAATTTAGCCCGTTATCAGGAATTGGCGTTTGAGGCAATTGAAGAAGTTTTAAGTCGCGGTAAATTGCCAATAATTGTCGGCGGTAGCGGTCTTTATTTACAGGCGCTGGTTGATAATTATGATTTATCGGGAGCTCGACCTAATGCAAAAAAAAGGGAAGAATTAGAAGCATTATCAGCCCCGGAACTATTAAAACGTATTGAAAAAATAAAACCTGAGTTTGCGGCTAAAATTAATAATAGCGATAGAAATAATCCGAGACGCTTAGTCAGATATTTAGAAATAATAGAAAGTGGCGAGGTTAATAACCCGAGAACAAAAGAACAGAAATATGATTTTCTAATTCTCGGGATTGATATTAGTGATGAAAAAATGCGAGTCAAAATAAAAGATAGGATAATTTCCCGGCTGGAAAATGAAGAGATGATTGAAGAAGTTAAAAAGCTTCATAAGCAGGGCATTTCGTATCAGAAACTTATTTCTTTTGGCTTAGAATATAAATTTATCGCTAAGTATTTACAAAAACAATTGTCCTACGAAGAGATGCTTGAAAAATTAAGTACCGCTACTTATCGTTTTGCCAAACATCAAAAAACGTGGTTTAAACGTTTTGAAAAGCAAGGAAATAAAATAAATTGGCTAAAAGATTTTAAGAAAGTGGATGGTTTATTAAATAAGTTTCTGGCAGATTAATCAAGCTTGAATTATCCGAATAAAAAACCGGCCAATTGGTCGGTTTTTTAAAAAAGTGCTTTTTTAATTTTAGTTTAACAATTTCTCCAGTAATTCTTTAGCTATTTTGGGATTTGCTTTGCCGCCAGTTTCTGCCATTACTTGCCCCAACAAGAATTGGAGAACACCGGTTTTTCCTTTTTTGTATTCTTCAACCTGATTCTCGTTTTTAGATAATAGTTTTTTAATTGTTTCTTCTAATTCTTGGCTATTATCAATTTGCTCTAACCCCATCTCCTCCATAATATTCGTCGGATCGCCGCCGTTATTATACATGAAGTCCAAGATTGTCTGTCCGGCGGAAGAGTTTATTTTATTTTGATAAATTAGGCAGATTAGTTCCGCAAAGTTTTCCGCCGTTAGTTTTAAGTCCTTAATATTATCGTTGTTTAAGCGGAGATGTTTTAATAATTCGCTTGTTATCCAATTTCCCGCTATTTTTGCCAATTTCTTCTCCTGTCTGTCGGCTTCATCACCGTTTGCTTCTATCCAGGCGTCAAGCTCGGAAATAACGTTCTCGCTCCAATTGGCCAGGTCTTTATTATTGGTTAATATTTCGGCGATGTCAGGCCCGAGGCCGTATTCTCTAATAAATCTTTTTTTCTTATTATCCGGGAGTTCCGGTAACCTGGATTTGATTTTAGAAATTAACTCCGGGGAAATTGTGAGTGGTGGAATATCCGGTTCCGGGAAATAGCGATAATCGGCTGAGCTTTCTTTTTTTCTCTGGCTTATCGTTTGTCCTTTATCTTCATCCCAACCTCTGGTTTCCGCAATTATTTCTTTCTTATTTTCTAAAATTTCCGTTTGTCTTTTAATTTCAAAATTAATTGCCCGTTCTACCGCCTTAAAAGAGTTAATATTTTTAACTTCTACTTTTGGATTTAACTTATTTTTTCCGATAGGCTTAATCAACCCATCTTCATATTTCCAGGTTCCTTCTTTTTGGATACTAATATTAGCCTCGCAACGCATTTCACCCTTTTCCATATCAGCATTGCTGATTTCTAAATATCTGAGAATTTGCTGGTATTTCTGGCAGAATTTTTTTGCTTGTTCGGCACTCTCTATTGTTGGCTCAGTTACCAGTTCCATTAGCGGCGTTCCGGCTCGGTTAAAATCAATTAGAGTGTGTTCTTCGCCTTTGGGATGAAATGATTTTCCCGTGTCCTCTTCTAAATGAATTCTAGTAATTAAGATTTTTTTATCATCAATTTCTAAGAAACCTTTATAGGCGAAAGGCAAGTCGTATTGAGAAATCTGGTAGCCCTTGGGAAGATCGGGGTAAAAATAATTTTTACGGTCAAACTTTGAAAGGGAATTAATATTACAGTTTAAAGCCAGTCCGCTTAAAATTGTCCATTCAATTGCTTCCTGATTAGGGACGGGGAGAGTTCCCGGATGCGCTAAGCAGATAGGACAAACATTTGTATTCGGCATTTTATTTTCCGAATCATTACTGCAAGAGCAGAACATTTTGCTCTTAGTTTTTAATTCGGCGTGGATTTCCAGGCCGATAATTGTTTCGTAAGCCATTTTAAAATTTTCCAGAACTGCCGAAGCCTTTAGCCTCGCGAACAGTGCTGTCAGTAATTTTTTCTTCGCTTATTTCAAAATTTGTAATTTTTTGAATTAAAATTTGAGCAATCTTTTGACCCGGGATAATATTAAATATCTCTTCACTAAGATTTTTAACGATTATCTTTATTTCGCCGCGGTAATTTGAGTCTATTACCCCGCCCATCGTTGTTATTCCTTCCGCGGCTAGACCGCTTTTGTCCCAAATTAGGCCGACGTAACCGTCAGGTATGGCCATCTTTATTCCACTTCGGACAAGCGCTTGGCCGTAAGGAGGGATAGAATAAAAATCATTTGCGTATAGATCGTAGGCAGCATCGCCGATATGAGCTTTTTGAGGAAGCTTGGCTTTTTGGTCAGTTTTTTCAACAACTAGTTTCCCGTCGGGCTCTATACTATCGGCAGTTTCTTTATTTACATGTTTATTGTTATTCTCCAAAGTCACAATTGGCAAAGGATATGTTTTAGCTTGATGATTATTAATAATTTCTGCGACTGCTTTAAAACCGGAGTAATTATTATTTTTTGGCATCTCTTCTTCGGCAGTTAAATTATCCGTTGCTGTCTTGTTGTTTGTTTGCACGCCAGTTAATAACCCGTAAACCTTTTCCCAAAGTTCTTCGTGAATATCTTCTATTATTTTATTGGCATTAATTTTTAACCAGCCATATTCTTCCCGGAGTTTTAAGTGCGCCCAGCGGACTTTAGTAATTAAATCTTCATCGTTTTCATGCTTATGGTTGTTTTCAATCGCCTCCCGAAAGCGTTCGCCGTCAAAAAGAAAAACTAAATCCTCTGGAATTAAATGAGAATTTATTATTTTAAGGAAGCTTTCGTCAACATTAGCGCCAATACCCCAGGCAATGCCGGTTCCAGTATAGTCTTCGGCAATTATATTTATTCCTGACTCTAGTTTGGCGGTTAATTCACCTTGATATTGTGTTCGGTTAAAAGCGTAAATAATCTGTGCTTCTCTTTGGTCTAAATTAAAGCTGTTACCGTTTCTTAAATAATCATTTAGCAATTCTCCCGAGGGGTTTAGCGAGTAAATAGGATATTTTATGTATTCGGCTTGATAGCCATTGTTTTTTAATTTCTCCACTAATAACTTAGCCTGGGTGCTTTTCCCAAGATTGTTTATTCCATATAGAACAATTAGTTTTCCGCGTTGCTCATTCATATTTATTTTCTAAGCTCGCTGACGATTTCGTCAATTTGTTTATAGAGATTTTCAAAGCTACCGCTGTTATCTATCTTGTATGGGCTTTTCTCCATAACTTTAGGAATTTCTAGTTCCGCTTCGCGGTTTCCATCAGCTAAAAATTCAGCAAAACTTTTATCAGCGTCGCCAACATTCTCGTTGCGAAGCAACATTCTTTTATACCTTATTTCCGGGTCAGCGTCAATGCTTACCAGGTTAAAACCAGGTATGTGTTTTAAGAAAGTGATATCGGCGAATCTCCTAACTCCATCTATTATTACTATATCATTATTATCGTTGCTGGCGTCTTGCGCCATAACTCTTGCCAGAGTTTCACTGCCAAAACGGTTGCGCAAGTCTAAAGATAAGTCCTGCATATTTTCTCTAGTAATTGGCAGATAGAGGCGATTTAGAA
>CAYUWA010000008.1:11515-19189 GCA_964448505.1 uncultured Gammaproteobacteria bacterium | reverse complement strand
TAGAATATCTCGCAAAACCATGGAAAAGCGGTGGCTAGTTGCGCCATATTTTTCTTCCAAATATTTTTTGCAAGCTTCTTTCCCGCTTGATAAAGGACCAACAAATCCAAGAATTATTTTTGACATAGTTTAATAAATAACTTGATATCTTAACATCAATGTATTTTCGTTTATATTTTTAAATTCTAGTAATTTTAAATTTGCGTTTAAATCTTTATTAAAAAGAGAAAGTCCAGAGCCGAAGATTTTTGGCTCAATTGTTAATATTATTTCATTAATCAATTTCTTTTCCAAAAAAAGAGAATTTAAGAACGAGCCTCCGCCTAATAAAGCTGATTTGTAACCCATGGTTTCAAGCTCTGTTAAGACTGTTTCCGGTTCTCCTCCGACCCATTTAACGCCATTAATTACTGGTTGATTTTTTTTCTGAGTAAAAACCACATTAAGCCTGTCTTTCAAAGGGGATGGAAAAGTATTGAAAGTATTTTCTCCCATCATTACGACGCCATGCGTTTTAGAAATTTCGGCAAATATTTTTTTGTCTTCTTTACTTGTCCAGTCTGCTAACTGGGCGCTGTCTTTGGCAATTTTACCGTCTAAAGTAACAGCCATCATCATTGTTACTGGGATCATAGTTAAATAGCTATCGGGGCTTTTATACCCGGATGAGGGTCGTAACCCTCTAAAGTAAAATCTTCATATTTAAAAGCAAAAATATCTTTTACTTCAGGATTTATTAACATTTTTGGTAAATTTTTAACTTCTCGTGAAAGTTGCAATTTTACTTGTTCAAAATGATTATTATAGATATGCAAATCACCGAAAGTATGAACAAACTCCCCAAGCTTCAAATCGCAAACTTGCGCGACCATCATAGTTAAAAGTGAATAAGAGGCAATGTTAAATGGAACACCTAAAAATAAATCGGCACTACGCTGGTATAATTGACAAGAAAGCTTATTGTCATGAGAAACATAGAATTGAAACATCGTATGGCAGGGAGGTGGAGCGGTTTTTTTGCCGCTGATAAGCTGTTTAAGATCGCCGACATTCCAGCCGCTGACGATTATTCGCCTTGAGCTTGGATTATTTTTAATCATATTTATCGCTTCCGCTATCTGATTAATTTTTGTTCCGTCTTTAGCTTCCCACGATGTCCATTGTTTGCCATAAATAGGTCCTAAATCGCCGTTCTCATCAGCCCACTCGTCCCAAATACTTACGCCGTTATCGTTAAGATATTTTATATTAGTATCTCCTTTTAAAAACCAAAGTAGTTCGTAAATAATTGATTTAAGATGGGTTTTTTTTGTGGTTAATAAAGGGAACCCTTCATTTAAATCATATCGTGCTTGTCGTCCAAAAACGCTTATAGTTCCCGTTCCTGTTCGGTCGTCTTTGCCTTGGCCATTTTCTAAAACGTCACGTAGTAAATCAAGGTATTGTTTCATATAGTTTAATAGATTATTGATCCTCGTATTTTAATACAGTATCGTCTAACAAAACATATTCTATCCCAGCTTCTTTAAAAATTTCTTTGCTTCTTTCTCCTGCTTGATAATCTTGCATACAGACTACTCGTTTAATTCCCGCATTGATAATCATTTTTGCGCAAGCATAACAGGGAGTCATTTTGCAGTATAAAGTTCCATTTT
Source organism: uncultured Gammaproteobacteria bacterium (assembly GCA_964448505.1). Classification (GTDB taxonomy): domain Bacteria; phylum Patescibacteriota; class Patescibacteriia; order Patescibacteriales; family UBA12465; genus UBA12465. The sequence continues at coordinate 17,534 of CAYUWA010000008.1, read as the reverse complement.
CAAGAGCAATCCCCATGCGAGCGGCCTCGCAAATGGCATTTTGTTCGGCGTGAGTAGTTCTGATACAGTGTTGAGTTACTTCGCCGTTAGCGTGAGTCACGGTATGCATCTCATGTCCGACTTCATCGCAATGAGCAAGCCCGACCGGTGCGCCGGCATAGCCGCTGGCGATTATTCTTTTATCACGAGTTATTACACATCCGGAGCGCCCCCTATCACAAGTGCTACGAGTACCAACCATTTCCATTATTTTTAAGAAATATTCATCCCAGGTTGGTCTCTTGTAGGGCACTTCGCTTACGTTTTTCTCCTCACTCATATTTTTGTATTTTAATAATAATGTTTACTAAAAAATAACCCGACAGGGTATCTCTATTTTAATACATTATGACAATAAAATAAATCTTGACAGAAGTCTTTTTATGTCTTAAAAGCCTTTCAAAAATGCCGGAAAAGAGCTAGACTATAAATAAGCTTTATTTAAAGAATGTGCTTTAACTGATAAAAAAGATGTTTGACGATTATATTGAAAAATTAGCTAATAATAAAGAAATTTATTTAAAAATTAAGGTTTCTCCAAATGCTGGGAAAACCGAGCTTCTTGAAATTATGTCAGACGGCGTGATAAAAATCGCGGTTGCAGCTACGCCGGAAAATAATAAAGCCAATTTAGAACTGCTTAAGTTTTTAGCGGAAAAACTTGATGTCAGAAAATATCAAATAAAGATTATCAGCGGAGCCAGCGAAAAATTAAAATTAATTAAGGTCGGGCGTTAGTAAGCGGCCCAATTTGATTTCAGTATGGATCTCTCAATAATTATCGTTTCTTGGAACGTTTTGGAAAAATTAGAAGCAAATTTAAGGGCTTTGTTTGAATCACAAGGCGCTTTTAAGTTTGAAGTAATCGTTGTTGATAATAATTCAAAAGACAATAGTTGCTTGATGGTAAAAAATAAATTTTCGCAAGTCGCCCTAATAGAAAATTCGGAAAATTTAGGTTTCTCTAAGGCCAATAACCAAGCAATTAAAATTTCCAAGGGAGAATATATTTTATTATTAAACCCCGATATGAAGGTTAGCCCCGATACTCTAGAAAAAGCATTATTTTTTGCCCAGAAGAATCAAATTGCTACTGTTTCTGGTTGTAAATTAAAGAATGAAAGAGGGGAACTTGTAAAACAAATAAGACGCTTTCCAAAATTTATTGATCAGCTACTAATAATATTAAAAGTCCCCCATATTCTTCCGGCTGTTTTGAATAATTATTTATGTTCCAATTTTAATTATGAAGTGGCGGCAAAAGTTGATTCTATCCGTGGCGCCTTTTTCTTAATTAATAAAAACAATTTTCAAAAAATCAGTGGGCGAGATAAACCATTTTTAGATGAGCGATACTTTATTTGGTTTGAAGAAGTTGATTTTTGCCGCGAGGTCTATAAACTAGGCGGAGAAGTTTGGTATAACCCGGAAGCGGAATGCTTAGATTATGTCGGCGCTAGTTTCTCTCAGGTTAAGCGCGGATTGACCCAGGAGTACTTTCAAGATTCAATGTTAAAATATTTTAAAAAGTGGGAAAGCAAGCGGAAATATATTATTTTGAAAATCGCTTGGAGTATAGTGAGGTTTTTTATTTAAAACTATGAACAAGGTCGGTATCGTATTAGTAAACTATAAGGACTATGCGCAGAAATTTTTAATTCCTTGTCGCGATTCTTTGCGCACTCAAAACTATTCTAAGGAGAATATAAAAATATATATTATTGATAACGCTAGCACGGTTGAATCAAAAAAATTCTTGGTTGATATTTTTCCGGAAGCAGAAATTTTAGAAAGAGAAGACGGAAATTATGTGGCGGCTAACGCTTTGGGATTTAAAGAGGCAATTGAAGATGGCTGTAATTATTTAGTTGCGGTTAACATGGATACGGAAATGGATCCGAATTGGTTGCAAGAGTTAGTTTTAGCGCTAGATAGCAATACTAATAACGGAATCGCCCAATCAAAAATATTACTTTATCCGAAGGATGAAGAAGAAAGACTAAGTCCTAAAATCAATTCTCTCGGTAATGTTATTCATTATTTGGGATTCGGGTTTACCTCTTATTACAACGAACCGGACAGGGAAATAAGCGGTTATCCTGAGATTAACGGTTATGCCAGCGGCTGTTCATTTATAATTAGATCAGATGTTTATAAAAAGATTGGCGGCTATTTTGAGGAATTCTATATGTATCATGATGATTTAGAATTAAGCCTAAAAACAAGATTGGCGGGGTATAAAATAATTTTGGCTCCGAAATCCGTAATTTTCCATAAATATGAATTTTCCAGAAGTACGAAAATGATTTATTATATGGAGAGAAATCGATATTTAAGTATTTTAACATTTTATCCGGTTTGGTTAATTTTTCTTATTTCTATCCCGGGTTTTTTAATGGATCTGGGAATGCTTTTCTTTTCACTCATTAACGGTTGGTTCAAACAGGAAATGAAAATATATGGCTATTTTTTGAATTTTAAAAATTATCGGCAAATTGAAATTGAGAGAAAAAAAATAAAACAATATCAAAAAATTCCATTTTCAAAAATTGCTAAAGATTTTCAAGGCAAGATAATCTTTCAAGAAATTGAAAATCCGATTTTGAGACTTATCGTTAATCCACTTTTAGATTTATATTGGCGGATTATTAAAAAATTATTTTAATATGGACTTATCAATAATTATTGTAAATTATAAAAGCAAGGTAAAACTGATTAATTGCTTAAATTCTATCTGTCTTTCTGATTTAGGAAACTTAAAGTATGAAATAATTGTTGTTGATAATAATTCCGGCGATAATTTTGATGATTTTCTCTCACTTTTTCCTGAGGTGAAGGTTTTGATAAGCAAAGTAAACTTAGGTATGGGCGGTGGGAATAATATCGGAATTGATAAGGCGAGCGGCGAGTATATTTTAATTTTAAATCCGGATACTATAATTAAAGATAAGGCCATTTTTACTCTCTGGAATTATTTTAAAAATAATAAGGGAATTGGTGTAATCGGACCAAAGTTATTATACCCCGACGGACAGCTCCAATATTCTTGTTCAAGATTTCCAAGGTTTTATATGCCGGTTTTAAGAAGGACTTTTTTGGGTGATTTCTTTCCGAAATTACGTGACGATTTTCAAATGATTAACTTTAATCATAATTTAGTTTCGGAAGTTGATTGGTTAATGGGTTCGTGCCTCATGTTCAAAAAGAGAATATCCTTAACTAGCGGCACTTTCTTTGAACCACGTTTTGATTCAAGGTATTTTATGTATTGTGAAGATATGGATTTTTGCCGTGAAATTTTGACAAAGAATCTTAAAGTCGTATATAATCCAGAGTCTATAGTAATTCATGATCACGCCCGAGAAAGCGCCAAGAACAGTTGGTACTTGGCGATATTTCTTGATAAATTAGCCCGTCAACATATTTATTCTTGGCTGAAGTATTTTATTAAATGGTCATTAAAGTAAAATAAAAATATATGAAAAAAGTTACTAAAGCAATTTTTCCGGTAGCCGGATTTGGAACCAGATTTCTTCCGGCGACTAAAGCTCAACCGAAGGAGATGTTAACCATTGTTGACAAACCGGTTATTCAGTATTTGGTTGAGGAAGCAGTTAAAGCGGGGATAGAAGATATTACTTTTGTTACCGGTCGCGGTAAGCGTGCGATTGAGGATCATTTCGATTTTTCTTTTGAGCTAGAAAAAACATTGGTAGAAAAAAATAAACTTGAATTATTAAAAAAAGTAAAAGCGATAGATTCCTTGGCAAAGTTTTCTTATGTCCGCCAACCAATTCCACTTGGCGACGGGCATGCGGTTAATTGCGCCGCTCATTTGGTAGAAAAAGGAGAATCGGTCTTGGTTATGTTTGGTGATACACTTTATGACGCGAAAGTTTCTCCGGTCAAGCAAGTTATGGATGTTTATGAAAAATATGGGGCGACAGTTATTGGACTATCGGAAGTTGAGCACAGATTGGTGAACCAATTTGGCGTTATTGATGGGGAGGAAATAAGCGATGGAGTATATAAGATAAGTAAGTTTATTGAGAAACCTTCTCTTGAGAAGGCTCCTTCAAATTTAGTTCAAGTTGGTATAAACATTATTACTCCTGATGTTTTTGATATCTTGAGCAAGATGAAATCCGGCAAATCGGGAGAAATAAGATTAGCCGATGCTTTTGACGAGATGTTGGAAAAAGGAATTCCACTTTACGGCAAGAAATTAGACGGCGAATGGCTTGACACCGGAAACAAATTTAGTTTTATTAAGGCAACTCTTAAGTTTGGTCTTAAGGATGAAGAGATTAGAGAAGACTTACAGAAATTGATTAATGATTTGAAAAAATAATTAAAATACAATTTTTAAAAAAAAATCGGCGAATGCCGATTTTTTTGTTGTCTGGCTTTATACTTTATTGCAGAATTAATTTATAAATTCCTTCGCCGGAATCGGTTTGGGCATAAAAATATAGAGTATCATTTTTTTCGTCCAGTACCAGAGAACTTACTAACTTAGTTTTAAGAATTGTCGTTGTTGTCCCGGTTTTTAAATCAATGGCATAGAAGCTCGATTCTGTAGAATAAATTAGATATTCGTTTGCGGCATTCCAAACTATTTGTTTAATTTCCTCGCTAATTCTGCTTATAAGCGTTGTTTTGTTTTGTTTTAAATTTAGGAGCTGAATTTCCCAATTATTATTATAAATTAATTCGTTAGAATTAAGCCATTGCCAACTTATCGCGTCTCTAATTATCTTTGGTCCTTCTTTAAAGGATTCAGGATTAATAATATAAAGAGTCTTGTTTTGTTTATCGTATAAAGTTAGATTACCCTGATTGTTCTGCACAAAATCATAGTCTCCAATAGCGGGAAGTTCAAGCTTATCTTCAAATTTTTCTGTTTTTATTGAATATTTTTTTAAGTATACCTTGCCGTCTTCCTTAGAGATAAAATATAGTTTTTCGTTTCTTGGCTCGTAGCATAAGTAATTTTCGCCGTTTAAGATAGTAGTATTTGTTTTTCCGTTATTTTCTAGGCGGTTTAAAGAATCGCCGTTAGTATAATATAAACGATTATCGCTTTCGCTAGAACACCATTTAGTTGCGTTTTCGCCGATGCTTAAATTGTAATCGGCATAGGTTTCTTTCTCGGCATCAAAAAGAATTCCGGAAGAAAAAAGCATATCCGCATTTTCTTTCCAAATAGCGCTTGGAAATTTAGCTAAAGGGATAATTTTCGCTTGATTGTTTCTAAGATTAATTATCTTCTTATCATTTTGCAGATAAATATACTTATGGCTTGGACTGATAGAAATATTTTTATCTCTCGTTTCTGTAATCAGCAAAGGAAGATCGGAACGAAACAAATTTATATTTTCGGCGAAGGTGCTTTGACCGGGATAGATACCGATTTTCTTTTCAAAAGGCCAGTAGCCGTCCAGCTCTAATCGGACCGTGTATTCTCCCGGCAAAATATTTTTCAGTTTATTGGGCGTTGTTATATAATCTTTGTTAAAAATCCCCAAAGAACGATTTCTTTGAGCCTTATCGTTTAAATAAATTTTGGCGTTTTTAGGAACAGTGTCTATTATTAACATGCCGGTTTTTTGGACTAAACGGTTAAATTTTAAAGGCCAACTTAAATTGAATTTATAGCCGGAAGCGTATAAAGAAATAAGACCCGTCATTATTACAAATATGACAATAAAAGCAATAAATAAATAATCGCGAATTTTTTTGGACATAGTTTAATCTATTCTTTTAATATCGGCTCCGAGCGTGCGTAATCTCTCGTCAAGTTTCTCATAGCCGCGGTCTATTTGATAAATATTATCTATTTCCGTTTCGCCATTTGCGATAAGACCGGCAATAACTAAAGCAATCCCGGCTCTAATATCGGGACTAAAAAGTTTTTTGCCGTAAAGACTAGTCGGACCGTTAACGACAATCCGATGTGGATCGCACATAACGATATTTG
>CAYUWA010000008.1:6655-11505 GCA_964448505.1 uncultured Gammaproteobacteria bacterium | reverse complement strand
ATTTGCTCCCATCTGAGAAAGCATATCAGTCCAGATAAGGCGCCTGTCATAAATTAATTCTTGGACCAAAGATATTCCCTTGGCTTGCGTCATTAGAACTACATAAGGAGATTGCAGGTCGGTTGGAAAGCCTGGGTATTCATGCGTTCGTATATTATAAGCGATTATTGAGTCGGACTTTTTAATTAAAATAAAATCATTTCCGGTTTCATAATTAACTCCGATTTTTTTAAAAACGCTTAATAGATTTAGTAAATGGTTGGGATTACATTTATTGATTTTAATTTCCGAGTTTGTTGCCGCCGCCATCAAAGCAAAAGAACCGGCCTCAATTCTATCGGGAATTACTTCCATTGTTCCGCCAGATATTTTATCAACCCCTTCAATAATTATCGTCGGGCTACCGGCGCCTTGTATTTTCGCGCCGCAACTATTTAAATAATCGGCGAGAGCTTCAATTTCCGGTTCCATCGCGCAGTTTTTGATAATGCTTTTTCCGGGGATAAGACAAGCCGTCATAATTAAGCTTTGCGTCCCGGTAACGCTTACAATAGGAAAAAAATACTCAAAACCGTGAAGCTCTTTGGCGCTTATATTATAGAATTTTTCTTCAACTTCAATTTTGGCGCCCATTGCCTCAAACCCTTCCAAAAATAAATCAATTGGTCGGCCGGCGGCACCAATAACGCATCCGCCGGGGTGAGGGAATTTAACTTGTTTAAATCTGGCAAGTAATGGCCCGACAAACATAATAGAAGTTCTTATTTTATCGGCAATTTTTTGTTCCAGAATAGTCTTGGTAATTTGAGAAGTATTTATTTGTACACAGTGGTCGCCCTCTATAACCTCCGCCCCCAGGTCGCGTAGAAGCTCTAATGACTTTTCAACCCCGTCTATTTCCGGCAAATTGTTTATAGTTATTGTTTCAGCGGACAGCAAAGACACGGGCAGCATAATCTGAGCGTTATTTTTAGCGCCGCTCACTGTTATTTCCCCTGATAATGGTTTTCCGCCATTTATAATAAATTTAGACATAAGCTATTTACAATAAGTTAAAAATATAGCCTAAATTGAACATAGGCTTTCTCTGAACTTAACTATAAACTATTTATTGACATTTTTCAAATATTTGTATAAAATTAACTTGTTCAGATTAAGTTCTGACTTTTTATTATAAAAAACGCTATTTCTAACAGATATGTTAGATTGGAGCACAACTTAGAAATATGTCAAAAATTGCAATTATAAGAACCGGCGGTAAACAGTATAAAGTTAAGGAAGGCGATACTGTTAAGGTAGAGAAATTAGAAGCCGAGGACGGAACAAAGGTTAAATTAGAAACTTTGTTAATCGCTGAGGACGAAAAAATTGAATTAGGCCAACCATCTTTAGGCGATAAAGTTGAGGCGGAAGTTTTAAAAACTGCCAAAGGAGATAAGGTAACCGTTGTTAAATATAAAAATAAAACTCGTTACAAAAAAACTGTCGGTCATCGTCAACAATTTACCGAACTAAAGATTTCTAAAATCGCTTAACTCAAATATTTTTTACCAATTAAAAAACCCGTTTTCTGTTTAAGGAAGACGGGTTTTTAGTTTGTTGGTTTTCTCATGTTTAAATAATGGTGAAATTTTATTCTATTCACCATTAATCTTCTTTTGAAGATTAGAGCGCGCTTTGCTTTCTTGGGAAGTTTAATAATAAACTTTAAAATTTTCTTTATCGCAAGCGGAAGCTTACTTATAAAAATTTCAAGTTTTAATGCCATTTGATAAGCACGATCATTAAATATCCCGATAAGATGCAAAACTCCGAGGGCAAATATCAGGAATAAAAAAGATATTCCAGCTAAAACAAGTAATGATCCTATAATCATCTTTCCTTTCTCCTCTTTTTAAGTTACTACTAAAGTTATCGCTAATATTTTTTTTGCTTTAAAAAACATTAGTCATAATTCAAGCCTTGTTAAACTTCACTTCTATTTTTTAAAGCACTGCCTAAAGTCAATTCATCGGCATATTCAAGATCCGACCCGGCCGGTAATCCTTTGGCTAGCCTAGTTATTTTAACGTGGTCTTTTAGAATCTTATTTAGATAAAGCGAGGTCGTTTCTCCTTCCAGGGTAAAATTAAGAGCGAGAATAATTTCCGCTATTTTTTCGTTTTTTATCTTTTGAGCTAATTTATTAATATTCAAATCTTCCGGTCGGATATTTTGGATAGTGTTTAAGAGTCCGCCTAAAATAAAATATCGGCCGTTATATTGCCTTGTCTCTTCTATCGCTAAAAAATCTTGGGTATTTTCCACGACGCAAAGGATATTCTTTTCTCGAGTTTCGTCGCCGCAAATAGAGCAGGGGCTTGATTCGGAAATTGCCAAACATTCTTTGCAGGTTATGGTATTTTCTTTTAATTCATTTATTGCCAGCCCTAAACTTTTTATTTTTTCTTCTGATTGCCGCAATAAATAAAAAACATAACGTTCGGCGGTTTTCGGACCGACGCTAGGTAATTCCGATAGCTTATCAATTAAATTCTGTATGGCCTTAGGATATCTCATTTATTTTTAATAATTTTAGTTTAATCCCGGAAAACCACCCATGTCTTGCAGTTTCTTGGCCATTAATCTCTGAGCGCGTTTAATCGCTTCATTAATGCAGTTTTTTACGGCCTCTTCTTGGGAGCTTTTATTTAAGCTTTCGTTTAAAGAAACACTAAGTATTTCCATATTGCCGTTTAAAACTACTTTAACGCCGTTTTTTTCTTCCGTTACGGTTTCTTGGGCTAGGGCGTCTTGCATTGTTTTCGCTTGGCTTCTTAAATCTTTAAATTGCTTTAATTTACTGAACATAGTTTTGATATAATTATTTTTATTTTATAAGTTTAGAACTCTACTTGCTCGGAGCTGATTTGTTGCTTACTTAGATTCTTAAAGCTTACCGTATTTTCATCAAAAAATAAATCAACTTTACCGGTTGGACCATTTCTGTGCTTGGCAATATGGATTTCCGCGCGATGTCTTTCATCAAGCGGCAAATCAGCCGGGTTATAGCCACGGTCGGCTGCCTTACGATAAATAAACATTACGACGTCGGCGTCTTGTTCAATAGAACCGGAATCACGAAGATGAGAAAGTTTAGGAATAGCGGGGTGAGTCTGTTCAACCGCACGAGAAAGCTGAGCTAAGGCTAAAATTGGAATATTAAGTTCGCGGGCAATTGATTTAAGACCACGACTGATTTCCGCGATTTCTTGAACACGGTTATCGCCATACTTTCCGCGGCCCTCCATTAATTGTAAGTAGTCAATAACAATTAAACCCAATCCCTTTTCCATTTGTAGACGTCTGGCTTTAGCGCGGATTTCCATAATTGATAGTGTCCCCGAATCGTCAATATAAATAGGCGCTTCGGCTAATTTTCCCATCGCCTCGCCGATTTTGGCAAAGTCATTATCTTCTTCTTTGTCCGATAAGTTTCCGGTACGCATTTTCCATAAACTAACATTGGCCTGTGAGCAAAGCATACGATCAACTAATTGTTCCTTGCTCATTTCAAGCGAGAATATTCCGACTCCTTCTTTATTTTTAATCGCGACTTGTCTGGCGATATCTAAGGCAAAGGAAGTTTTTCCGACACTGGGACGGGCGGCTAAAATTATTAAATCGGACTTTTGTAGGCCGGCGAGAAGATTATCTAATTCACCGAATCCGGTTGAAAGGCCTCTTAGTTTTCCGCCATGTTTGTGAAGTTCGTCAATTCTGTCAAAAGCGGCAGTTAGCAACCCGTCAATTGGCGAGAAAGCATTTTTTAAATATTTTCGGGAAACGCCAAAAACTTTTTTTTCGGTTTCATCAAGAATTTCGTCTATTTCTCTTTCCTCGTTAAAACTGATATTAGAAATTTCTGCGGCAGCTTGTTGGAGTCTTCTAAGAGTCGCTTTTCTTTGAATAATTTCGGCGTAATGAGAAATATTTCCGGAAGTAGCAACGGTATTTGAAAGATGAGCTAAATAGGTTCTCCCGCCGGCGCTCGTTAATTGTTTTTTTTCGTCTAAACGATTAGAAATAGTAATAATATCAATTGGCTCTTGGTTGGAATATAATTCCTTAATTACTTCGTAAATTGCCTTATGGGCGTCTTTATAAAAATCCTCAGCCGAGACCATATCGGCTACTTTAATAATCGCGTCCTTATCAATTAAAAGAGACCCAAGGAGCGATTCTTCGGCCTCAAGGCTGTGGGGAGGGACTTTCCCGATTAAAGCTTGTTCATTAGTCATATTATGGGGATTAATAGGAATAAGATATATAGTTTATGTTTTATTTATCTTAACTTATAAAGTCTTATTTTTCAAGCAGTATTATTAACCGTTTATTAACTATTTATTAAGATATTGACGGGATATAAAAAAATCGCCCTTATGGCGATTTTTTTTAGCTGGAGCCGACTGTCGGGCTCGGACCGACGACCTGCTGTTTACAAGACAGCTGCTCTACCAGCTGAGCTAAGTCGGCTTATCACTGTGCGCCGTGCAGGATTCGAACCTGCGACCATCTCCTTAAAAGGGAGCTGCTCTACCAACTGAGCTAACAGCGCAAAATAAAAAGACTTTAATAAGTCATCTTTTCTATGATTTTGATAATAACAAAAGTTTTTTATTTTGACAAGGGGTTTTATTAAAATCGGGCAATATTGTATTTTTTATTCGCTTATGTATAATTTAAGTATTATTAAGTAATGGGCGGCGCCTTTAAAGCCTAATGCCTTAAAAACTAAATTTATGCCTAGAAAATTTGGAAATTATGAAGATCCAGTTATGGAGCTCGCTCATAAAGATTTAGAACGTGAT
>CAYUWA010000008.1:6291-6645 GCA_964448505.1 uncultured Gammaproteobacteria bacterium | reverse complement strand
CCTAAAAGTTTAGAAAAATTTTTGCCGGTTGATCAATCTCCGGTATTTGATAAGAGCGATGATGTTGACGGAGAAGAGCTTATTAACAAAAATGACCCGGAAAGAAAATTTGTTCCAATTGAAGACGTCGTTGACCCAGATTCAGATTTTTTAGAGAAAGAAAACAATGAAGAAATTGATAAAGAGATAGAAGAAGACGACGATGCTGGAAAAATAGAGGAATTAAGAAATAATATAGATGAGTATTCTCATCAACAAAGAAAATCTAAGTCCGGTTCCGACCAGCTAGAATCATTTCACGTTGATCATGATTTACAAAAAACTATCGCTGTTGGTTCTTTCAAGGAAGGGGAA
>CAYUWA010000008.1:0-6281 GCA_964448505.1 uncultured Gammaproteobacteria bacterium | reverse complement strand
AACTTAACGTGATCAAGCTGATGACGATGATGTTGATGATGACTCTCTTTTAGAGGAGGTATTTGCGAATAAAGGAGTTGCTGCTGATAGAAAGATGAGCACTATATTAGAAGACGGAAGGCACGGTGCGCATGGTGGTGATAGAGCGTTAAAGACATATGATAATATAAAGACTCGGAGTGATAAGGAAAAAGAACGAGATTCGCGCGGTATTATCAGAAGATTTTTTGATCGTTTAAATTAATATCTTTTTTGCAGTTATTTTAAAAAGAGCGCATTACTATGCGTTCTTTTTGTTAGTAGTCTTAAAGTCTGATATTTCTCAAAATTTTGATGGAATTATTGGGGAAATTGGGAAGTGGGCGGAAATTTTAGATTAATTATATTTACACCCGAATTGATTAATTGCAAATTTTATGGTAATAATAAATTATTATTGAGTAAAAATTTAGCACATATGAACAAAAACATTGAGATTGCCACCGCATTTGCAATGCACGCAACAAAACCAGAAAACGCAACTTTTTTAATGGAACTTATAAAGAGTCTTGGTGTGGAAGGTGATGCTATTGATGAAGAAAAAATATATACTGAGCTCGCGTACTTGAAATATAGTTTAAGCATTATATGTATTAATGCTATTGAGGAAAAAGATGATATAAAGCTTATTTTAGATAAAACTCATAAAGAAATATATGATTTTTTAAATAAAATTTCTAATATAGAAATTACTGAGTTTAACAAAAATTGTGCTGAAAGATTCAATGTTTATAGAGAAATAAATATGAACATGATTAATAAATCGGCTAATGAGTTTACTGCTTTGGACTGCGGAAATAATATTTCTAAAATTTTTTTAGGGATGACTAATTCATTACTTGCAGCTACCTTTATAAAATTTTATACAGAAGAAATAAAATATTTACAAAACTTTATACCACTGTTAAAAGGTCAGGAAATAGAAAGCTATTGCAAAAAATTGTGCGAAGATATAAAGCTTTATTATTTAAAGGATTTTAACACTTGTTGTAAGCAGAACGGTAATTGGATTATTTTATCTGACAAGTCTATGAAGAATTACGTCTTGTCTCGTTATGGATGGGTAAAAGATGATAAGAGTGACGATTTATTTTTATTTATGGAAAAATATCCACTTACTGTAAGCATAATATATTCTGGGTCGCCCAGCGCACTAATGATAGACACGGCAATAGGCATAGCAAAGGCCGAGTTATTGGATAATATTAACGAGTCAGAAAATCAAGACGATTATATTTTGAGAATTAGTGAGTGTGTCAAAGGTCAGGATTGGGTCATTCCGTTTATACGTAAACAAAGTTAATATATTTTTAATTATCAATAATATGCAAACCAGCACGCTTAAACAAAACCCTGAAACCGGAAAATCTTTTCTTGCTACAATTATCGCCATAATATTATTTTTTGTAGCTCCGCCAATATTGGGGATGATAGCATTGGTTATATCTTCAAGATTATTAGTTAAGGCAAAGAAGAAAAATGAAGACAAAAAAATTAGGCGAATTGGTAATATTGTAATTTATATCCCCGTTTTAATATGGGTGGCAAACTCAATTATATGGGCATTGACAACTCTACAAAAAGCGCAGTAAATAATAAATATTTGGATATAACAGAGGAGATAAACGCTTTGGACTTTTTAGAAAAAACATACTTTTATATTTCACAAAATGAAATAAAAGCAATAGATTGGAAATGGATTTCAATTGCACTGCATGGAGCTTTGTATGGGTTTGCTATTTGTATGTTAAAGGGCACTGACTATGAAAGAGTTATTTTTAAGGACAAAAATAATATTAACAAATTGATTGGTCTTGATGAGGCCATTAAAAGGTGTCAATTGTCGGAATACACAAAGATGACTATAGTTAGCAAGGAGCTTGTTTTAAACAATAAGCAAAAAGAATCAATCAGAATTTTAAAGAATCTTTTGAGAAATAATTTTATCCACTACATACCTTCAAATTGGAGTATAGAAATTCATGGTTGCCCAGGCATGGCAATAGACATATTAAGTATTATAAAATTTTTAGCTTTGGAATCTGGCAATTATATAAGTTTATCTGATAGTCAGAAGAAAAAAATTGAGTTTTATGCTGAAAATGGAATATCAATTTTAAAAAATAATAAATTATATAAAGAATCGATAATGGTTTAGTGTTGGTATAAAAAAACACTGCAACAGACTTCGGTGTTTTTATTACGTAGTCTTGAAGTCTGAAATTTCTCAAAATTTTGACGGGATTATTGGGGGAATGGAGAGGTAAAGGGGAATGTTATACTAGAATAGTGGTATGTAAAGACGCCATGGTGTGAGCTTGACACGCTATTTTAGATATGATACAATACTGTCATATTTATGAAAAGCAAAAAAAACTTATTAGACCAGTTAGTTTCCTTACCACACTTCAGTAAGAATTCAATCTATCAATTGGGAGCACAGTTGGGACTGAAGGATTCAACAATTAATACTTATATTAGCCGGTTTTTGAAATCCAAGGAAATTCTTCAGCTTAAGAATGGATTATATGTTTCGGCGGATTTTTTTGAGAAAAATAAAAATGATATTTCTTATTCATTTTATTTAGCTAATATTGTTCGCCAGCCTTCATATATTAGCTCTTGGGCCGCTTTACAGTATTATAATTTAGCAACCGAAGCTATTTTTGCTATTACCTCCGTTACACTAAAAGTTACAAGAGATTATCAAACAAAAGTCGGTAATTTTTCTTATCAGTCAATCAACAAAGATTATTTTTCCAATTTTTCTTTAATAGAAGGGAACCAGGACTCGCCAGTGGGAAAGTTTAATTTTTATATCGCCTCGCCCGCAAAGGCCTTGTTTGATTTATTATATTTCAGAACAAATCAGTTTAGAGGGGTCAGTCTAGAAAGAGTAAATAAATTAGTAGAAGAATTAAGAATAGATATTGACGAGATGGATGAGTCGGAACGTGCGGAGTTTTATTCAATGGTAAAAAAAATAATAAAATGAGCGAACAAATAACAACAATATTAAAAAGAAAGCTTGATGAACTTACAGCCTATGGAGAAATTAGCGCTGAAACTCGTTATAATGCCTTCAAAGAAGAACTGCAGTTTTATGTTCTTAATTTTATTTATCATCATAAGGAATATAGCAAATGGATAATGTACGGCGGTTCGGCTTTGCGTATAATACATGGGTTAGACAGGATGTCCGTTGATTTAGATTTCGAAATTTCACACGAGATAACGAATAAATTTTTAGAGGAGTTAGAAAGAGAAGTAAAAAACTATTTTAGTACTACATACAACGCCGGCGACGATTTTCTTAAAATAAAAATAACTAATAACAGAGGACTACTTCTAAAATTCAATATTGAAAACGAATTAAGCTTTGGGCATCCGTCAAGACAGCTGCATGTCAAAATTGATTTAAATCATTTTGTGGCGCGAAAAACGGTAATAGAGCGAAGACCGATAAACCGTGGTCAGCTTTCATTTGTGATATTAACTTATAATATGGGTGCTCTTATGGCTAGTAAGATTGCGGCTATATTTTTACGCGGCGTTCGAGGTGTCGGAGAAGCAATTTATGAAGAAAAAGGCCGTGATATTTATGATTTGCTTTGGTATATGGGCAAGAAAATAATACCGGATTTTGATTATCTTATAGCCAAAGGAATAGATATAAAAGATCCGCGCGCTCTTTTTGACAAACTCACATTGCAGATGAATAAAGTAAATAATACAAATCTTAAAAATGATCTTTCACCATTATTTGTTGACCAGGCATTTATTAAAAACTGGCTCGCGAATTGGCGAGAAAGTTATTTGAGACTGTTAGATGAGTATAGGATTGGAACAATTAAAGGGTTGGAGCGGCTTTCTATTAGCCAAGACTTTCATTCGGATAATTTTTTCTTTTCTTATCTATATAAAACCGAAGAAGGTTCGTCGGTGCGCGTCGTCTATGTCATGAGTGATTATTGGATTGACGAAGATTTGCAAATTGAAATAGACTGGATGATAACAGAAAAAATTGATCTTTCTAATGATAATTGGAGTTCCGAGCCGGTATTATGGGATAAATTAGGTAGATATGCCACACTTTTTTATCAAAAGACAGAAAAATTTTTTAAGAAAACAAACCATATAATGCTCGGAGATAATGTTGCTACTAAAATTGTTCGCCTAACGGCTGATAATTTAAATCAAAAAGAACAAATTGTTCTTAATAAATCAACGCTCCGCTCTTGCGAGCTTGATGATTTGTTAAAGTAATAACTCTAAATAATGTCTATGAAAAATGATATTATAGAAAACATATTAAAAATTTAAGAATAAAATCTTTATGCTTAAAAAAATTCAATTTAAACTCACAAAAATAAAGTACGCAGGTAAATCAGTCGGTGATAATATCCGCATAAATATTGAGATACTAGACAAGACTTTGCAAATAGATAAAAGAATTAAAGTCGGTCAAACGATTGAACTTGCGGAAGAAATAGGAAGTTTTCCAACCGATCAAAAATCTTTTTCCGTTAATATGAGGGTTGCCGTGACTGAAAAGGATACTTTATTCAATGATGTAAATAATATTGAGAAAGTAATTAAAGTTGATACGGAAAATTTAAAACCACAAAAATTTGTCTTCATAATTGAAATTCGCGAAAAACGTTTCTGGAAAAATTGGGGTAAATCAATCGCCAAATTTGAAATTACTATAGAGGCTTCGGCTATAGAGAAGATAAAATATATACCAGACGTTGATAATGGTTGGTTTAAAGTGAAGACAGCGAGTGGTAACATAATTTATCTCCCAGCTTTTTTAAAAGTGCAATCAGAATATATTGAGAAAGGACGAGAATATTTTACGATATTAGAAGGTATTTATAAGAATCAAAAAGCGTCTGTTAGTTTAGATAGTATAAACAATAACAGCTCACGACTTTTAGTCGATGTAAAACACGAACCATTAATTTACCTTCAATATTCCATTTCTCAGAAGAAACTAATTGTTAATAATAAAAAATATGTAGCTACGGATTATACAGAAACGCCCTGGAAGAAAGGTTGGTATGATATTGAATTGCCAGATTATCCTCATACGGGAGGTCGGGATTACTTGGGCAGATCATCCAGAGCGAAAACTTGGTTTAGAATTGGGCACGAAGGGAATAGATATTTACACACCGGCAGCCGTTCTTTGGGATGTATTACAATTACCAAAATTGAAAAATGGAATGAGATATATAATAAATTAATCAAAGCACGCAAAGGAGATTTTTTAAGCATTGGCGTGCTTGAAGTAATAGATTAATTATGAAATTTATGACAAAAAATATCCGTACACTAGGAATTATGGGCATTAGTGTATTACTTATATTGATATCTGTTTTTTTGGTGTTAAAATATAAAAATCAAGTATTGGCAGAAAAGCGAATTCTATCAAGAAACGACTATCGGATATTCGCTTGCGGCGAAGAGATTTTTTTGAAAGCAGACGCGAAATCACTAATTACAAAAAGAAATGGTTTGTTTTCGCGGAGCGAGGAGGGGAGTATTATTGCTGACGGCGTATTTTTGAGCATTGATGATATTTTGCTGACATCGTTTTTTGATGCGGCCGGAGGCACTCTTGAATTTTCGGATGAACAAAAAAAGATACTTCGTATACCAACTGAAACGGGTCTCCGTGAATTTCAATCCGGAGATTTATGTAATGGGAAAAAAGCAGAGCTCCAGGTAGTGCATCATAGGATTGAAACATCAACAAAACCCTGGTCTATCTATTCGCGGATTATGTGGAAATATTTTGATCATGGTTTAACAAATAACTATGGTAAAGTTCCCCCTGGGGATTGCTTTATATTTATTTTTGATTCCGAAGACGCCTTAAAGCGTCCGTGGCCGCGTTGTGCTTCTCACGAAGAAGCGTTAGCTGCCGGAGAACTGATTTTGGAAAAATAACGTTGATTCTTAATAGGTAGTCCCTAGGGGAATTTCGCCTCACGACGCCTTAACGGCGTCGTTCGTTGTCCAGGACGGACCCGATAAACGCTCCTATGGTCGCGTTTATCGTCGCTCGATTACTCGGACTCACTCCGCTCATCCTCATATCTCGCTCGCCGTCTGTTCGCTTCCTCTAGTTGCGAATTATTAACTAAAAAATACTCAGTATTCACTGAGTATTTTTTAGTTAGTAGTCCCTAGGGGAATCGAACCCCTGTTACCAGGATGAGAACCTGGCGTCCTAA
>CAYUWA010000007.1:37815-43476 GCA_964448505.1 uncultured Gammaproteobacteria bacterium | reverse complement strand
CAATTCTCTCAATTTTTTTCAGTCGTAGTAATACATCTACCGCCTGAGAAACGGTCGGACGCATTACACCAGTTGACCGGCTGATTTCTCCCGGCGTTGCCTCTCTCGAGACTTCTAGATATCGCCAAACCGCTAATTGTTTAGGAGATAATATTTTTTCTATATTTTCTTTAGATAACAGCTCAATCGCTTGACTAGCTTGCGTGTGTCCAATAGCCAAGAAGTAACTAAGCCAATGGCTAATATCTTCATTTTTGGTGTTTAATGTTTTTTGACTCTTGCGTAAGGATAAATAATAATCAGCCTTAGATTCTTCTATTAATTTTTCATGAGAAACGTAGGGCATATATGAATATCCAGTTTGTAACATCAATAAATTCGTTAAAATTCTAGAAAGACGACCGTTGCCATCGGAAAAAGGATGAATAGCTAAAAATTCCACTACAAAATTTCCAATGATGGCTAAGGGGTGATATTCTTTTGTAGTTAAAGCAATCTGAGTTCCCTCAACTAATTCTTGCATTCGCTTGGGGGTGAGATATGCTGGAACCGTTTCAAAAATTACTCCAACGGATTTGCCAGTTTCGTCATACATTTCTACTCTGTTCTCTCCTTTTTTATATTCTCCTCGGTGCCCTTCGTCTTTAAACGCGTATTTTAATAGTTCTTTGTGCAAATGTTTGATAGAGCTCTCGGTAAAGGGAATGTGTTTCCAAGAATTAAAAATATTTTCTAAAAGCTCATAGTAGCCTTTAACTTCTTGTTTGTCTCTGTCGGTAAATTTCTGAATTGAAAGTCCGCGTACGAATTTATCTACATCCTCGTCGGATAATTTTGATCCTTCAATGCGAGTAGATGCTCCGGCAGAAGTGATTAAAACTGATTTCTTTAATCTGCCTAGGGCCTGAGGGTTTAGTTTTGCTCCACCAATCCACTCACCATTTAATGTATCAATTTTGTTGATAGCCGTCCAAATAGCTGAGGGTAAATTTTTAATTCTTTTTTCTAAATTCATATATTTTAATCTCATATATTAACTATATTAGATTATATTAGATTAACAATATAAAGTCAAATTGATAAAATTAAGGATTAGCTAATGTAAGACAAAAAAGTATCGTAGCGACCCTGGCATGACCCCCGAAATTTGGGCATGGTATTCCATATAAAGCGGTTAGGGATTTTATGGAAACAAATTTTTAAGATATTTTAATATTATGTATTATAATACGTTATTAATATTTTCTCTTATATTAAATATAAAATAGTATATTTATGATAAATCTGTATACAGTACAATACGTACTGTATATTTTATTTAATAATAGTAAATTAATGGCTATTTACTTTTATATTAATATATAGTATAATGCATATTATGAAAGAAAAAAATGCAATGTACAATATAATTATTGATATTCTGGTAAAAACAGGTCCTTTTGCAATTTCAGAAATTGAAGATCGGGCGGATAGTTCGCGCAGCTGGTTGAGCAAAATCCTGTATCACTTGGTTGATGATAATAAATTATTTATGACTTCTAAGTCGGGTTCCGGAGTTAAATATAAATTAGCCGACAACCAAGCGGCGTTGGAATTTTTGTTTTCTGGTAATGATAGCTTGAATATAGACCAGCTTGCTCGAGCTTGGGGGGTCGGCATCCAGTCAGCGAAAAAAAATATTAAACCTTTTGTTGATAATGGAAGCATATTAAAACAGGGCGCCCCACCTAAAAAAATTATTTATAGGTTGGTTTTGCAGAATAATGTTCATGCACTATCTCCTGAGCAGCAGCAGATAATTAACAAATATTATGCTTATGTTACTCCTGATGGTCAGCTTTTAAAAGGCGTCACAGGCTTTCTTTATTGGGCGGAAAATAAATCCGGTCGTCATGATTTTCCATCTTTGGCTCAGGAGTATCTGGACACTCGCCGTAAATTTTATAATGACCAAGATAAAGTTTTTTTGATTGATGCCACTGAAAAAATCAAACAAGTATTCGGTGATGAAACTGGGTTGAAAAAATTATTTCATCGTGATTTTGATGCTTTGCCAGTTTTTGGTAAAACTTATCTTAGTCAAATGATAAGAATAGCGAAAGCCGGACAAACCAATGCCGCTGTTATGAATATTATAGTAGATAGTATCAGGGAGAGCGTTAAATATATTATTGATAAATATCATATTGATGCTATCGGGTTTATTCCGCCGACGGTTATGCGTAAGGCTCAGTTGATGACCTTTATTTCTAAAAAAATCAGAGTTGGGTTGCCGGTGATACTAATAAATAAATATAACGGGTTGGTACCGGTCCAACAGAAAAGCTTGAAAAATATTAAAGATAGAATATTGAATGCGAATAGAACAATAGTTGTCTCCGGCGGCAACCAGTATAAAAATATTCTATTAATTGATGATGTAACCGGATCGGGTGCTACTTTAAACGAGACTGCTAAAAAACTATTGAATCAAGATATTGCTAAGAATGTTTATGGCTTTACGGTAACTGGTAGCGCCAAAGCTAATGACTTTGAAGTAATTAGTGAGGCCTAGTCTTATTAATAATATATTTATTTATTTATGAAACTACTTTTAACATCAAACGGGCTTTCTAATGAGTCTATTAGCCGGGCTTTATTTGAATTAGTAGGGAAGCCAGCCTCGGAAACGACCATTGTTTTTATTCCAACAGCCGTGAATGTGACGCGCGGAGATAAGGGCTGGTTTATAAATGATCTCTATAATATTAAAAAACAGGGATGTAAGTTTATAGATATCGTTGATATTTCCGCTCTTCCTAAAGAGATTTGGTTGCCGAAGCTAGAAAATGGGGATGTTTTATTTTTTTCTGGCGGCAATACTGTCTATCTAATGCATTGGCTTGAAGAATCTGGGCTAGCCGAGTTATTGCCGGAACTTTTAAAGACTAGGGTTTATGCCGGAATCAGTGCCGGAAGCATAGTAACAAATCCAAACCTGGCCGGTAGCAACGATGATAAAAAGAAATATTGCGAAGAGAATTTTGGTTATAGAAGCGAAGCCGCTTTGAACCTTGTAGATTTTTATATTAAACCTCATTTTAATTCTCCGAGTCATCCCACGTCTCGGAAAGAAATTATTGAAAAGCTGGCCGCAGAAACCGGGAAAACAGTTTATGCGCTTGATGATGAATCCGCCCTTAAAGTTATAGACGGCAACGTTGAGATAATTAGCGAGGGGGAGTATTTAAAACTATGTTAGAAGAAAAGGTTTTTTTAAATATTGACCCTTCGCGGCGAACGACTTATCAGATGTTGGAATACGCCGGGAAAAAGGTAATTGCTCAGAAGACAGGCGATTTGCTTTTGCTTAAGACTGAGTCTTTTATTGATATCCGCTACAACCAAGCGCATAGCTTAAATAAGAATTTTTCAATTTCGGATTTAGAAACAATTAAGACTTTTTTCGGTGACGAACCGTTTAGATTAAAACTTTCTGGTAGCGAAAGTGACGACCATATTTTATTGGCCAATGGGTTTGAATTAAAGAATAGAGGTTTTGCCATGGAAATAGATAGTCTTGATTCTTTTCAGGACGAGTTTATCTTGCCGGATAATGTAAAAATCAAAGCAGTCGAAAGCGAAGGGGATTTAAATATTTTTAAAACTATATTTGCCGCCGCCTTTGATTATCAAGTCGCCGATTGCGAGAGGAAATTTGGTTTTCTGGAAGAGTTTATTCTTAATCCCGAAGACAAAAAAATTAAGTTTTTTCTTCTTTATAAAAATGGCCAAGCAGTTTCCAGCGGCGGCTATTTCGCCTTTGATAACTTCTCCGTTGAAAATATCGGAACGATAGTTTCCGCGCGGGGAAAAGGATACGCCGGTCTTATGGTCAAATTCTTATTACAAGAAGCGACTAAGCTCGGCTATTCCAGCGCTTGTCTAACAGCTTCCTTAAAAGGAGCGGCGGTTTACGAAAAAGTCGGTTTTAAAATTTTATCAAACACTAAAACATATATTTTATGTGCGGAATAATCGGTTATTTAGGAAAAAAAGAAGCGGCGCCAATTTTAATCTCCGGGCTAAAGCGCTTAGAGTATCGCGGTTATGATAGCGCCGGGATTTGTATTTTAGAAAACCAAAAATTAAAAGTCCTTAAGAAAAAAGGGCCGATAAGCTCTTTAGAGGGTGAATTAGACTATAAAGAATTTTCCGGAACAATCGGTATCGCCCACACCCGCTGGGCGACGCACGGCGAGCCGAACGAAATTAACGCTCATCCCCACCTTGATTGTAAAAATAATATCGCTATCGTTCATAACGGAATTATTGAAAACTTTCAAACCCTAAAATCCTTATTAGAAAGTGAGGGGCATAAGATTATTTCGGAAACCGATTCGGAAGTTATCGCGCACCTAATTGAAAAATTTTACGAAGGAAATTTAGAAGAAGCGGTAATTAAAACAATTAATTGTTTAGAGGGAACATTCGGGCTGGCAATTATGTGTAAGGACGAGAAGAAAATTATCGCGGCGCGGCGCGGTTCGCCATTAATTATCGGAGTAGGGGAAGGGGAAACCTTCGTCGCCTCTGACGCGTCGGCGATTTTAGAATATACCAAGCAGGTAGTTTACTTAAAAGATAACGAAATCGCGATACTGACGCCGGATAATTATTGTTTAAAAAATATTAGCGGCGATATTTTAAATAGTGAAATAAGCGAAATAAAATGGACAATTGAAGAAATGGAAAAGGGCGGTTTCAAACATTTTATGCTTAAAGAAATTTTTGAACAGTCAAAAACAATTGAGAGTACTTTGCTTGGCCGAATAAATCATGGCGAGTTCAAGCTTTCCGTCAATCTTGATTTTAAAAAAATAGACCGGATAATTATTACCGCTTGTGGAACGAGCTGGCACTCCGCTTTAATCGGCAAATACTTATTGGAAAGAATTGTCGGCTTGCCGGTTGAGGTTGATTACGCCTCGGAATTTCGCTACCGTCACCCGATAATCGGCTCAAGTAATCTATTAATTGTTATTTCTCAATCCGGTGAGACCGCCGATACTTTAGCGGCTTTAAGGGAGGCAAAAGTTTGCGAGACTTTAGGAATAATTAATGTTGTCGGTTCAACAATTTCTCGGGAAGTCGGCTCGGGAATTTATCTTCACGCCGGTCCGGAAATTGGCGTTGCCAGTACTAAAGCCTTTACCTCACAAGTTACGGCGCTTATTCTTTTAGCATTATATTTCAAAAAAGAAATTTCAGGAGTTACCGATAATAAATTAGCCGAAGAGCTTTTAACTATTCCCGGGAAAGTTCAGTCTATTTTAAACGACGCTAATGATATAGAAAGTATTTGCCATAATTTTGTTGAGGCCAAAAATTTCTTATATTTAGGGCGGGGAATAAATTTTCCGGTGGCGCTTGAAGGAGCCTTAAAATTAAAAGAAGTCTCTTATATTCACGCCGAAGGTTACCCGGCGGCAGAAATGAAACACGGTCCGATTGCGCTTATTGATGAGAATATGTTCGTTATTTTTATCGTTAATGAGGGTCCGATTTTTGAAAAAATATTAAGCAATATGCAAGAAGTCCGAGCCCGAGGAGGGAAGATAATCGCGATTAGCGATTGTCAGGACGAGACGGTTGAAAAATTGTCGGAATACGTTATTAAAG